>JAKAJS010000184.1 GCA_021813685.1 Deltaproteobacteria bacterium | reverse complement strand
GGCGCCGGTCGTGGGGCCGACGCTGGGGGGATGGATCACCGACAGCTACTCGTGGCGATGGGTTTTCTACATCAACCTGCCGATCTGCATTCTGGCCATCATCCTGGCCAGAATGCTGCTCGAAGACCCTCCCTACATGCGGGGCCAGGCCCCCAAATCGGTCGATTATACGGGCTTTGCCCTCATGGCCGTGGGACTTGGAGCCCTGCAGGTGGTGCTTGACAGGGGGGAAAGATCCGATTGGTTTGCCTCACACTGGGTACTGCTCGGGGCAATTGTTTCGGCGCTCTGCCTTGTGAGCTTCGTAGTCTGGGAATTGAGCCGCGAGGAACCGATCGTGGAACTGCGCGTTCTGGCGGACCGCAACTTTGCGGCCGGTTTCCTTCTGGCGACCGTCTACGGATTCATCCTGTACGGAACGCTTGTGATGCTGCCCCTTTTTCTGGAAAACCTCATGGGCTACACGGCCTTCAACACCGGCCTGGCGATTACTCCCCGCGGCATGGGCGCCATGATCTCCGTGACCCTTGCAGGCCGGTATTTGAAAAAACTCGACAGCCGCCTGGTCATCATTTGCGGCCTCATCCTGCTTGCCACCGCGCTCTTTATTCTCAGCGGGATCGATCTCGAGATTTCCATTTTCGATATCATCTGGCCAAACGTGCTCATGGGCTTCGCCATCGGGATGGTTTTCGTCGCCATAACCACGGCCGCCGTATCCACACTGCCCAATGAAATGATCGGGACCGCCACCGGCCTCTACAACCTGATGCGCAACATGGGTGGAAGCGTCGGCATCGCGCTCGTCACCACCTTTCAGTCCCGAAACGCTCAGCTTCACCAGGCGATGATGGTCTCTCACCTGACCCCCTATACGCCCACTTTCCAGGTGGCACTGCACAAGCTGACGCAATTTTTCAGGCTTACGGGAGATTCGGTGGGGGCGCAGACGAAGGCATACCTCGCCATTTACAAAACGCTTGTGACGCAGAGCACCGCAAACGCCTTCCTCGACATCTGGAGAATGCTGGGCTACCTTGCCCTCGCGAGCATCCCCCTGGCACTGATTTTTAAGACGACCCGGATCAAAAAAGCGCCGTGAAGCGCTCCGAGATAGAGCCGCGCAGCGGCGTGGGGGTACAAGGGGGCGACAGCCCCTGCGCGTTTTGCCTTTCGCCCTATCTCAACTGGCTCACATGCCTGTGGGGCGGCTCGCCAAAAAGCCGCTTGTACTCCCGGTTGAACTGGGTCGGGCTTTCGTACCCGACCGTCAGGGCCGCTGCCTCGGCGCCCTCGTTTTCCGAAAGCATCAGGCGCTGGGCTTCATAGAGGCGCAGCCGCTTCTGAAACTGCAAGGGGCTGAGGCTCGTGAGTTCCCTGAAATGGCGGTGGAAGGTGGAAGTGGCCATATTGGCCCTCTTGGCCAGTTCATCGACCTGCAGAGGCGCCTTGTAGTTTTCCCGCAGCCAGGAGATGGACCGGGCGATCTGATTGGTTTGAGTTCCAAGAGTATTGAGCATCCGCAACCGTTCGCCCTGGGGGCCGATGAGCAGCCGGTAGTGAATCTCCCGAATAATCATGGGAGCGAGCACCGGGATCTGTTCCGGCTTTTCCTGGAGTTCGGCCAGGCGAAGGAACGCATCCAGGACGTCAGGATCGACCGTTGCGATCGAGATTCCCCGACAGGAACTGTTTCCGGACCGGGAGGACGGGGGGACCTCGGCTGTGAGTTGGCTGATCAGGTATTTATCGAGGCCGAGCGAAAGCGCCAGCAGCGGACGATCCGGAGAGGCTTCGGTGATATAGCTCACGCTCGGAAGATCCACCGCGGCCACCAGGCAGTCGTTTTCACCATAGCGGTACTCCTCGGAGCCGATTATCGAACGTTTGAAGCCCTGGATGATCACAGCGACCAGCGGTTTTTCAAAGCAGTTTTCGGGCTGATTAACAGAATCGCGCCGAATGATCGTCAACCCCTCGATTGCCGTCGGGTAGCGTCCCGGAAGAGGCATCCATCCCAATAATTTCTCTTTCAACAGATTCCTGGTTCTCTCCAGGCCGGCGCCGTCGTTTTCTTGCATACGATTCAATCCATTGTTATTCTGGGTATTCCATGCGGCGGATACAGTATCCGGACAGATTCATCCAACGGCCCTTTTATCCCAACTCCCAAAATCTGTCGAGAGAATCAGGCAAGAATTGGAGAGAATTGTATCTTTTGTTCGAAGTCGGCTGCCTATAATAAGGAGCAGGCTGGAGGCCGGGGTCGAAATTCGCCCCGCGAGTGTGGCGCGCTATCTTTTTTGCGAGGGGATGAGCATGAAAAGCAAGGTATTTTTTGTGCCGGTAAAGGATGCGGAGGACATCGATGCAGTAAATCGACAACTGGATGTGCTGCTGAAAGGAAGCGAGATTCTCTCCGTTCTCGAAAAGAGGGGTGCGGTGGCTGTAAAGATGCATTTCGGTGAAGAAGGAACCGATTCTTTCGTAAGACCCGACCATCTGCGACTCCTGTGCGGCGAAATAGCCAAAAAGGGCGCCGTCCCGTATCTTTCGGACGCCAACACGCTCTACCGCGGAAAGCGGCTCAATTGCGAAGATCACCTCGAAGTCGCAAAGGCCCATGGTTTCACCAAAGAAGCCGTGGGGGCCGAGATCGTCATCCCTGACGATCGAAAGGAAGAAAATGTCGCGGATGTGCCAATCGACAGGGAGTTTATAAAGAGGGCCAAGGTCTGCCGCTGCTACCTGGATGCGGGCGCCCTCGTCGCCGTCACCCATTTCAAGGGGCACGGGATGACGAGCTTCGGCGGAACACTCAAAAACCTCGGGATGGGCTGTGCCACGAGGGCGGGAAAACTCGCCCAGCACTGTGACGCCGTCCCCAGTATTTACGAGGATAAATGCATCGGGTGCGGCGAGTGCGAGACGGTCTGTCCCGTCGGGGCGCTCCACATGGAAAACGACAAATCGGTGCTCGATACCGAAAAGTGCATCGGCTGCGCGAGCTGTGTCGCGGTTTGCCCGAGTATGGCTCTTTTTGTCGATTTTCTGGCGGGCGATAAAATCCAGAAAAAGATGGTCGAATACGCCTACGCCATCCTCAAAGAGCAGGAGGGCAAGGCCTGTTTTCTCAATTTTGCCGTTCGCATCAACAAGGAATGCGATTGCTGGTCGTACGGAAACGAGCGGATTGCACCGGATGTCGGGATTCTCGCCTCGCTCGATCCGGTGGCCATCGACAAGGCGAGCCTCGACCTCGTAAACGAGTGCTGTGGAAAAGAGATCTTCGTGGAATTTCACCCCGGAAAGGACCCGATGGTGCAGCTGGAATATGCGCAGAGCCTGGGGCTCGGCAGCCTTGACTATGAACTGGTAAGGCTCTAGTATTCTTCCGGAAAGAGCTTTAAGCCTACTAGAAACTGTTTGATTCCGGGTCCGGCCGTCTTATTCTCCGGGTAGACATAATCAGGAGGAACTATGGAATCAAAATTGGACGAAGTGATCTCAGCCGCCCTCGATCTGAACATCGAGGAAAGGGCGCAGGTGGTTGCTAAGCTGCTGCTCAGTTTGGATGAACCATCGGAGTCCGAGGTGGAAAGGCAGTGGATCGAGGAGGCTCAACGCCGGCTCAGTGAGTTTCGAGAGGGGCGAGTTCAGGGAACGCCGGCAGAGGATGTATTCCGGCGCGCCATGGATGACATATCATGAAAATCGAATTCCTTCCCGAAGCTGAAGAGGAGTTTCGAGAAGCTGTTCGGTATTATGAAACTGAGGCTCCGGGAGTGGGCATCACTTTCATAACAACCGTACGAAGGGCTGTCGGGCTGATCGCCGAAAATCCGTATGCCGCCGCGTCGCTAGGCAGCGGAATTCGAAAGAAGGTTTTAACGCATTTCCCTTATAATATTCTCTACGCAGTCGAGCAGGACCAGGTCCTGATCGTCGCGGTCGCGCATCAAAAAAGGCGGCCGAGGTACTGGCGAGCAAGGATCAAACTTCTCAAAGAACGCAAAAGCCCTTCTGGATCGGAGTATGAAGAATGAACTCGGTGGAACTTTGCAACGAGTACCTGTCGGCTCTCAATGCGGGAGACCTTCAGAAAGTGTTGTCGCTCTTTGACTCGAAGGCGGTGGTTGTATCGCCCCTCTACGGGCTGGTCGAGGCGGAACGATTCTACAGGGAGTTATTCGAAGATACCAATCGCTCCAAGACCACGCTGCTGCATGTTTTTCAGGCGGAGGACACCCCCGCTGTCGCCTTGCACTTTCACTACTCCTGGACACTGAAGAGCGGCAAGGTCGTCGAGTTCGAGTGCGTCGACGTGATCGAACTCACCGCAGACAGGAAAAAGTTTGCCAAACTCACGATAATCTACGATACGGCTCCTCTTCGAGCCGATTTCGCAGAGAGCCACGGCAGGGATTCATAGTTGGTCCAGCTCCGAAAACCTCAGGGTGGGCAACGCTGCGCTTTTGCCCACCCCTGCTTTCTCCGCCCGCTTTCACTGAATTATACGATCTGTTGCCCCGCCTTGGGACCCACCGATTGATCGAAGATCGAATCCACCGTGATGATTACCACGTATTTGGGATGGGGCAATTGCATCGGCGCCTTCTTTAGCTGTTCCACCACCTGATCGAATACCGTACCGGAATCCACCAGTTGGGCGGTGCCTTTGAATTGAAATCCTTTGAACTTCTCCAAATCCAATACCGTCACAGCGATCTTCGGATTCTTTTGCAGGTTCTCGCGAGTCTTACAGGAAAAAAGGTCGGCAAAGATGATGTGTTCGTCGTCCAATACCTCCACCGTCCCCTTGGGAGTGGTATTCGGGACGCCGTCGGGCGAGGCTGTAGCCACCCATGCCATCTTGCCCTTTATAAACTCCTGCACTTCATTGGGTATTTTTGCCATAATGTGGTCCTTTCGCCGGCTACCGAGTGATGGTTGGAAAGGGCGCGGCCCCTCTTGAACCACGCCCCCGGGAAACTTCGCAGAGATTCGCAGCCCTCTATGCAGCCTTATCCTGTTCGAAGGACTGTTTCCAGGCGTTGAAACCTCCTTTTAGAGCCCATACGTTCGGGTATCCCATTTCAATGTACTTTGCCGCCTGACCGGCGGAGGTATATTCCTCGGGTCAGGCGCAGTAGAAAATTATTTCCTGATTTTTATTCATAGAAGGTAGCTTCGCCCAAAAATCCTCAAGTGGCATGGCTCCTTCCAGACGGTAGGTCCTGAATTTTTCCTCACCTTCATAGCCACAGACCAGAAGGGCCTCTTTTGAAATTACCTTCCCCCGGGCATCCCCCGGTTCGATCCGTCGGACTTCTTTGTTTTCCATCGCGAAGATCCTCCACGTAGCGAGGTGCTTTGGATTACTTAATGCTCAATCACTTTATATAAGAACGTTTTGTTGGATCGGGGAGCAGAGAGACGATATTAAAATCATCGTTTCGATCCGATTGACGCACAATGGTTTTGAGAAGGCACCCCCGCCCGGGGGACGGCTGAAGTGAGTACAGGAAAAATGAGATATGTAGCGTCCCCTGCGGAAACCCGGGGCATGTATTGTTAAATTGATTTTATTCCGGGTTTAAACCACGAAAACTGAAAGGAGTACCTGATGGGAGATGTAGTCCATACGACACGAATCAGGATCGTCAGGGAAAAGGGCCCGACCAGGAAGGCCGTAATAGAAGGCTTCAGCGAACCGGTTTACTACGGTATCCATGGTGGTATAAAGCGCTTTTACAAAATTGAGCCTGAAAAGGAGCATGCCGCCACCCTCGACCACATAGTAGCCGCGACTGCCGGCTGAATGATGGGAACACTGGCCGCGTCGCTGGCCGGAAAGAAAATCCGCACCTCCGAAGACCTCTACCATGCCGACGTTCAAGGAGACATTGAAAACGTCAACGGCATCCTGAAGATCACCACGATTCGGGTAAAATACTATCTGAAAGTCAAGGTGGACCAGAAAGAAGCCGCGCGGGAGGCTTTTTCGTCGTACATTACACAGTGCCCCGCCGCTCAGAGCGTAACAGGCTGCATAAAACTGGAGGACGAACTCAATCTGGAAGAACTTGCCTGAACGGTTTCAGGGAAGATTTGACTCACAGCAAAGTAATCGGATACTCTGACAATCTGACAAATGGAAAACAGGGCTTCTCTGATGTGAAGCAAAGAGATGCGGAGGGAGGCGCCATGATGCCGGAGCAGGACGTTTATACAAGGCTTGCCGATCACTTGAGTAATGTCGGCATGGGATACCCGGTGCGAGACACCCTGCTTGAAATCCTACAAGAAAATCTGGATGCTTCGGAGGCGGAAATCCTCATGGCGCTGCCTGCGGGAGTCATTCCTCTCGACCCTGCCGGTGTAGACGAGATCGGACTCCGTGCTGCGATGCCCCCGGAGGAATTGAAACCGGCTCTCGATCGTCTCGCGGAAAAGGGCTTTTTGTATGAGGGGAAAACCGCTTCCGGCGAGAAAGGGTATGCTCTGTTGCATATCGGGTTCGGATTTCCGCAGACTTTTTTCTGGAAAGGCGAAGACACGCCCCATGCCAGGAAAATGGCCCTCCTGGTGGGAAAATACTTCAACAGGCAGGTCACCGGGGAAGCCTACGGGAGCGAGCCCAAGGAGTACAGGTATATTCCGGTGGGAAAAGCAATCGAGGCCGGTCTGCAGGCAGTGCTTCCCACCCGCCTCATGGAGGAGATCATTTCCAACGCCGGGCGCATCGCGGTGGCTCACTGTCCCTGTCGTGTCTCCTACCGCCTGGTCGGGAAGGGATGCGAGCATCCTACCGAAGTCTGCATGAAATTCGACGAATTGGCCGATTTTCTCATCGACCGGGGCTTTGCAAGGGAGCTCTCCCGAGAGGAAGCCCTCGAGGTGCTGCGAAAGACGGAAGAAGCCGGACTGGTTCACTTTGTGGACAATGCCGAAGAAGTAAAACACAACTGCAACTGCTGCGGCTGCGCCTGCTGGAACGTGGGAAATATCAGGCGGCGAAAAATCCCTCGGGACGCCATCATGGCTACCTACTTCATGAGGGATACCGACCGGGAAAAATGCATCGGCTGCGGAGAGTGCGCAACGATTTGCCCCGTGGAAGCCGTTCAAATTTCCGACGGCCTGCCCGTACTAGACAGCGCCTGGTGCATAGGCTGCGGAGTCTGCGCGACCGTGTGTCCTGGAGACGCGGTATCGCTGCACGTACGGGAGGACAGAATCGGCCGGAGGCCCGCAAAAACTTTCCGCGAATTACACCTCACAATACAGGATGAAACAAGGTCCACCACTGGCCGAGAGAAAGCTTCCAAATCGTTTAAATGCTTGCCTGGAGCGGATTTGAGGGGCTCTTGACAGCGAAAACGATTCGATTATATTTTTAGGTGAAAAGGTGGTAAGTCGATGAAATAACGAATGATAGGAGGTGTTGGTTATGTTCGGATTGGCACCATATCGTCAGGAAAGATCTTTGGCGAATGCCCCTGTTACTCTGGACTGGGCCGACAGGCTCTTCAGCGAGCTCATGCCCTCCAGGCTCTTTCGGGAGATGATTCCCTCTTCTCTTTGGAGAGAGCAAGGAGCGATCATGCCTGCTTTCGATATCTCGGAGGCTGACGACCATTTCGTCGTAAAGGCTGACCTCCCCGGGATAGACGCCAAAAACATCGACATCAGTATGAGGGGCAATGTTCTTACGATCAGTGGCGAGAAAAGGGATGAGAGGACGGAAGAGAAGGAGCACTACTTCTACTCCGAACGACAGTTCGGCTCTTTCAGCCGCTCTTTTACTCTTCCCTCGGATGTCAAGGAAGAGGGGATCGAAGCCACCTACAAGGATGGTGTCCTTCAAGTAAAGGTCCCCAAATCCGAAACGGCTCAGCGAAAGAAAATCGAAGTGAAGACCCATTAAGGGGGAGAGAGGCTGCTCCACTTTTCACGTAAAGCCTGTCCCGAAGCGGGGGGGAACCCCCGCTTTTTTTTTATCCTGTCGGCTACAGCATGCACTGCCGAACATCCAGGTCGTCGTCGACATCATAGCGGGCGAGGATGGCCTCGAGGACCGAGCCGCCCAGGGCGCGGGCTTTGTCGGAAATCGTGTAGCAGTAATTGCCGTCGCCTCTCGGGTCGATATCGGCGATTTTGAGACCGGAGGTGGCCGGAAAATCGGGCCGGATGAGGCCGCGCAAAACACCGTCGATCTCCGCCACAACCGGCTTGCCGCCAACCCGGCCGATCACTTCCCCTTTGAGTACGGTGTCCCCGATTTTTTTGTCGGCGATAAACGGCCCGTCGGCGGGCGAACGCAGGACACGCTCCCGGGTGTATCCGCCGATGTTTCCGGGTATGCCGGTATCGGCTTCCGCCCTGCCTTTGTAGATGAGGCGCCCCAGGTTGTGGCCGCGGTTGGTTTCCACGACGACATGACAGTCCAGGCCGGCTGTGAACCCCGGACCAAGCGCTATGACCAGGGGGGCTTCCCAGATGTTGGTGCCAAGATTTCTCTTGGCCAGGATGGCGTCCACAACGATATCGGGTTGCAGGTCCCGGAGGCCCTCCCATTTCGGGTCGGCGCAGACGGCAATTTTCCCCGATCTCCAAGCCTCGAAGACTTCCTCTTTCCCGCGAGACCGGACCGCTTCGATTCCTTCCACCGTCATCGTCTCGTCATGGATCGCTTCGCTGAAGGTAACAAATCTTCTGATCGCCATGGGGGAGGCGGTCTCGAGCATGACAATCCGCCTCAGGTTTGCCCCGAAGAGTCTCGCGGCCACGCCGGAAGCCATCTCCCCGGCCCCCTTGAAAACAATCGTCAAATCCCTCAAAGGCTTTTTATTCATGCTTCCCTCCGGCGCAGGTGAGTTCCTCCAGGAGCCTGCGGCACAGGACGCGCGCCATGAGGCGGCGATGCGCGGGGGTGCCGGCCTGATTTTTGACCGGTTTGGCCCTTTTTACGACAAGGCTTGCGGCGTTCGCCAGAAGGTCGGGGGTGGGAACTGCGCCTTCGAGCGCTTCCATGGTCTCAAGCGCGAGCACCGGCGAAGAGGCCATGGCGCCGAGCGCTACCCGCACATCCTTGAGTCTTCCATCGCTCAGCCTGAAGGCTATGGCCACCGAAACCAGCGGGTAATCGATCGAGCCCCGCTTTCGGTACTTGCGAAAGCCGGAAAGAAGGCCTTGGGAGGCGGGCAGATGAATTTCCGCGACGAGCTCGCCGGGGAGGAGCACGTTTCGCCTGATCCCGTCTTCTACGAAAAATTCCTCCAGGGGAAACTCGCGCTCTCCATCGGGTCCGCCGATCAGCTTAATGCGGGCCCCCAGGGCGATCAGGGCCGGGACCGTATCGGAGGAAAAGTTCGCAAAACAGCGTTTGGACCCGGGTGCGACACGGCAGACGGGGCCCTCTTTTTTGAGGCACCCCCCCAGGCTGTTTCTCCAAAATTCGCTCTGGTTGTAGAAATAGCATCGGGTGTCCAGGCAGATGTTTCCCCCGAGCGTTCCCCGGTTTTGCAGGGGGGGACTGGCCACGGCCTCCGCGGCCTGGCTGAGAGCCGGGTAGCGCGCTCGGATCTGCGGGTGGTTTTTTACCTGAGAAAGGCGCACGCACGCCCCGAGGATCGCCCCGTTTTCTCCCGCCTCGATGCGATGCAGCTCCTGCGCGCCTTTCAAATCTACCAGGATCGGCGGTTTAAACAGGCCATGTTTCATGGACACCAGCAAGTCGGTGCCTCCGGCGACCGGCATCGCTCCGGGGTTTTGCGCCAGAACGCTCAGCGCTTCGGAAAGAGACGTGGGCTTCATCAGGCGAAAATCGGGCAGGATCATCATGGCAGCTTATCCTTCTTGCTTCAGAGCCTTCAACACGGCGTCCGGAGTTATCGGCGCTTCGTGGAGCCAGACGCCCACGGCGTCGTGGATTGCATTGATGACGGCGGGAATCGCCGGGCAAAGGGTTCCCTCGCCGCATTCCTTGGCGCCGAAAGGGCCTTCGGGGTCGAAACTCTCCACAAGATGCGGATCGACGTCCGGAACATCCAACGTAGTGGGAATCTTGTATTCCAGAAAGCTCGGGCTCACGTGCTGGCCGGTATTCAAAAATTCGTGTCTCTCATAGAGAGTTTCGGCAAGCCCCATGACCGCGGCCCCCTGCACCTGCCCCTCGGCTGCGGGGGGATTGAGGGCCCGTCCCAGGTCGTGCGAGGCCGTAAGACCGAGCACCTTCACCTCGCCGGTCTCGGTATCGACTTCGACCTCGGCGACGTAGGCGCTAAAGGAGTAGGCAGGGCTTGGCCCCACACCTCCGCCCCTGTATTTTCCGGCAAGTTTTGGCGGGGTGTAGCCTCCCGTCCCGCACACCGGGCCACCCGCGACTTCGGCGAGCATCACCGCCTGCGCAAATCCGAGCGTCTTCGGCGGATCTCCCGGAACCTCCACGGCCTGGTTGCGTATTTCCAGATCGTCGACGTGCACCCCATGCTCTTCGGCCACGGCCGAAAGTATCCGGTTTCGCACTTCGAGGGCTGCCGCATAGCAGGCATTTCCCGCCATGAAGGTCACACGGCTCGAGTAAGACCCCAGATCCACCGGAGTGAGGTCGGTATCGGCCGAGACCACCCGGACCGTTTCGGGAGGCACGCCGATCGTTTCCGCAGCTACCAGCGCAAGCATGGTGTCGGATCCCTGGCCGATGTCCGAAGCTCCGGAAAAAACCGTCACCCGCCCGCTTCGATCCGCTTCGATCCGCACGATAGAGTGGTGCATGGGATTGAAATAGATCGGAAGGCCCGCACCGCTGATGTAGATGCTTCCGGACATACCAAGCCCGCGGCCCTTTGGAAGCTTCCCCTTCCGCTCCCTCCAGGAACTGATTTCCGCGGAGCGCTCCAGGCACTCCTTAAAGCCGCAGGAAGTGATTCTCAATTCGTTTACAGTGCGCGTGTTCGGCTCGACCGCGTTCCGCAGCCGAATCTCCAGGGGATCGATCCCGAGATCCTCCGCGATCCGATCCAGATGGACCTCGAAGGCGAACCGGGGCTGCACCGCGCCGTGGCCCCGCTGCGCTCCGCACGGAGGTTTGTTCGTATTGACGCGCGTGGCCTGGAAACTGTAGGTGGGGATGACGTAGGGGCCGGTCAAAAGCTGCCCGGAATAGTAGAGCGTTACAACCCCGTAGGAACCGTAGGCGCCCCCGTCCAGTAGACTTTCGAAATGAAGAGCTGTGATTCGGCCGTCTTTTTTCACGCCGGTCTTTATCTTCATGTGCATCGGGTGGCGTCCCCGGTGCGTGAGAAACACCTCTTCCCGCGTGTAGGTGATTTTGACGGGCCGACCCGACTTTCGGGAGAGGATGCTTGCGGCAAACTCGAGCGGCAGAGGCTCACCCTTGCCTCCAAATCCCCCGCCCAGGATCGGCTTGATCACCCGAATCCTGTCCTGGGGCAACCCCAGCACCTTCGACAGATAGCGATGCAGGTAGTGGGGCACCTGAGTGGCGCTCCAGACCGTGAGCTTTCCGTCACTGAAATTCGCAATGGCCGAGTGAGGCTCGATCGGGGCGTGGCTCGCAGCCCCTTTGAAAAAACTGTCCTCCCGGATGTAGTCCGCCTCGGCAAACCCGGCCTCAACATCGCCAAACGACAGATTCGCCTGCCGTTCGATGTTGGCTACCTCGGTCTCCTCGTGGATTTTCACATCCTCCCGCACCATCGCCTCGTAGGGGTCGAAAATCGCGGGCAGGACCTCGTAGTCCACCTCGATGAGCGAAAGCGCCCGGAGAGCCGTCTCCTCGTCGATGGCCGCAACGGCTGCGACCTCGTCTCCCACAAAACGCACCTTGTCCACAGCCAGGGCGTATTCATCCTCGGAGACCGGCAAAATTCCGTAGGTCACGGGAGCATCCCGCCCGATCGCCACCGCTTTCACGCCGGGCAGCGCCTCGGCTTTCGAGGTGTCGATGGACCGAATGCGGGCGTGCGCGTGGGGAGAACGCAGAATCTTTCCCACAAGCATTCCCGGGAGGCGCATGTCGTCCGTGTACTGCGCCCGGCCGGTGACTCTTTCCACCCCGCCATAGCGCTGCACGGGTTTTCCGATCCACTGAAATTCCCTGCTCATCCCTCACCGCCCTTCATCGCCCCGGCAGCCCTTTGCACCGCCCCGACGATCTTCGAATAGCCCGTGCAGCGACACAGGTTGCCCGAAAGGGCGTGCCGAATCTCGTGCTCCGTCGGTTCGGGATTCCCGTCCAGAAGAGACTTGGCGGTAAGGACCATTCCGGGCGTGCAGTAGCCGCACTGGACCGCTCCTTCGTCGAGAAAGGCCTTCTGCAAGGGATGGAGCACTTCTCCGTTCGACAAGCCTTCGATGGTCAGAACCGTGTGGCCCTCCGCATCGGCCGCCGGCACCAGGCACGACAGAACCGGTTCGCCGTCGAAGAGGACCGTACAGGCCCCGCAATCGCCAAGATCACAGCCCTGCTTTGTGCCGGTAAGACCAAACCGCTCCCGGAGCGTCTGCACCAGCGTCTCGGAATCGCGCACCCCGACCTCAACCGGGTCTCCGTTCAAGGTAAATCGCACCACTTTCATCGCCGCACTCCCCGCTATCGTTCTCTATAATGAACATATTCTACCTACTGAACAGAATGGTATCCGAGCCCTTTTTCGGTGTCAAGAATAATTTTTACAAGATTTACACACGGGTGAAATGGCTGTGGTTTTTTAAAGGAGACAGGGGGGCGATATCACCGGCCAGGATAGCCAATCCCGGCCGACAGCCGGTTTCGGCGGCACCAGTCGGCAGATGGGGAGTTTCCGCCGTATTTCGCCGGTCGAGTGGAATTGGTGGAGCACTTTCATTCGAGCTAAGATTTTGTTATCTTTAGAATGCCTTTTCAGGAAAGGAGCGGTATGGCTGAGACGGCGACACTGGAAAGACTCGTGGAATTGGCGAAGCAACTCTCGGTTATCGACAAGGTACGACTCATCGAGCAACTGGCGCCCCAGATAGAGCAGGAATTAAAACCCCGCGATCATGCAGGGCGAAGACCGCTTCTAGGCCTATGGAGAGGGTTGGAACTCTGCGAGGAAGAGATTGACCGGGCACGGCGGGACGCCTGGGCCGAGTTTCCCCGTAAGGACATCTGATGCCGGACTATGTCACGGACACGCACAGTTTGATCTGGTTCCTGGAAGACAGCCCGCGCCTTGGTCCAGGAGCCAGAGAATGCTTTTTATCTTGCGACCGTGGCGAATCCATCGTGCACGTCCCGACAATCTGTCTGGTAGAAATTATCTATCTTCAGGAAAAAGACCGTATTCCTGGTGAAATGAAAATATTGCTGGACGAAGAACTCAGAAGCGGCCGGACGAATATCGCTCTAGCTGATTTGACCAAGCGGTGTAGTCGAAATGCTCCCGAGAGTTCCCAGAGCCGATGTTCCCGACATGCCCGATAGAATCATTGCGGCCACGGCTCTCCATTTGGGACTTCCTCTAATCAGCCGGGATCGCAGGATACGTGTTTCAGGCATAAACACGATCTGGTAGCTCTTACCAGGGCTCCGTAGACGGAGCGCGGTGAGTCGCCTCAGACAGGGCTTGCTCCCGATTCGATTCATGCTGCCTGCAGGACAAAATCTACATGCAGAGCGTCAAAGGGGAACTCGATACGACCATCTTGGTTCTTCTGGAGTATTCCGGTTCTTAACAGGGTGTGAACGTCACTGTGAACCGCCTTCACATCACGCCCCAGACGCCGTGCGGTTTCACGAATCGTCATCGGTCCTGATCCGGTCATTAATTTGAGCAGCTCCCAGCGCTTGCCGGTGAGAAGCTTGAAAAGGAGCGAGGGAGACTCGAAACTGATAAAGACCCCCTGTGCCTCTCCATCAAACGCTCGCACTAAACGGTCGTTTATCTTTTCACGGGGCGAAACCGCCAATGTGACCGTGCGCATCTTAGAACCTCCAATTATCCACGTCATTCCAGAAATCATCGAGCAAAGCCCGTGGATTCGTGAAAATGTACGGATGCTCTTCACCATGGACATGCCTGTGATCGCCCTTGCCCTGCTCGTTGTCGTAGCGCAAAACGCAATGGCCATCCACTGCCAGGGCAAGCCGATATTTGAAAACATGCCCACTACCCATGGAGGGAACTGGAAGACGCCACACCACTGCTTCGACAAAAGCATTCTCCGAGATGATGTGGCGCTCGTTGAGCATCAATTCAGCGTTCATGTTGGAGAACATACCAACATTTGCCCTGTTGTCAATTATCACAACAGTCCTCACCCCGCATTTTGCGTTCGAGAGCAGATTATCCTCGCAGCAAAAGCGAGTGAAAATGTTTAAATATTCTTGGAACCGCTGCAGTTTCTCGATGCAAAGAGGGGCGGTCACGGCTCAGTGTCAAAAACGGGAGGGTTCGCGGAACAGCCGTTTGAGACGGGGTGGACGGCGTGGCAGAGTGTCGAGGGCGGCGACGAAGGCTCCCATTTGTTTATCGTAAGGATGCGCCGCTCCGCAAAATGTTCCTCGACCTCACGGAACGACGTTTCGAGCACGAATTCGCTGACGGATTTACGGACGGCTGTTGCGGCGGCTTGGAGCATCTGTTTGGCTGACTTGACGTGCCCCGCCGCCGCCAAAAGCAGCGGCGACTCGCCACCGGTAACGCCGGCACACAGCTTGCCTCCCCGAGGGCGTTGCCGCACCGCATGAGGTTATAGTCCCGTCGAAAGACGGATAAAGAAGGGCAGAGGCCTCTGCGCAGTTTCTGTAGAGGAATGTACTGCATGAGAGACGCAAGCGACAGGACCCGTGAGCTATGGAAGACTTGTCACGGCCGTAAATCCGCCGCGCCTCGTCCCTGTAATTTCAAAAGGAGATTCCGCCGGATCGAAGGCCGGGTTTTCAACGTAGTCATTCCAATGTTTTTCATAAAGATTTCGCTCCAGGACTATCACCTCGACGGTTTCTCCCTCGTTTCCGTCGTCCAGCCCGGGGTCGAACTTAACGCCGCCGATGTCGGTGAGAATGTAGCGGTTGTGGAGTTTTTCCCCTCCATCGCGTTGTTTCCACCTTTGAAAAACTAAACGGGCGCCAGCGGAGATCCTGTGCTGAAGCTGGTTTTGACAGGTTTGCCTGAAAAAGGCGAAGTTCGCCCTGTCGGAGGTGTGTACGGTTATGGTATCGATTGCAGGCCGACAGCATCGTTGGGTGGCGATCACGTTGATAAAGGCCTCGAGCGGTCTGCGGAATCGCGGATTTTCAGGGCCGAAATAGGGATCGATAAAATGAACTGTGGAACAATTCGATAACATCGAACCAACAAGCTCAGCCATGTCCTGTGCCCGTCGAGAACAGTACGATTGCTTCTCTACCTTCCAAAGGGGATTCGTCTCCGCAAAACCGGGGGCGAGAACTTTTGCATGGTGTCGTGGATTGGTTCTCGCCAGGATGGCCTGGAACGACTGTCTGCCATTTTCGGATTCTACATTCTCCAGCCAGGAAAAGACGCCGTCATAGTCATAGCCGTCCCGGCGAACACGCCTTTCTATGAGCAGAGTAAACAGGGCGGTAATTCGCGGAAGCTCTCTGGTCGGGTCCGCGCCTTCCGCAGCCTGCCTGAACTGCCTGCGCCAGTTTTTTAATTTGGGAAATTCGGCCATTATCCGCGCAGTACCGAGCCCGAACTGTTCACAAAAGTATCTATAGTCGGCGCGATCCTTACCCCAGGCTACGACAAGCTCCGGCTCGACAGCGTATTCATAAATCATTAGAAAAGCTCCCTGGCACGTTCGGCAAAAAAACCCTGAGGCCAGGGGCGCTCGAATTCACCTTCCGCATCAACGGGGATATGGAGGACTTCGGAACCCTTTTTGCCGGGCTGTACATAAAGCACAGACACCTGATCCGGCGTAACGGGAACCGCGCCCTCCGGCAGCTCACCTTCAGCGGTTTCCCTGATCCGTCGCAAAATGCGCAGGATAAGATGTTCGGAGTGTGTTTCCAGCAGAAAGGTATTGCCATTGCCGGCGAGTGCCGATTCGATAAAAACATCGGCCAGTTCGGCCTGCAGGGCTGGGTGCAGGTGGATCTCCGGCTGTTCGATGGCGATGATCTTTTCTCTGGATGCGTAGGCCGATACCAGGACCGGCAGCGCCTGACTGACGCCTATGCCGACATCGCGGTGTGAGACCTGCGTATCGGTGCGGCGATCCATCAGGACAAGCTCCTGGATTCCGGAGAGGATTTCTTCCTTTTTTTTGAGATGGGACAAAGCTTTGGAAACGGCAGCGAACGGATCGCCGTCGTACAATTCATACACTTCATCCTTCTCCTCAAGTGGATCATCCGCCGTCAGCTCAGGGAAACCATCCTGAATATAAGCTCTTTCGATCTTTTCAACGATTGCATGGTAATCGGCGCCAAGATCGTCGATGGTCAGCAACCGCCTGATTGCAAGTTCGTAAGGCGTGCTGAATTTCCGGGCATCACCCAGCCATGCGTTCACCTTCTCGCGCACCTCCCTGTTACGGCGCACTACATCCCAGGCGTACCCACCTCCTGCATACCAGTTGACGTCATCATGCTCCGCAAAGGCGAGATGGCGAGCCGGGTAGGAGCGAAGCGGCCCCAGGTATTGAAGGCGGTTGATCTCCTTTTGTATGACGCGATTGACTTCCTGGATCAGTTCGTCCAGGGCGCGCGGCAGGAAGAAGCGCAATGCCCTGGCCAGATCTTCCTGACGGTTTCCGCGGCTGACCGGGAAAAGGCTGATTTGCTTGCCCGCTTCTTCGTCACGGTTCTCATCTCGGAGGCCTTTCGGAAATAATGCGCCCATGGGACCGCGAAGGCCGGTAACGATCTCGGTAATGTGGCCTTCCAGAGCCTTCAGGTCCTGCTCGGATACAACGCCGGTAGTGGTGAAACCTTCGAGAAGGGCGCTTATCAGCCGCCGCAGCACGGGATGCCTGAGCGGCAGGAGGTCAAGAGCCATAACATTGCCGGACCTGCGGCTCATGCGCAGCAGGATCGATCCGTCGCCTTCCAGGGTGTAGGAGATGACCCGAGGCGCTGCGCCCGGCAGGGGCTGGTCCTGGTCGTCCAGCGGCATGCCGCAGGTGATGCTCAGGCCGATTTTTGTCACCGGCGCCAGCAGTTCCTTGAGACGCCCGCTGAATTTGCCTGTGTCGAGGGTGAGACCCCACTCCATCCGGCGGTTGACCTGGCGCCGGTGAATGTATTGCCCGAAGCCGCCCAGATCGATGGAACCGCCGCCAAGCTCGGTACGAAAAAGATCCAGTTCGCCCGTGCGCATGGCCTCATGGGCAAAAACCAGGCTGTGGATGATGCTGGATTTGCCGGCGCTGTTCGGTCCGAAGACCAGGGTGATGGGCTTGACAGGAATATCCTGAGTCTCGGCGAAGGCCTTGAAATTCCCGAGATGGAGCGAGGCGATCATCTGCGTCCCCTATATCGCTAAAGCCTTGGCCTGAAGTTCCATTTCCCGTAAAAGCTCCTTCATGTGCGCCTGCCGCCAGGAGGCGGTAAGTTCGCCTGTGAAGGCGCGGTGGAGGAGTATTTTAAATAGTGACTCGAGTTTATCACCGCATGTCATTTGTTGAGTCTTACTTTTGTCAATTTCTTCGGAACGTGTGCAAAAATCAAGTTGATGTTTTAACGGAGGGATTATAATCGGTATTTGTCGCAGCCCCTCCTGGCTTATATTTGACTGACCTGCCGTCGTTCTGATAAACGGGTCCATTGCCTGTCTACCGATAGTGGAATTAAATATGGATGTCAAGAATCTGGGTAGAACTAGATTTTGGTTTAACCGCGCGCGTATCAAGTAGGATGCGTACAGATAATTTCCTGCTAAATCAAAAACCGCACATCTTCCAACATAATTTCTATTTCCGTTGGTTCTCACAAAGAGAATGTCGCCGCTTACAAGCAAGAGTGATTTTGCTTGTGGCACGTTAGGGCTCGCAAATTTAAGATCGTCAATTCTCACCCGACCGCCGAGTACATTGGGTATCCTCAGAACTGGCATCCCGCCAGACTCGGAATCACATCTTTCCGATGTTCCATAGCGCAGGTCAACTGCCACTTCGCCCAATGTGCCTGTTTCCCATCCCATCGGGTTTGTAGCGGGGTCGCCGAACATTTTGATGAAGAGGGCGGGCAGAATGCGCTCAGCCTTGTTGTCCGCTTCTGTGCGCAGTCTGCAAATCCGATCAGCTTGGTTAAGCAGCAATTCCCGGAACTGAGCATGAAGAAAGCCCACCTACTGTCAAGAGTGGTTTTTCCGAGGTCCGATATGCGTAATGAGTCACATCACGGTGCTGTGATGTGCTCGATTTCCCAATCCAACGGGA
>JAKAJS010000170.1 GCA_021813685.1 Deltaproteobacteria bacterium | reverse complement strand
GTACCCTCCTGAATAGATCAGGAGGGCACAAGGAATGTAAGAGGCCGGCAAATGGACCCCGTTGCAAGCCGAAAGTATTAGCCGCAGCTACACGAGCCACAACATCCGCCGCCGCCGCCGACCGGAATTTCGGACGCCAGTTGGAAACCGGAACCCATGCTGCCGGTGACATAGTCCACTGTTATATCCTTTGTCGTTCCGTGAAGTTCTTTATCGATCACCATGGTGAAACCGTTTATCTCACACACGTCGTCCGTGGCTTTTTGTTCGTCGAGAGCCATCGCCAGGGACTGCCCGGAGCAGCCTCCGGTCTGAAGAAAAATTCGTATCGGGGTGATCTCCTTGTCCTTGAAATAGTCTTTCAGAACTTCCTCTGCCTTTTGCGACAAATTAATCATTAGAAAAATCTCCTATCGTTTCGACTCTGACTCCGCATGCTCTCCCCGGTTTTGCATGCTCTCCAAATACGCGGCTATTTCGACTCCGGGGTATAGCCGGTTTCCAGCTCGTTTTTTCTCAAACCCGGTCCAAGCTCCCTGATGCGGTCGGTAAATTCCTTACAGCATTGGGCGAACTGGGGGCCCATGGCCGAAGAGTTGTAGTACATCTCCACTCTCTGCGGATTCATACCGAAGGTTTCCACCAGCTTTTTAGCGTATGCAACCCGTTTGGTTGCTCTTTGGTTACCAGAAATATAATGGCAATCTCCGAGGAGACAACCGGAGACAAAAACACCGTCCGCGCCTTCCTCGATGGCCCTTAGAAGGGATATGACGTCGACGCGGCCGGTGCATGGAACCTTGATGATCTTCACGTTGGCAGGGTATTGAAGCCGCATGGAGCCGGCAAGGTCTGCGGCGGCATAGGAGCACCACTGGCAGCAAAAGCATACTATGACCGGATCGAATGTAGATTCCATTGCAAAAAGGCTCTCCCTGAGTTGGGTGTTTCCTGCAACTTCTAACCTGCCAGCAGGGCGCGTATATTCGCATGGACCTGGCAGTCCTCATAATGACTCAGCCGAATGGCTTTGGCCGGGCACTCCGACACGCAGGTCCCGCAGCCCTGGCAAAGGGCCTCGTTTATTTCCGAGACGCGCATTTCGTTGATCCCGGGGACGTTATAGGGGCAGACCCTGACACATACGAGGCAGGCCGCACACAATTCCGGGTCAACATGGGCAACTGCGCCTCCAACGCTGAGTGTTTTGCCTGCCAGAAACGAACCGGCCCTGGACGCGGCCGCAAGGGCCTGCGTGATGGACTCGCCTATGAGCTTGGGCGAATGGGCCGCACCGCAAAGGAAAATACCTTCCGAGGCGAAGTCCACCGGGCGAAGCTTGGCATGGGCTTCGATGAAGAACCCGTGAGCGTTGCGGGGCACCTTGAGAAGGGAGGCGATATCGTCCGTGTCGTTCGCAAGCGTCGCGGCGCTCAGCACAAGCGCGTCCGCCGCTATTTTGACCGAACGCTGCAACACGTAGTCGTTGAACGTTACCTCGAGGCCGCCACCCTCGATCTTCACCTCCGGTTCCTTATCCACGTCGAAGCGGACGAAAATGACTCCTTTCCGCCTGGCTTCCATGTAGTAATCCTCCAACATTCCGTACATCCTCATATCGCGATAAAGGACGTAGATGTTTAGCGCAGGATTTATTTCCTTGAGGCGCAGCGCGTTTTTCACACCGCTCTGGCAGCAGATGCGGCTGCAATTGGGATTGTCCCCGTTGCGCGAGCCGACGCACTGGATCATCACCATCCGCTTCCACTTCCGCGGGTCTTTCCCGTCGGCAGGCCGCTCGATAATTTCGTCCAGTTCGAGTTGAGTCATTATGCGCTCGTCAGTGGAGTAGCCGTATTCGACGGGCTTATACTCATGCGCGCCCGTGGCCAGGATGGCCACACCATGTTCCAGGGTGTGTTCGATCTTATCCGCCCCTACCTCCACAGTCGAAGTGAAGTTGCCTTTATAGCCCTTGAAGGAGGTAAGAGTTGCTTCCGTAAAGACATCGATTGCATCGTCGCTAAGGACTCGTTGTACGAGGTCCTCGATGTAGGGCCGCACCTCCGCTCCCTCTATGGTGCGAACGATCCTTTCGGCGAGGCCGCCGAGTCTTTTCCCCTTTTCGAGCAGAAAGACCCTGAAGCCCTGTCCTGCGAGGTTTAGCGCCGCATTGAGCCCGGCAACTCCGCCCCCCACCACGAGCGCCGCCTGGGAAATCCCCACTTTTTGATCTCTTAGCTGTTGGAGAAGAGCGGCCCTTGCAACCGACATCCTGACGAGGTCCTTGGCCTTAAGCGTCGCCTTGGTCCGTTCGTTCATGTGCACCCAGGAATCCTGGTTGCGGATATTGGCCATATCGAAGAGATACTTGTTGAGGCCGGCCTCCAGCAGGGTTTCGCGGAAGAGCGGTTCGTGCGTCAAGGGCGTGCACGCGGCAACCACTACGCGATTGATCCCCTTTTCCTTGATCACCTCGGTCATTCTCACCTGCGTATCTTGCGAACAGGTAAAGAGATTGTCCTCTACGTGAACCACGTTGGGCAGAGTCCTTGCGTATTCGCGGACGGCGGGAACATCGACTATGCCGCCGATGTTGATTCCGCAATTGCAGACGAAGACCCCGACCCTCGGCGGCTCGGAGCCGACATCTCTTTGCGGCGGGTATTCCCTGGTCCTGGTCTCGGTCCACCGGGATTGAGACAGGAGCGCGCTGCCGGCCGCCGCGGCGCCCGAGGCCTCCATGACGGACTGAGGGATGTCCTTGGGGGCCTGAAACGTTCCGCAAACATAGACGCCGGGCCGGGTGGTGGAAACGGGCGTAAAGCTCCCGGTTACGGCGAAATTGTGTTCGTTCAGATCGATCCCCAGACGGCGGGCCAGGGCTACGGCATCCTGTCCGACCTCGAAACCCGTCGACAATACCACCAGGTCAAAGACCTCATCGGTCATCTCACCAGTATCCCCCAGGTACCGGATTTTGAGGTCGGCTTCGCCTTCGGGATCTATGGAGTGGACCCGGGAGCGTATGAACCTCACGCCCAGTTCCCTGGCGCGGTTGTAATACTGTTCGAACTCCTTGCCATAGGTGCGCATGTCCATAAAGAAAATGGTGCAATCCAGAGGGTGGCGGGCATGTTCCCTGGCTATGACCGCCTCTTTTATGGCGTACATGCAGCAAACGGCCGAACAGTAGGAGTTGGCGCAGCCGTTGGTGCTGCGGGAGCCAACGCATTGGAGCCAGGCGATCTTTTCGGGTTCCTGCAGGTCATAGGGACGCATGAGGTGGCCGCGGTAGGGACCCGAGGCGCTCAGTATGCGTTCGAACTCAAGGCTTGTCACCACGTTGGGGGATTTCACATAGTTCAGGGTGTCCAACCCGGAAGGGTCGAACACGTTGTTGCCGGGAGCCAGTATGACCGCGCCGACTTCGATCTGAGTCATGCGCGGACTGTCATTGTAGCGGACCGCGCCGGCAAGGCAGACCTTCTCGCACATCCCGCAGCCGATACAGACGTTGCGGTCGATGGAAAAACCCCGGGGTATGGCCTGTGGGTAGCGCATGTAAGCGGCTTCCCTCAGGTCGAGGTTCCGGTTGAATTCGTTTACTGCGGTGACCGGGCATACCGAACGACACTGCCCGCATGCGGTGCATGCCGACAGGTCGATGTAGCGGGGGAAAGACTTGACGGTAGCTGTGAAGTTCCCTGCTTCGCCTTCCAGCGCCTGGACCTCGGAGTTGCAGATCATATTGATATTGAGATGGCGACCCACCTCGACGAGTTTCGGCGAGATGATGCACATGGCGCAGTCGTTGGTTGGAAACGTCTTGTCGAGCTGGGACATTATGCCGCCTATGGTGGGCGACTTATCCACCAGATGCACGTAGTAGCCGGAGTTTGCGAGATCGAGCGACGCCTGCATTCCGGCAACTCCGGCCCCTACAACCAGGACGGCGCCTTTCCTGCGATCAACCTGCGAGTTCGACATAAACGTTCCTCCAGATGCGGGAAACGGACCGCTCGGCCGCCTCCCCGGGGTGTTCCGTTCAGCCCGTTCGGCGAATAACAACGGGCCCGTCAAGCCGAGACAAAACGCTTCCGACCTGTATCGTACCTCACGAATCCCTGCTTGGATAATGCGTTGAGCTGCCGTGAAATTTCGGACTGACCAAGGCCCAGCATTTTGGATATTTCTTCGGTCGAAAGAGGGCCTTCGCGCAAAAGCGACGTTATCTGGCTCATCACCAGTTTGTTTGCGATCGTATCGTCGAAAAGAGCGTTCATCTCCTGACTGTCGAAAAATCCGGCATACTCTTCTTCGGGCTCCGAAGACGCCCTCAGCTTAAGAGGCGCTCTGAGCCTTTGCCTTTCCACCAGCTTGATGTAGGGAACCAGTTTTGCGGCAGCCTGAAGCCTGAACTGCAATGTCTTTTCGTCCATGCCTTCGCTCGATCCAAGAGGCCCAAGCTTTTGAACGGCCGGGGCGAAGTCGTTCATTATGTTTGCAAACCGGATTCCTTCGCCCGCCGACACCCATTCGAGCCTCAACCTTGCGGGATTGATCCCCAGGCGCTCGAGCAGCTTCTTGCAAATTTTCACCATGCCCAGCGCATTGTAATTTCCGTTGGTGATGTAATGACAGTCGTTCAGGTGACAGCCTCCGATAAACACCGCGTCAAGGCCGTCCGAGAAGGCGCGGAATATATGCGCCAGGTCGACCCTGGCCGAGCACATGACCCTTATGAGCCGTATGTGCGGGGGATATTGAAGGCGGGAGACCCCGCAAAGATCGGCCCCTCCGTAACAGCACCAGTTGCATATGATGCCGAGCATTTTGGGATTGTATTCGCCCCCCGTACTCATCTGTTTCAACCTCCCGTACAACCTTGTCTGGATTTTCCCTCAGCAGGCTTCCGCGTGTTTTGAGGGAACAACGGCGTCAATCTGGCTGAAGATCTCTTCATCCGTGTAGTGCTTGAGCGATATGGCCGAAGTCGGGCAAACCGTGTTGCAAAGACCGTCGCCCTTACAAAGGACCGGATTGACCACTGTCCTTTTGCCCCCGGGGGTCCGGTGAAAATCTATCGCGCCGTAGCTGCACACGGTGATACAGGCCCCGCAGACAACGCACCTGCTCTCATCGACTTCACAGACCGAGCCCGATGCGGTGACCGTATCGCGGGAAAGAAGAGAGAGGGCGCGGCCGGCGGCCCCGTAAGCCTGGCTTATCGACTCGGATATATGTTTGGGATAGTGAGCGGTCCCGCACAGATAAACCCCTTCGGCGCCGAAGTCCACGGGCCTCAGTTTCACGTGGGCCTCCTGAAAAAATCCGTCCTGTCCGAGGGCCACTTTGAACAACCCGGTGATCTTCCTGGTGTCTTCGGAAGGAACGACAGCCGCCGATAAAATCAGGTGGTCGACGTCCAGGGCGAGGTTTTGACCCAGGATGGGATCGTGCGCGGTTACCCTCAAGACCGGCCTTCCATCGGCTTCGACCGCCTCCACGACAGGTTTGTTTTCAGGCTCGAACCGGATGAAGTTGACGTCCCTCTCCGCCGCCTCCCGGTAGTAATCCTCCCGGAATCCGTATGTTCTCATATCCCGGAAAAGAATCCGGATATCCATCTGCGGGTTTAGTTTCTTCAGTTGCAAGGCGTTCTTCACGGCGTGGCTGCAGCATATCCTTGCGCAGTAGTTCCTGTCCTCCTGCCGGCAGCCCACGCATTGGATCATGGCCACGCTGCGGGAGTTGACAATGGCGGCTTCCCGCCGGGCTATCTTCTCTTCGAGTTCGAGCTGGGTCAGGACTCTTTCGTCTTTGCCGTAGAGATACTCGGTTGGCTTGTATTCCGCAGCTCCTGTGGCAATGACCGCGGCGCCGTGTCTTATCTCCGAAAACCCTCTTTCGGAAGTGAGCCTGGTCGTGAAGTTTCCTACAAAACCGGCCACCTCCCGTATGGTGGCCTCCGTATAGACGCTGATCCCGGGGTGCCGGTAGACCTCACCGGTCAGCTCGTCGAGGTAGGCCCCGACATCCAGACCTTCGAGCGTATAGCGAACCCTTCGGGCCATTCCCCCGAGTTCTTTTTCCTTTTCCACCAGGTGGACCTTGTGTCCCTGTTTGGCAATCGAAAGGGCACAGGTCATTCCGGCCACGCCCCCTCCCACCACCAGCGCCGCCTTGTGGACCGGAAGGTCGTACTCCTGAAGAGGCTCCAGACAGCAGGCCCTTGCAACCGACATCCGGATTATGTCCTTCGCCTTTTCGGTGGCCTTCTCCTGTTCCCTGGAATGCACCCAGGAACAATGCTCCCGGATATTGGCCATGTCGTAGAAGTATTGATTGATTCCCGCCTCCCGGAGTGTGTCCCGGAATAGAGGCTCGTGGGTCCTGGGGGTGCAGGCCGCAACCACTACCCGGTTCAACCCCTTTTCCCGGATCGATTTGGAAAGTCTCTGCGCGGCCTCGGTGGAGCAAATGAAAAGGCTTTCTTCGGCATGTACCACGTTTGGCAGGCTCAAGGCGTAATCGATCGTAGCGGGCACATCCACTATCCTTCCGATATTGGCCCCGCAGTGGCACACATAGACCCCCACCCGGGGTTCTTCCTGCGAAACATCTCTTTCCTGCGGATATACCCTTTCTTTGGACAGTCTTCCGCGCCGGTAGGAAAGGAGTTCGCCGCACTGGGAACCCGCCCCGCTCGCGGTCACAACCGACTCCGGGATGTCCACGGGGCCCTGGAAAGCCCCGCTTATGAAGACTCCCCGCCGCGCGGTCTGCATGGGATTTGCCGGGTCGGTTTTACAAAATCCGTGGGAATTCAGCTCGATTCCGAATTTGCCGGCGATACTCTTGAAATCGGCAGGCGGGGTGAGGCCGACGGAGAGCACCACCATCTCGAATTCCTCTTCCGTAACGCCCTCGGCAGTGGCATATCGGATGGTGACGTTTTTGCTCTCGGCAAGCTCTTTTCCTATCGACACATAGCTGCGAATGAACCGGACCCCGGAGAGGTTGGCCGTTCTTTGGTAGAACCTCTCGAAATCTTTCCCGTAGGATCGGATATCGTTGTGGAATATGGTGCATTCGGCGTCGGCGTCATGGTCCTTTGTCAGGATAACCTGCTTTTGGGTATAGGTGCAGCATACCGCCGAGCAGTAGCTGTTTGCGCCCGGAAGGATCTGCCTCGATCCGATGCACTGGATCCAGGCGATCTTGCGGGGATGTTTCCTGTCCGAAACCCGTCTTATCTCACCCCCGTACGGTCCGGTGGCGCAAAGGAGCCGCTCGTAATCGAGGCTGGTGACGACGTTTTGAATCTTTCCGTAGCCGAATTCTTCCCTCAGTCTTGCGTCGTACGGCTCGAAACCTGGAGAGAGGATTATCGCTCCCACCTTCGCTTCTACTCGTTCGGCTTTTTGATTGAAATCTATGGCCCCGGTCTTACAGACAGACGAGCAGATACGGCACTTTTTCTCCTTGAGGTAGAGACAGCTGTCATCTATGTAAGTTACCAGAGGGGTAGCCTGCGCAAAGTATATGTGGACCGCCTTGTTCTTCGATATTTCCTGGTTGAACCGGTCGGGGTAGGTTACAGGGCAGTATTCCACACATGTAGTGCAACCCGTGCATTTGTCCTCGATGATGTATCGCGGCTTTTTAACCAGGGCTACGGTGAAGTTGCCCGCTTCCCCCTCCACACCGTCGACTTCGGTGTAGGTCAGAATCTCTATGTTGGGATGCCTGCTGCATTCATTGAACTTGGGAGATTCAATGCACATGGAACAGTCGTTGGTGGGGAATGTTTTGTCGAGTTGGGCCATGTGGCCGCCGATGGTCGGCGATTTTTCCACCAGCAATACCTTAAAGCCGGCCGTGCCGAGATCCAGGGCGGCCTGAATGCCGCTGATCCCTCCGCCGACGACCATGACATCCCCCACACTGCTCCCCGGAAAACCCCTGAGAATCCGCTCTTTGATCATTTCCATTTCTCTTGCCTCTTGCGAAAGGACCGCGTACCCGCCAGCCTTACCAGGCTCTTTTCAACAGGTTGCCTGAAAGTGGAGCAGGCGGGAGGCGAATTTGGGCTCCCCACCCTCTCCTCGAATTGCTTGAGAGCCTCCGGCGCATACTTTCTCACAAGCGCCGCCTTATCGAGACCTCGTGAAAGACGATTTTCTTCGTAGCAAGGGTGCAGGGGAGTGGGATCGGGGGTTTCGAGTTGAGCTTTGTAGTCATAGCTTTCCGAATCCATCACCAGTTCTATGATGGACCGGTCCGCCTTCGGAATGGTCTCCAGCCATCCCAGTCGCCGCATGCACTCAAACCTCGCCTGGTCGGTGATAAAAAAGTAGCCGTTCATAAGAAGGCTCAGCCCGTCGAAATCCCGAGTTTCAAAATCATCTCCACGCCCCAGTTGATTGGCTCCCATGATCAGATCGTAGAGGGCGTGTTTGCCTCTTGCGCCCGAGTCGCTGACAAACAAAATGATTTCATCGGGGAGATCCGCCCACCTGGTTTTTTCGTCGAATTCGGTAAACGATCGAAAAATCCGCTTCCATTCCCGGAACCCGCGATCGGCCGCGTTCCGCTTCCTGAGGGATTCCAGACAAAAGATTTCAGCCATTGTTTCCTCACCCGGGCAACTTTCAGCCGCCGCAGTCGCTCCCGTGACCCACGCTTTCCATCCTTTGAGAATTCCGGGACCGCGATCGGCACGCCTATAAGCGAATGAATTTCGGGGCACAGCCTTCGTAGCTGTGCAACTCGGCTTTGCCGGCCTTTTGAACCTCTCCGAGCAACATGGAAATCGTGTGGATCGGCAGTCCGCTCACCTCCGCGATGTCCCGCACCGATTGCGGACCTTGCCGGAGCGACTCGAGGACGAGGGCCTTGCGGTATTCTCCGACGGCGGCTTCCCCCAGCAATTCCAGGTACCTGCCCTTGTCGAGCTTTTCGTTGTAAACATTGCCCACTTCGGTGAGCTGATGCTCCATGCCGAGCAGCCACCGGAGCCTTTGGGAGGCAAGGGTCGCCGCCAGGGCCGAAAGGGGCAGGCTCGACGCCTCCCTGTCCAGGGGGCCAAGCTCGCGAACGACTTCGGTGAGTTCGGCAACCGAATTTGCAAACAGCTGTCCTTCCGCAGCGCTCACCCAGCGAAGTTGCGCGCGCTCCCGTCCGATTCCCGACAATGCGAACAGGTCCCTCACCATTTCGAGGCGTCCGGCGGTGTGGAAATTGCCCTCCAGGTAGTGGCAATCCCCGATATGGCAGCCGAAGACGAAGACGGCGTCAAACCCGCTCCTCACACCTTCCAGGATGTGGAGCGGGTCGACGCGCCCGGAGCACATGGTCCGGAGCACGCGAATCGAAGTGGGGTACTGAAAACGGGAGACCCCCGCCAGATCGGCTCCCGCATAGGAGCACCAGTTGCACAGAAACGCGAGAATTCTGGGTTCGAACGCATCACTCATCGGGCTCTTCCTTTTCTCAGGCAATCGACCGTGCGTTTGCCGTAAGCGCGCTTCGGGGGGCTTACGCACACAGCGCGACCGACAGGAATAGCGAACGGTGAACCGGGGTTCAGCGACTCTTAGTCAGAGCGATCCGATGCTGCAGCCCCAACCGGCATCCGAAGGGCGCAGCAGACCGAAAAGGAGCGGGCGATCAGTTTTGTTTCAAAGGGCTGGAAACAAGGCAGAACTCGCTTTTCGGCCTTCCCTCATCCTGCCGAACACGGGCAGGAACAGGATCGCTGTTTCAGTCATGGCCGAAAAACCAGTACATGGAAAAACTCCGCAGCAAGGGTGGAAAATTTGAAGGCAGGGTAGCCCAAAGATTCCTATATGTCAAATAGGTAATCCCGATAGAATGAAATAGAGGCAAAACCGTGGAAGGTCGTCATGTCACGGGCAATGCGACCAATTCCGGGACGATAAACGTAATCGGCAGCAATGCCACTCTAAACAGCCGCAAATCTCACAGCGCGGGGGCTGTCGCCCCCTGCCCCCCGCCGCTGCGCGGCTCATCCGGACAGGAACAGGCCCCTCGTATCAGCTTGATCTTGGAGGCTGCCGAGTTATCTTGGTATTGTCAAATGGACTACTTTATACCCAAAATGCAGGTTGCCCGCATTTCCGGAACAGAAACAAAAAAGCCTGATATTTTGGTGCATTGAGGGGCCCACCATGCGAACTCGTCCACCCCCGTCAGGCCAGGCCGCTGGCGAGGACAAAGCCGATGCCTTCCGAATTCAGATCAATGTGCTCGGGAAATTCAAGCTCCTCCGCGGCGAAACTCCCATAACGGAAAAAGAATGGAGCGCAGCGAAAAAGCCGCAGATGCTCCTCAAGGCCCTTATCACCAGGGGAGTGGAAAATGTCCCGATGGATTTAATTATAGACGACCTGTGGCCTGATAGCTCCCCGGAGGACGGAAAGCGAAATTTTAAAGTGGTGCTGCACCGGCTCAGAAAAATACTGGGATATCCCGCAAGTTCATTGAACTCGTATGTACTTTTCGAGATGAATTCGGCCTCTTTGAATCGAAATATGGTCCGCCTGGACATTGAGCAATTTCTCGACTTCTGTAAACGGGCAAGAGAGGCGGAACAATCAGGAGACATCAGGAATTCCATCGAGTGCGGAAAATCCGCAATGGAGCTGTACAGGGGAGACTACCTCGAAGACGAGCTATATACCTCCTGGACCATGCAAAAGAGGCAGGAGATCCGCGCCGTCTATACCGATATTTTACAGCATACGGCTTCACTGTACGAACGTCAGGGCAATTCGCGCAAATCCATCGAGTTGTATAAAATGCTCATCAAGGCCGATCCGGACCGGGAAGAGGCTTACCGGAAACTCATGTTGTCGTATTCGCATATTGGAATGAGAACGGAGGCCATACGGGTCTATGAGGATTGCAAGAGAGTGCTTGACGTCGAACTTGGTGTAGATCCCGACAACCTTACTACCTCACTGTACAGACGCATCATGGAAAACGGCCAACCGGCCGCAGGCGTCAAATCCTTTGATTTCAACCGGCCCGACTCCTACACCCCCGAATATCTAGCCGAAAAGATCCTGACCTCCCGCTGTTCCATAGAGGGGGAGCGAAAAATTGTCACCATCATGTTCGCCGGTGTGGCCAATGGTGCCACCCTCTTCGAGGGAGTCGATCCGGAGGTCGTCTACGAGATCATGGACGAAGTTTTCCGCCTTCTGCTCGATGCAGTCCATAGGTTTGAAGGGACGATCAACCAGTTCCTGAGCAGCGGGGTGATGGCTATTTTCGGTGCTCCCATTGCCCACGAAAATCACGCGCAGCGCGCCTGTCGCGCTGCGTTGGCCGTGCAGAGCGCCCTGGCCCCCTGCACCGAACGACTCGCCGGATTGCACGGCATTGATTTTAAGATGCGAATAGGCCTCAATTCCGGTCCCGTTGTGGTTGGGTCTATCGGTAACGATCTGCGCATGGACTACACGGCCCAGGGCGATACGGTGGGCCTGGGCGAAGCGGTGGAAAACGCCGCCCGGCCCGGCGAGATAATGGTAACGGAGAACCTGCGCAAGCTGGCGAAGGAATTCTTCGAGTTCGAGTCAGTCGGTGATATCCAAGTCCAGGGCAGAGAGGAATCGATCAAGGCCTACCGACTCATAAAGCCCACCGGGATCGAGACGAGGTTTGCCGCCTCAATTGCCAGAGGGCTTACCAGGTTTGTGGGCCGTACCCATGAAATGAAGGCATTGCGGGAGGCGTTCGAGAAGGCGGGGGCCGGAGAAGGCCGGGTTGTGTCCATTGTCGGCGAGGCAGGAGTCGGCAAATCAAGGCTGTTGCTGGAGTTCCGAAATTCTCTTCTGAGGGGGGAGTGCCGGTATCTCGAAGGTCGATGCCTTCACTACGGGAAGGCGATGCCTTATTTACCCGTGCTCGACCTGTTACGATCCTACATCGGGGCAAAGGAAGGAGAACAGGTACAACTCGTCAGGCAAAAACTGGAGAAAAAAATCCTCAGGCTCGACAGGAAGCTCTGGAATATTCTTTCGCCCCTGGGGCAACTGCTCTCCCTCGGGGTAGTGGACGAAGGCTGCGCGAAGCTCGATTCCCTGCAGAAGAGGGCAAAAACATTCGAAGCTATTCGGGCCTTGTTTCTTCGAGAAAGCAGGGTGCGGCCCATTATTCTGGCAATTGAGGATCTCCAGTGGATCGACAGCACCACCGAGGAGTTGTTGGATCACATGATCGACTGGATCCCGGAGGCGAGAATTCTCCTGATCCTTTTGTATAGAAACGAATACGTCCACCAATGGGGGAGAAAAGCCTGGTGCAGCGAAATTCGAGTCGGGCAGCTTTCGACGAGCAGGAGCCTGGAACTGATAGCGGCGATCCTGCATGGCGGATACGTTGCGCCTGAACTGGCGGAGCTGCTTGTCGACAGGTCCGAAGGGAACCCGTTTTTCACTGAAGAGCTTATCTTTGCAATGCTTGAGAACGGAGCCATCCGGAAAAAGGGGAGCGGCTTTTTTCTGAGCGAAAATGGATCGGGGGTAAAGGTCCCCGAGACAATTCAGGGAGTGCTCGCCGCCCGTATGGATCGCCTGGAGGAAAACCTCAAGCGCATCGTGCAGGTGGCCGCGGTCGTAGGACGCAAGTTCGCTTTCCGCGTTCTGGAGACAATCTCGGAGAGGAGGGAAGAACTCAAGTCAGGACTCGATGAGCTCCAAAAGTTGGGCTACGTTTGCAAAAAGAGCCTTTCCCCCGAGCTCGAATACGCCTTCCGGCACGCACTGACCAGAGAGGTCGCCTATAACAGCCTGCTTGTGCAGAGAAGAAAGGTGATACACGGGCAGGTAGGCAGGGCCATGGAACAACTCTATTCGCACAGACTCGAAGAGTTTTACGAAATCCTTGCCTGGCATTATTCCCATAGCGGCGATCAGGATAAGGCTTGCCGGTACCTCAGGTTCGCCGGGCAAAAATCGATTCGGACCAATTCTTACCGGGAAGCGTTTGACCAGTTCCGGGACGCGCTCCAAGTACTCGGCAGGATGCCCCTGACCACCCAGATCAAACGACGCCGCCTGGACATGCTGCGGGAGATATCGGTCACGTTACGACCATTGGCCTATCCGAAGGGCTCGATGGAGCTGCTGCTCGAAGGGGAAGCTTTGGCCAAAGAACTGGGGGACGAGAAGACGCTGGTGGAATTTCTCAGCCAACTCGGATTGTATCATCTCCTTGCCCGAGGGGATTCCTCCTCCGGGAAAACCTGTATCGAGAAGGCCTATTCCATTTCAGACCTCATTGGAGAAGTTGGAGTTGTCGCTCCAATAGCTTACGAACTCGGGTTCTTCTGTATGGTCAGCGGGGACTACCGGAGAATATGGGAGGTTGTGCCCGGGCGCCTCGAACTGATCGAGAAGACCGCCACCCAGTTCGAGACCTTTGGAAGGCCGTTCGAGCCATATCCGATGTTGAAAGCGCAGTATGGTTTCGCGATGGGAGGCACCGGGAACTTCGATGCGGGAGAACGCATTCTGGGAGAGTGTCAGGAATGGATTCGCACGCACCGGATCAGCGACCCGTATACCCTGGCAGCCGTTGAGTTGTACTGTGGCATCCTCTATTCCTACAAGGGCGACGGCGAAAAAGCGTCCCGACACTTGAGTGCCGCCGCCGAGTGCTGCCGGAAGAGCATCATTTATTTGTACGGATTTGCCCGTGCCTGGGCGGGTTACGCATACCTTTTGCTGGGAGAGCAGGAAAAGGCGCTCCAACACATGGAAGAGGGACTTAAATTCCAAAGCGATCTGGGGGTGACCCTGTGGTTGGGCGGTATTCATGCAGCCCTGGCTCTTGCCCGACTGCAGTTGGGAAACCCGCAAAAAGCTTTGAGTCACGCGGAACAGGGAGTCAAGCTATCTCGGGCGAACAGGGAACTGTACTTCGAGGCCCTGGCCGAGATGTTATTGGGAAAGAGTATTGGAGTTGCAGACCCCGTCAGATTCACGGAGGGCAGGGTCCACATTTTGCGGGGCATCGCCACGGCCGATGAGCTTCACTTGAAACCATTGGCCGCTGAGGGTCGATTTTACATCGGCGAGTTGAGCGTTCTTTCGGGCAGAACAAAAGAGGCGATAGTCCACCTGCGAAGGGCGGAGGCAATGTTTCGGGAAATGAGAATGCACTATTGGCTGGAGAAAACCAGGAATGCATTGGCCAGGCTGTGAAAGGTTCTCTTTTTGCACCATGATTTCTTAAAAAGAAAAGCGCAAAAGTCCGAATCGCGGTGGCTCTTTCTCCCCAATACAGTCAGCAGGCTCTTTTCAGCTTTTTTGGACTCAGTTTGGATGTAACCACTGTGAAACCCGCATTTGTTAAAAAAGGTTCAAGGGAGGAGCGCCACTTCGATTTCCGAGGAGGAAACGAAGATAAGCTCATGAGGGAAAAGGTCCTGCGAAAGAGTATGGCGGGGAAAACGGTCCCCGGGGAAGGAGAAAGCGATGAAAACGATTCTTGGTATGTTGCTGGTGCTGGTGATGGCGTTTGCGGTGGTTCCCACCCGCGCCGAGTATAAGGGTAACCATTTTAACTGTATCTCGACGCCTGGCTACACCCACTATGTCGGCGTTCACGAAGTTCCCTGCCCTATGGCCCCCATTGTGACGCCCAATCCGATGGGTACATGGTGAGGTATGGCGTCGCCTCATGCATGTGAGCCCAGCCCGGGCTTAAGGAACCCCCGGGTGGCCCGGAAAACAACGTGATCCGCCGGAGGCATGCGCAGGTGAGAGCAGGACTCAGCCAAAGCCCCCGGCGGAACTCATCGCCGGTTAGATGAAAAGACATATCAATTCGGTCGGGAAAGGAACTGCATGACGAATCCAAAAAACATCCTCATCGCCGTGGACGGCTCCTCCTATTCGCTGGGCGCACTCAATTATGTCGCGTTCCAATGCCGGGGATTGAGAACCAGAGTGAACCTTCTCTATGTGCTCCCGATGGCTTCCGAGGAACTGATTTGGCAGATCAATGTAAACGGAGAATTTAAACGATCCATTGAGGAAAGCTACTATGAATTCAACCGGCAATGTGAGCGCCGGGCGCAGGAGTCCATTGACCAGGCGAAGGATATCCTCGTGAATCTTGGAATGGCGCCCCGATACGTAACCGGAGGCCCCCAGATGTGGCAAGCGGGGATAGCAAGGGACATTCTGAAGGAGGCACAAAAAGACTACGACGCCGTGGTCATAGGCCGGAGGGGAATAAGCCGCCTTGAGGCCATGCTGCTCGGAAGCGTTTCGACCAAAGTGGTCCAGGGAAGCGAAAAAACCCCCGTCTGGGTGATCGGAAATAGTTCGGCCTCCCCGGAAAGAGGTCCCGGGATGCTTTTGGCCGTGGATGGTTCGGAAAACTCTCGCAAGGCTGTGGAATACGCTTCGGCGTTTGCCGCCGGAAATGGCGCTGAAGTCACCTTGTGTCATGTGGAGCGGCGTTTGCTTTCCGAAGCGGCCACTCCGGCAATGGAAAAGACGGCCGAGAAGATCGAAAGGGAACTCCATGAGCGAATGAAGCCCAAAGTCCAGGAGATGTTTGAGACTTACCGAAGTATCCTGATGGACGCGGGAGTAGCGCCGGACAAAATCGCCACAGTGTACAGAACGGGGAGTTACAGCCGTGCCTCGGAGCTTCTGGAAACAGCGCGAAGCGGCCGTTTCGACACCATCGTCCTCGGCAGGCGCGGCATCTCGGCCGTGCGCGAATTCTTCATGGGCAGGGTGACAAGCAAGGTCGTACACGGCGCAAACGATCTGTCGGTCTGGATCGTGCCGTAGAACTGCGACCAACACACACCAGTGTGGCGCGGTCGTTCACATTTGCTCCCTGTATTTTCCGATCACATGCCTTGACTTTTCATCCTTTTGCCTTAACTTGCACCTAATTTCATCTTTTGCTTTACTCTGCTGTCTTTGTTTTTTCCGTGTCTCACTAGTAATTACATTTTTGTTTCCCAATGCTTCCGGTGTCGTCTCTTGAGCTGTTTTACAGCCGCGTGTGTTTCTTTGTTTGAGCTTCACAGGTTTGGCCCTGCTGAAAAAGGACGCAATAAGGTCCCGGGACGATTGGAATCTCTTGGGAGCCGCAGTCGTTGCCGGCAGGGCGCTGAAATTTTTTACACAGAGGACGCGGTACGACGGCGGTTCATGCCGAAAGGGGCAAAACGGCTGAACCACGGTCCTAGGCCCCGGGAGCCTTCTTGCGCCCTGGGCTGAAAGGGGGTGGTGGGAGACGCCGCTCGATCGAGGGCGCAAAGCAGAACCAGTTGGAAGAGTATGATTGGTTTTTCACTTCGAGGAGGAAGAGATGAAAAAACTATTACTGGCGGTTTGCGTTTGCGTGGCGGCATTGACCATGGTCAGTTCCGCCTTTGCGGTAGAACTGTGGGACTGGCATCTGCGCGGGGCGAACGAAGGTTTGGCCTCCGGCGCTCTGCCGCCCCCCGGATTATATTTCATTAACGATTTCTACTGGACGGGCAACTGGAAGCTTTACAATAATAGCGGGCATGTTGCGACTTTCCCCGGCACCAACGCTACTGAAGCCAAACTCAGCGCCTACGTTGATGTTCCCATCCTGCTGTGGAACCCCGGTTTGTGCCCGATTCTCGGGGCGACTTATGCCGCTGCCATTGCCCAGCCCTTCGACGGTACTACCCTCAGGCTAGACCCCAGCAACGAGGTCATCGGCACGGTTGACGGGTCTCAGTGGGGCGCATACCAGACCGTTCTCATACCGTTCATCCTGTCCTGGGAAATTCCCTGCAATCTGCACGTGGCCGCCTCGTTTGCGGTCGGCCTCAATGACGGCACGACCTCACCCGGCGACAGCTATGCATCCATCACCAAGCTCTACAGAGACAGGCTTATCAGCAAGGACCAGAGGAACGTCTATGCATGGTCGGCCAGCAACAACTACACCTTTACGCCAAGCCTCGGCGTAAGCTGGCTGTATAGCGGCTGGAACATAAGCGCTGAATTCATGTACACGTTCTGGACCAAGGACGATGACTGTCAAATCCAGAACGGCGACCAGTTGGCGATGGATTACACCCTTACCTATGCCTGCGGCAAATGGACTTTCGGTCTTGGCGCGGAAGGCGAACAACAGCTTTACAACGACAAGGGCTACTTCTTTCCTACAGCTACCTCGGTTTTCCCGGTGTACGGGAAGATCAACAACACGATGGCAGTTAACTGGACCGCTGGCCCGATCATCGGCTACGATTTCGGCCCCTGCAGTCTCCTGTTCACCTACAATTTCGAGCTCTTGACAAAGAACGATGTCGGCGGCGACTGGGCGATGCTGCGCCTCATTGTCCCGCTCGGAGATCCGTGCAATTGGTATAAGTAGCGATCCGCACTTCGCAAAAAGGGCGGTTGCGCCAAAGCGCAGCCGCTCGTCCCCGAAAATGCTCCAGCATATCGAGGAGAGTGATCCATTGTCAGCTGAACCCCCATTGATGATTTTATCTTCCGAAGGACACCGGGCCATGAAAAAACGTTATCCCATTCGTCTCACAAATATGGAACGCGCAGAACTTGAACGTCTGCTGCAAAGCGGACCACGGCTGGCGAGGGTAACGACGCGCATTCGCATTTTGTTGCTCGCCAATGCAGGGAAAAATGACAGGGAGATCGCAAAAGCCTTAAAAGTCAGCAGCACCACAGTGCATAATGTACGCAAGCGCTATTGCAGCGAAAGATCTGCGAGCTGCCTGGAGGAAAGGCCGCGGCCCGGGCAACCTTGCAGACTGAACAGCAAAACCGCCATAAGAGTTGCCGGGCTGGTCCGTTCGGAGCCACCCAAAGGTCATAAATGTTGGACACTGCGCTTGTTGGCTGACAGAGCCGTGAAGCTTAATCTAATCGATACCATCTCTCACGAAAGCGTTCGAAAAATCCTCAAAACGAACTGAGTTCCCGGAGTAAAAGCTCTCAAAGATGGCTTTCAACCATCGAGCACATCACGGACTTTCTCAAGCAACGCCTGTACGGAAAAAGGTTTCTGCAAAAAGCTGATGCCTTCATCAAGAATTCCGTGATGGGCTATGACATTGGCCGTGTATCCCGACATGAAAACGGTCTTGAGCTCGGGCTTGAGTATGGTGAGTTTACCTCGAAGGTCTTTCCCGTTCATCTCGGGCATTACCACATCAGTAATGAGCAGGTGTACCGGACCGGGGTACTCGTGAACCATGCGCAAAGCTTCCATGGGACTACTGGCGGTGAGGACCTCATAGCCGTGCCGCTGTAAAATAGTCTTCCCCAGAACCAGCAATGGCTCTTCATCCTCCACCAGGAGCACTGTTTCCTTCCCCCGAAGGTCTCTAACCGGGGGCGCGGGAGAATTCTCCGACGTTTCCACCCCGACGCGGGGCAGATAGATCTTGAATGTCGTTCCCTGACCCGGTTCACTGTAGACATTGATGAAGCCGTTGTTCTGTTTGACGATGCCGTAGACGGTGGACAATCCAAGCCCGGTTCCTTCGCCCACGCCTTTGGTGGTGTAGAAGGGTTCGAAAATCTTGCCCAGGGTCTCCCTGTCCA
>JAKAJS010000209.1 GCA_021813685.1 Deltaproteobacteria bacterium | reverse complement strand
TGGGGGCCTTCGGCAGCGTGGGCGCAGAGTGCGCCGGCCGCTCCCGCACAGCCCCTCACCCTGCGCGCGGCCGTGACTTTTGCCCTCGCGCACAACCAGGCCTACAGAGCGGCCTTCTCGGATGTCTCGGCGGCCTGCGAAAAGGTCAACCAGGCCAGAGCGGGCTTCCTGCCCAAGGTGGACGGCTCCTACCGGTTCATGCGCTGGCAGAATCAGCCCTACGCAGCCATCCCCGGGATATTCCCTCCCGAGCCCTTTGCCGTTCAGACCGACAACCGGTGGGAAGTCGATATCGTACAACCGCTTTTTACGGGGTTTCAACTGATCTCAAACTATAAAGCGAGCAAGGCCGGCCTCCGGATTTCCAAATACAGCCTGGAAAAAGCCCGTCTGGATCTTACGCGGGATGTGAAAGTAGCCTATCTACAGACCCTTTTGGGCGAGAAACTGGTGCAGGTGGCCCGTCAGAATGTTTCGAGCCTGGAGGTGCAAAAGAATAATGCCGAGGTGAGCTTCAAACAGGGAGTGGCGGCCAGAAACGACGTGCTGAAAGCCGATGTCGCTCTGGCCGAAGCGGTGCAGCGGGAAAGACAGACCGTAAAGCAGCTGATCGTTCTTCGCTCCGCGCTCAACCAGTACATGGGAATAGGTCTGGAGGAAAGAATCCAGCTTGCGGGGATTGCGAAAAGCACCTCTCCGGTCCCCGGACTCGACCAACTGTATGAAATCGCCCAGCAGAGACGCCCCGAATATCTTTCCCTCAAAGAGTCCATAAGGCAGGCGGAAGATTACAAAACAGTCGCAGAAGGCGAGTTTTACCCGCATGTTTCCGCCTTTGCCCAGTATTACCAGGAGGGGGAGGATTTCCCGGGCACGAACAACCCCTATACGAACAGCCACAACGCGGCGCTCGGGGTAAAGGTGGACTGGAACCTTTTCAACGGGGGCAAGTCCCGGGCGTCGGTGCTCGAGTGGGACTATCGCCTGACGGGACTCGAACAGAGGCGCACCGACCTGTTGCAAAAAATCGACCTTCAGGTCAAAGACGCCCTGAAACAGCTCCAGGTGGCCCGGGCCAACATTGGCACGAGCCGGACGGCCCTGCGGCAGGCAAAAGAAAACGAGCGCATCACGACTCTGCAGTACAAGGAGCAGGTTGCGATATTTCTGGATGTACTCAATTCCGAGGTGTTTCTGGCGCAGACTCGCGCCGACTTCTACCAGGCCGTCTACGGCTATGAAATTGCACGAGCCGAGCTGGAAAGAGCGATTGCGGCACCGTTGAATTAGCCTTCTTCGAGGATACATCAGGCATGGCAAACGAACAACCGACAGAACCCAAAAATTCGAAGATGGGGGGGCGTGCGCGGCAAATCAGGATCGGCGCGTTGGTTCTCCTGGTCTTACTGATTGGAGTAGGCATCTACTGGTGGTTTTTCATTCGAAATTACGTGAGCACCGATGATGCCTACGCCAAAGCCGACAGTGCCATGATCAGTTCACGGATTCCGGGGACGGTCATAAAAGTTTCCGTCCATAACGACTACTCGGTACGCACCGGGCAACCTCTCGTTGAGCTCGATCCAACCGACTACAAAGTCGCTGTGGACAAGGCAAAGGCGGCGCTCGACCAGGTCACGGCGGAGCTCAAAGCCGCTGAAATCATGGTTCCCCCTGTGGGGGTCCAGACCTCTTCGAATGTCGCGGCGGCCCAGGCTGCCTTAAGCGGTGCCATGGATACGGTGACCCAAACCAGGCACAGCATCGATCAACTGAAGGAAAGCCGCGCAGCCGCAGCGGCTCAACTCGCGCTCGCCTCGCGCGACCGCCAACGCTTCGCGGCTCTTTCCGAAAAGGGCGCAGGCACCCAGCGTCGCCAGGAACAGGCTCAGACGGAGTATGAAACAGCCAAGGCCCGGGTAAGCGGTATCGATGCGCAGATAGCTGCCGCCAAAGCCTCGCTGGGCGCGGCATCCCAGCAGGTGGCCCGCCTCGAGGCGCAACTCCGGGGCGCCAAAAGCCAGCGCTCCAATGTGAGTGTTCAGATCCGCAAGGTCGAGGCGCTGCAAGCGCATCGCGACCGATTGAAGGCCGAGCTCCGGGGCGCCCGGCTCCAGCTCTCCTACTGTACTATCCACGCCCCCCTCGACGGTTACGTGGCGGAAAAAAGCGTGCAGGTGGGCGACAGGATTCAGCCCGGCCAGGCGCTCATGGCGGTTGTGCCTCTCAAGGAAATCTACGTGGAGGCCAATTTCAAGGAAACCCAACTCACAGACGTGCGCATCGGGCAGCCGGCAACTGTAAACGCCGACATCTATCCGGACCATACCTATAAGGGAAAGGTGGTCGGTATTCGGGCCGGAACGGGGGCGGCTTTCTCGCTCATTCCGCCCGAAAATGCCACAGGCAACTGGATTAAGGTCGTGCAACGAATCCCGGTAAAGATCGAATTCGACAAGCCGCTTCCACCCGACTACCCGTTGCGGGTGGGTGCTTCGCTCGAGGTCTCCGTAAACGTTAAAAACAAGAAGGGTCCGCTTCTGCTCCACCCAACCTGGACGCAAGCCTCGTCCGCTTCGCCCGGCAAGCCATGACCGAAGGGAGCACGGGCCGTCCTTCGGTCAACAAATGGGTGATAGCCCTTGTCGTGATGATCCCGACCTTTATCGAGGTCATGGACACGAGCGTTGTGAATGTCTCTCTGCCTCATATCCAGGGGAGCCTGAGCGCTGGGATGGACGAGGTGACCTGGGTTCTTACATCCTACCTGGTCTCCAATGCCATAATCATCCCCATTACCGGCTGGCTGGCAGGTCTTTTCGGAAGAAAACGCTATCTCATCTTCTCCATACTGACTTTTACGATCGCATCGATTTTATGCGGTGCTGCGCCAACCCTGGATGTGCTCATCCTGGCCCGCGTCCTGCAAGGTCTCGGCGGAGGCGGTCTGCAGCCGCTTTCCCAGGCCATCCTGCTCGAGACCTTTCCCCGCGAGGAACATGGGATGGCCATGGCCGTCTTCGGCATGGGGGTCGTGATGGCTCCCATCGTGGGGCCGGTTCTGGGCGGGTGGATAACCGACCAGTGGTCCTGGAGATGGGTCTTCTACATCAATGTTCCGGCCGGAATCCTAGCCGTTCTTCTGACGATTCTTTTCGTCTACGACCCGGCCTACATAAAGCGGGCGGTGGCCCGCGTCGACAGGTGGGGCCTTTTCCTTCTCGCCCTCGGGCTCGGCGCGCTGCAAATCGTTCTCGACAGGGGGGAGCGCAAGGACTGGCTGCAGTCTCATTACATCCTGGTTCTCTCAGCGATCGCCATTCTGGCCCTGGTTTTGTTCGTCCTGGTGGAGCTTCGCGCCGAACACCCCGTTGTGGATCTCGGGGTCTTTAAGGACAGCGCCTTCAGCGCCGGAACCATTATCATGTTTCTGGGTTTTTTTTGCCTCTTCGGCAGTTTCGTCCTGCTGCCCCTCTACGCCCAGGAACTCATGGGGTACACCGCCCTTTGGGCCGGCCTCATCCTGGGGCCGGGAGGCATATCCAGCTTCATTGTCATGCCCATCGCGGGCGCTCTCATGCAAAAGGGGCTAAAACCCTGGATCATCCTGGTAGTGGGGCTTGCCGTCACGTCTTATGCTTTGTTCATGATGTCCAATTACAACCTCCAGGCTGACTTTTACGCCATTGCCCTGCCCCGCCTCGTCCAGGGGCTCGGCCTCGGAATGTTTTTCGTTCCCCTGGCCGCTGCCGCCTATGTGAACATCCCGGTGGAAAAAATGGGCAATGCCTCCGGGGTCTTCAACCTGCTGCGAAATCTTGGGGGCAGTTTCGGGGTTGCTGTCAGCACAACGATTCTCGACCGGCGCGCGCAGTTCCACCAGACCTTCCTCAGCGAAAACATCACCCCGTTTAATCCGGCCTTCCGGCATTCATACAACCAGGCAACCGGCTTTCTGCAAATGAATCACGTCCCGGGTGCCTCGAAGGGAGGACTTGCGTTTGTCTACGGGGAGGTCCTGCGTCAGGCAAGCATGCTTTCCTTTAACGATACTTTTTTTGTTCTATCCATTGCGACCGCTATTTTGATCCCCCTTACCCTGTTCTTACGAAAGGGCTCTTCGGGGGAGAGATCGACTTCGGCGGGAATGCACTGAATAAGGATGTGGAGGGATACGATTGGAACGAGTACCGGCAAGCGAGATAGCTAACAGGATCATCGTGCTGCAGGCGCTCCTGGGGGAAGAGGGAGTCGATGCCGCAATAATTCGGCAAAATGCGGACCTGTTCTATTTTACGGGTACGGTTCAGGATTCCCACCTGATCGTGCCTGCCTCGGGGGAACCGGTCCTGGTCGTGCGTCGCAGCCTGGAGCGAGCCGAGGAGCTATCCCCCATTCGACCGGTGATTGGCATGAAGAGCCTGGGCGAACTCGCACAAGCGGTCGCCCGGGCGTGCGGGAGTGAACCTGAGACAATCGGCATGGAACTCGACGTCATGCCGGTAAACACGTTTTCACTCTACAGCAGAAAGGTTTTCCCGAAGCAGCGGATCGTCGACATAAGCGGCCAGATACGCCGGGCGCGCATGAGAAAATCACAATGGGAAATTCAGATGCTCAAGGGGGCTGCCTCCATTTCCAGGCTCGTTGCGGACTCGGTCCCAAAGCTGCTCGAGCCCGGGATGACTGAATACGAATTGTGCGCCGAGATCGAACTCATCTCGCGCAAGGCGGGCAATTACGGCATGTTTCGCTCCAGGGCCTTCAACATGGAGATGATGTTCGGCCATATCCTCTCGGGTCCAAACGGCGCGGTTCCCTCCTACACCGACGCCCCCACGGGAGGCCCCGGCATCTCGCCCGCATTAGGCCAGGGCGCAGGCGACAGAAAGATTCTTCCCGGTGAAATTGTGAGCGTCGATACGATGGTCATCTGGAACGGGTATGCAAACGACCAGACCAGAAATTTCTGCATCGGCCAGCCTCCACCGAAGCTCTTCGAAGCCTATCAATTCGTGCGCTCGGTCCACGACCGTTTCCGTGCCCTGGCGCGCCCTGGCGCCGTCACGGGCGAACTCTACGAGACCGTATGGCAGTGGGCGCACGAAGCCGGCTGGGCCCAATGGTTCATGGGATTTAGCGACCCGAGAATCACTTTCGTCGCCCACGGGCTGGGAGTCGAAGTCGATGAGTTTCCCTTCATCGCCGAGCGCCAGAAGCTCGAGCTTCAGGAAGGAATGGTCTTCGCTTTCGAACCCAAGATCATCATCCCCGGGGAGGGAATTGCCGGGCTCGAAAATACCTACCTTGTCACAAACGACGGGATAGAATCTTTAAACACGGCCACCGAAGAATTGGTCATTGTCTGAGCGGAGGATACAAATGGACCAGGACGCAGCCAACAGCCCGGAGTCATGGAAAAAGGAACTCGAAAAGGCGTGGCGCCAGATTCCACAGCCGTTTCGAAGTGAGCGGGCCGTGCACAGAACGCTCCAGTGCCATCTCTACCGGCTGGTCCGGCAGTCGGGCTTTAAAACAGTTGCCGACTACATGCCGCCCCGCATAGCCGACCGGCCCATAGACATAATTGCGGTAAACGATCAGAACGAAATCGTTTACGCCGTCTGCCTCGACACCCTCGTAACCCTGGCGGCGGTAAAGAGCCTCAACAGTTTCGCGGCGCTCAACAAAATCATCTTCACTACGGGAATGCTCGAAAAGAAGGTGAAGGAAAGCACGTTTTTCCTCAACGAGGAGATTCAGCACGTGCATCTGAAACCCTAGGCCCTTCCATGGACCATCGACATGCATAAGATCGTCTCGGGACCGGAGTCGGGATGACGGCATCTTCCGGGGTTCCGGCTTACGCCCCCATAATGTCGATTTCGATACGCCCTGGAAATTCCCCGAACATCTCGCTGCCTTCCAATTCCCCTCGCGGATCAAAGAACCGCATATTGCCATCTTCGTCGCAGAACCAAACTTCTTTGGCCCCTCTCTCAAAAAACAATGACAATCTGTATTCCATTGCTTTCTCACTGTTGGAAGGCGATATCACTTCGACAATGACTTCGGGGGCCTCCTGGTAGGGATCGTCGTATTTGTTTCTCTTGAGGAACTCGGCGCTACACCATGCAACATCGGCGGCCTTGACTCCATCCGAGGTCTGGATGTTGCATTCCTGGATCACTCTCTTATTTTCTCCATGCTCCCCGAACCAACCGCTTATGCGTGCCTGATACCATCTGTGTATGTTTTTGGCCACGACCATCATAATGTAGCCTTCCGCATTCGTTTCAATCTTGAAGGGCAGGTCTCTCAAACTTGGATCTTCGACCACTTCACGCCATTCCATCCGGGTCTCCTTTTCCAAAGCGACCGGCGACAAACAACCCCGGGACCTCCTCGCGATCCAGGCAGACCGGTCGCTGGTCCTTCGACCCGCGGCGGCTATTGTTTTGGAACGGGACATCAATTGAGAAGGCGCGGCGGGTCCCCGTTCTGCGCCACACTCCACCACTATAGGATCGCTCTGTCGAGTTGGCCAGTTTTTTGCGGCGGCATTGCGCCCCCGGGTTTACGTCTCGAAAGTGCAAAATTCAAAGCACCCGGGAACCCTTCGACCTTCCCTCTTTGTGACTTTTGGCCATTCGACTTCTTTCCTGTCTATTCGCTCCGCAGGACTCTCCGCACCGAGTAGATCTTTTTATCCTGCGACTCGAAGTAGATTCGCATGAGCATCTCGCTAACAAGCCCCAGGGCCAGGAACTCGACTCCCACAACCACCAGCACGGAGGCGAACATGGCGAGAAGCCCATGGACCTGGAGGATGGCGACTCCGGAGATGAATTTTCTGTAGCTCAAAAAGAGTCCGATCAGGAAAGAGATACCCCAGCAGCCCATGAAGATTTTGCCAAAGAAATGAAGAGGCCGTGTGAGATAACGATGCAGAAACCCTACGGTCAAAAGGTCGAAGGCCACCCGAAAGGTTCTCCCCAATCCATAGTGGGACTTCCCGTTGTTTCTCCCCAGGTCCGTGATAGGGATCTCGATGATCCGGGCACCGTTGAGGCCGATCAGGGCAGGGACGAACCGGTGCAAGTCCCCGTAGAGGTGCAGGTCCTCCAGAATCTCGCGGCGGTAGGCCTTGAAAGTGGTCCCGAAATCGTGCACGTTTACCCCGGAGACCTTCCCGATGAGCCAGTTGGCGATGCGGGAGGGGAAAGTGCGGGTCCAAAAGGCGTCGGTCCTGGCGGTCCGCCACCCCGAAACCATGTCGTAGCCTTCCTCGATTTTTTTTACGAACTCGGGAATTTCTTCCGGGGCGTGCTGCAGGTCCCCGTCGAGCGACACGATCACTTCACCCCGGGCGTGGTCAAACCCGGCCATGAGAGCGGCAGTCTGGCCGTAATTTTTCCGCAGGTGCACCACCGTGACCCTGGGGTCCTTTTCAAAGAGCGACTCGAGTATGCGCGGCGTGGCATCGGTGCTACCGTCGTTTACAAGGACCAGTTCCCAGGTGTACGCGAGCGTTTCCACCGAGGCGCGCACCCGCTCATAGAGTTGCTCCAGGGTGAGGGCTTCGTTATGAAGCGGGATTACCACGGACAACTGCGGGACAACATGTTCGGCACGGGAGCGGATGCTCAACCGTTCCAATTTAGAATCACTCACTTTCCACCTCTCCGAAATGACACAATAGAATTCGGTGCGCCTCGAAATACCTCTTGACCCGTGCGGAGACCAAAAGCTCTTTTTCCTTCTCCCGCGAGTCACGAAGCCGGCCCTTGAGGCGCATTAACTCGGCGTCCACGATGCCCGGGTGGGTCATCAACTCGCTCACACCCGGCTGAAGCATCCCACAAAGCCGTCCGAGAATATTTTCATTCATAAATCCCGTGAAACAAATTCCATAGACTCCCGCAGGCGTTTGTATCCCGGCGCGGCGCACGCGCGCACGGAAAACCGGTCGAGCGGGAAGGCTTGCCCGTGCCATGGCCAATTGTTTGACGAAGCCGAATCTGGCCCTCCGTTCCAGATCGAAAAAAAATCTCCAGGAACCGCTCGGTTCGTACGGCTCGCGAATCCATTTGACGGAAAAGCGCGCAGAGATTTCGAGCAGAACGTCCAGCACAGCAGGAATGATGTGCACATGCTTGTGAGTATCAAAATGAGTGGGGATGATCCCCGAGTCGAAGACTTTTTCAGCCTGGGCAAAAAGCTCGGTTCGAACTGCCTCGCGCACCGATTTGTCGGCTTCGAGCTTTTTCAGAAGCGCGAGCAGCCCTGTTGGAAGCAAGCCCTGCGGGCCGGTCAGTCTCCCGAGCTTTCCGGCCGGCGAAACGGGTGGTAAACCCGTCAGCACGAAATGAATCCCCGTGCCAAATCCCTCGCGCCCCCGGAAGATCCGCACCGCATCCTCGAAGGCGGGCCCATTGGCCATAAGGGTCGCACTGCGGAGTAACCCCGCATCCGCGCATTCGGATACCGCCAGATTGATTCCCCTGGTCAATCCGAGATCGTCGGCATTAACGATCAACTTTCGACGCATGGTTCATTTCAGTTTGAGACAACACACCATTCATTCTTTCAGGAAACCCCGATTTGCTACCAGAGATGAAAGCAAAAGTCAATTCATTCAGTCAGGTCGAAAACTGCGCACTAAAGTCTATGAATTGGAAGGTAATTGCTGTATAAACGATCTCCTAAATACCACCACATTTCATGATGAACTCCGGTTTTGAAGGCTGTCAAATGAGTTTGAAAGGTGTTGCCAGATTTTATCTATTGTCAGGGATTCTTTTTCTCTTTGTTACGATATCCCCTTTCGGGACCTCACGGGCCGCTGAAAAGCCACGGGTCTTCACACTGGACCAACTCATCCAGAGAGCTCTCCAGACAAGCCCCAGAATGAAAATGGCCGAACAGGACATTCTGGCCGCAAAGAGCGAATACAAGGAGGCCAAAGGCGGCGGGCTGCCGCAGTTGGACCTTATCGGAACGACCGGCCCCACCCAGGACGCCCGGTTTCCGACCGTCAACGCCGCGGGACAGATTATCTCTCATGACGGTGGAATATGGGATGTCGGGATCTTCGGCCGGCTTGATCTGACCATCACTCAGCCCATTTACACCTTCGGAAAGATCAGCAATCTTCAAAAAGCCGCCGAACTGGGCGTGGAGGCGAGCAAAGACGCAAGAGCCTCCCGGCGCAATCAGATCATTCTGGAAGTAAAGCAGCTTTACTACGCCTATCTTATAGCGCAGCAGGGCAAAGATGCCGCCGGGGACGCGAGCGGTTATATAAACGACGCCGCCAGACGCATCAAAAGATTGCTGCAACTCAAGTCACCAAACGTTCAGGAGAGCGATCTTTACCGGGTGCAGGCCTACCAGGGCCAGGTCAAGGCATTTGCCGCCAAGGCGGAGGCGGGCGCCAAGGTGGCCTACAGTGCTCTTAAGGCTGCTATCGGGCTGCCCGCACACGAGGAGTTTCGGTTGAAATCGACCGAACTGCCCCAACCCACAGCCAAGCTCGCCCCTGAAGAAATTTACATCCAGCAGGCCCTCTCCAATCGGCCTGAACTTTTGGAGGTAAACAAGGGAGTCGCTGCAAAGGAAAGACTGGCAAAGGCCGCCGAAGCCGATCTCTATCCCACTGTCTTCGCCGTTGGAATCGCCTCTGTTGCCGGTGCGCCCGGCCGCCAGCAATTTGACAATTCCTACATACCCGATGCGTTCAACCATTCTTATGGCGGTTTTTTTGCCGGGGCTGAATGGCATCTCGATTTCGGCATCACGAGCGGAAAGATCGACAAGGCCCGGGCCGAATACCAGAAGATGCTCGATACCCGGGAATACGCCAGGACCAATATTCCCGTAGAGGTGATCAAGGACTACCAGGACGTCCTGGAACAGGAGAAGGCTTCCAAGGCCTATTCGCAGGCTGTGACGGGCTCACGCCGGTGGATCGTTGCGGCCTTCTCCAACTTCGATCTGGGTATCGGCACGGCCACGGACATGTTCAACGCCATAGACCAATACGGGAAAAATCAGGGTAATTATCTGGAAGCCCTCTATAATTACAATGTTTCCCTGGCGCAGTTGGACTACGCCATCGGTCAGATGAGCTGCAAACCATGACGAATTTCCGTAAGAGGCGGTCCCCCGACGCTGGAAACCAACGGGTTGCCCCTCTTCGGGCAGGATACGAATGAAGCTGTTAACCTGGTTTACGGATAGACTCGTGGCCTGGGTGCTTCCCAGGCCACGTTTTGTTCTGATAGTAGCACTGCTGAGCGTAGCTCTGTCGCTCTGGCTCGCGGCCACTCGGCTGGGGGTGCGCACCGAGCAACTCGAACTCGTGTCCCCGAAGCTCCCTCTCATAGCCAAATCCCGGGTACTCGACCAGTTCGACTTTCACGGCAAAACCACCTTCACGCTCGTCGTCAAGGCCCCTTCGCAAGACAGGGCCATTGACTTCATGAAAGCCATCGTCGCAAAGATTCATGCCGACCCGAAACATTTTCAGGACGTTTTCTATCGGGTTAACCCCGATAAGTTCAAAAAATGGCTTCTCTACTATCTGGATAAAAGCGATCTGATCCAGGTGAAAGACACGATCCGCCAAAATTCCCTGTTGGTGCAAAATCTGGCAAAAGACCCGGATATTCTCACTTTTTTCACGCTGGTTAACCAGAATATGGCCTCAAGGATGGTCGGAGAACTCTTCACGGGCTTTCTGGATGAAAAAAAACCTGCGGGGCAGGATACCGGCAAACCGATGGACCTGGAATTTTTGATCAAGGTGCTCCAGGGCTTTTCGCAAAATCTTTCCGGCAATCCCGAGTATATCTCTCCCTGGTCCTCCTTTTTCCAGACCGGCTCGTGGGACCTCCAGAAGGAAGGCTATCTCTGGCAGGGCGAGAAGAAACTGCTGGTAGCCCAGGTCATGCCCAGCAAAGTCTTGGGAGAAGTGAGCAAGACCCTCGCGCCGCTGGATCAACTGCGCGCCGACGTACGACAACTCCAGGCTTCGGGTTTCTCCGATGTCAAAGCGGGCGTCACCGGGCAGGAGGCTCTCAATGACGATCAGATGCTCACCGCAATGGCCGATATGACCACAGCGACCTGGCTGTCGCTTCTGGGGGTCATTGTCGTAATGATCGTCTTTCTCAGAAGTTTTCGCCACCCGATCATAATCGCCCTGTCCCTGCTCGTGGGCCTGTGCTGGACCTTCGGGTGGACCGCCATTTTTATCGGCCACCTCAATATACTTTCGATTGTCTTTGCCCCCATGCTCTGTGGCCTTGGAGTCGATTACGGCATTCACTGGTTCGCCCGGTTCGACGAAGAAACAAACCTCTCGGGGGGGACCCGCACGGCAGCTATTAAAGATGTCATGGAAAAATCGGGCCCCGGGATAATGCTTGCAGCCATAAGCACCGCAATTTCATTTCTCCCTTTCATACTCACCGGTTTCCGGGGCCTCATGGAACTGGGGATGATCACCGGAATGGGCATTCTTTTCATCATGATTGCCGATTTTACGGTTTTACCCGCCCTCACCTGCTACCTGGCCTCCCGAAAGCCAGCCTCGGAACGATTGGCATCGCAGAGGGGAAAACGCTTTCTACTTCGCCTCGGCCCCAAGGGCGTGCGCTCCATCCTTGCCGTAGCCCTTGCCCTGACTATCCTCGGCGCCCTTAGCGCTTCCCATGTCCGCTTCAACCTCAATCCCATGCGCCTCCAGTCGAAAAACTCCGAATCGGTGCACTGGGAAAAAGTTATGGTGGCAAATTCCAAACGCTCGATTCTTTCTGCGGCCGTGATCACCAACTCGGCTCAAAAAGTCAGGGCCGAGAGTGCACGATTTAAAGCCTTGCCCACCGTCTCCGATGTGGAGAACGTTTTTTCGCTGCTTCCCGAGGACCAGGAGGCGAAGACTCCCATCTTACGCTCGATTGGCCGACTGGTCCCCGGGCTTGCCGCATCCATCGCCAATCACAGCGGCGACGCCTCCAATCCGTCGCCTGAAGTGGATAGTGCGTACCGCTCCTCACTCATCGAGGTTCTCGAACGAATCAACTTCAAGATGCAGCCCCAACAGGCGGCCCGTTGGGGTGCTTCGAGGCCGCAAATCGATCAGATGACCACAGTCAGGACCTTGATAGACAAGATTCTTCACGGTTTGCGCGACACTTCGCCCGCTATGTCCGAAAGGCTTTCTCAGTACCGCGACAGTTTCCGGAAAGATCTCGTGAACCAATGGAGCATCATCAGCAGCGGTTGTTCGGCCTCTCCGATGACCATCGCGGACATTCCCCCGCAGTTGCGCGACCAGTTTTATCAAAACGGCCTGTATGTCATCAGAGTCTACCCCGAGGGGTCGATCTGGAACGAGGGAAATCTTACACGCTTCATCAAAAGCGTCGAGTCGGTAAACCCCAACGTATTGGGAGATCCCGTAGACCTCTACGTGTTTTCCTCGGCCTTCAAAAAGGCCTCGATCGAAGCCTCGGTCTACGCCCTGATCGCCGTCTCGCTGCTTCTGCTGTTTACATTTCGAAGTTTGCGGCTTATGCTCATCACCCTTATCCCGCTGCTTGTAGGATCGATCTGGACTGTCGGATTGATGGTGGCCGCAGGCTTTGATTTCAACATGGCCAACAGCATATTCATGCCGCTTGTAGTCGGCGCCGGAGTCGAATACGGGGTAATCATCCTCTACAGGTGGCAGGAGGGCCGGGAGAGATCCGGGCGGCTCCCCATGAGCACGGGCAAAGGGGTCATTTGTGCGGCCCTTACCACCACCATAGGGTTTGGCGCATTGATGGTATCGCATAACATGGGGATCTTCAGCCTGGGATTCGTAGCCTGGTCGGGAAGTATCTGCGTTCTTCTCTCCGCCCTGCTCATCCTGCCCTCTATTTTGTCTTTTATGAAAAACCCCGCCCCGGTTGTAAACGAGGAGATTGAAAATGCAGTCAGTTAGGCAATCGAAATTTGTTCTTTTCGCAACCTTTTTGATGATTCTCGGGACCGCCGGCCCCCTCCGAGCCGATACGGGGGCTACCGCCAAGGTCCGCTCCGTACTCGGTAAGGCCATGGAAATCCAGACAAACCCTGCACTCCAGGGCACTGCCCACCGCAGGGAGCGCGCCGCTCGGATCCGCAAGCTGATCTCCAAAAACTTCCTGTCCTCGGAAATGGCCAAAGAATCGATGCAGGGATATTGGGGAAGACTTTCCGCCAGCCAGCGCGCGCAATATGAAAAACTTCTCACCGCGATTTTTATCGATTCCTACACCCGGCAGGTGGTCGATTTCCTGAAACAGGAGAAAATCCAGTATCCGGGGGAAACCCCCGAGGGGAGCTATACGAAGGTCAAGACCGTAATCATGCGCACCAACGAACACATTCCCGTCGATTACGTCATGCAGCAAAGCGGCGGGCAGTGGATGATCCGCGATGTACTCATCGACGGAGTCGGTATCGTTGAGACCTATAAGAGTTCCTTCGCATCCTTTTTGCGCTCGCACCCTTTCAGCGATTTGATCAAGAGGATGCAAATTCAACAAGAGGCCGACAAGGGACTTTGATCGAAAAGCGCAGGGGGCTCTCGCCCCCTGCACCCCCACGCCGCTTCGCGGCTCATTTTCTGCCTGCGGCCTGAGACTAAGAGACTTCCCGAGGAACTGACGGAGCGATTGGCCACTCTTGCAAACCTCCCCGTCAGATCAAGCCCCATGCGCAAGAAAAATCCCCTCATGAATGCCCGTGGCAGGAAGAGCCGGAAATCCAGTTCACTGTTCACTGCTCACTGCGGCGCGGCTGCCGAAGACGGGTTTTCTCCAGGACTCTTTCCACCGATCGTGCATCCAGAGGTACTGTTCGGGGAAGCGCGTGATCACCTCCTCCATCCGGATGTTTATCTCTCGCGTGATGCGAAGAATTTCCGAAGGGTCGTCCGCCTTTTCCGGATCGGGCCAAATGGGGTCTGAGACAAAGCCTTCGAAATAGTAGGGGTCAGAGGTTCGGCAGGCGGCCACAACCACGACGGGGCGCCGGTGTCTTACGGCGAGCAGCGCGGGAACGGGGGTGACCGTAGCCGTTTTTCCGAAAAACTCGACGCGCAGCCCCTTATTGTGGCTCTGGTCCGGAAGCATCGCAACGGATTTGCCCTGGCGTAGCGTGCGATCGAGGTAGAACATGGCGTTGGCCTTGGGAACCAGGAGGTGGCCGCTGCCGAGGCGGCTCGACAGGATGGCCCGTTCGAGATACGGGTTATCGAGCGGGCGAATGACCACGGCGAGCGGAATGCCGATGAGCGAGCTTACATGGGGCAGCAGTTCCCAGTTGCCCAGGTGGGGCGTAACGAAGATGCACCCGCCGGACTCGTCGTGAATCGCCTTCGCCTTCATAAGCAGCTCTTCGAGATGGTCGATTTTGTAACGACCGTTACGAATCACTTTTCCGTCTTTGGTTCGGAAGGGCGATTTTATCATTTCAGCCGCGGTGAGCAGGAACGCCTTGCAACTGTCACGAGCGAGCCGTTCCATTTCCTTTTCGCTCATCGCACCGTCGAAGGCCGTCCGGATGTTCTGGAGCGCAATGTTGCGCCTCCTGGGGGCTGCAAGATACAAGATTCGGCCCAAAATGGAGCACACACCCCTTAGCACCCGTACGGGAAGCGGCCTTGCAATGGCCACGGCGATGTAAAACGCCGCCCACTCCACGAGCTGCAAGGACTTGCTTTTTCCCTTCTTCCCTTTTCTTTTCTTCGGCATGGTCAGCTCGACAGTGCCTGTGGCATAACGATCCCTGCCGACGACTCCACCGCACCCTCGACCAGAACAGTAGAACACTGCCCCAGTATCCCGTAGCTTACCGACACGAAGTTTTTCCCCACCGCCTTCACAGGCGAGGTGGAAATCCCCATGCCTTCGAAGGCGGGTTCCGGCTTCGAAAAGTTCATTGTCCCGGGGACGACTCCTGCATTAATTGCTGCGATGCCCAGGATGATCTCGCCGATGTCGCTTGCCGCTCCCATGTGCCCTGTATAAGCCTTGAGGGCGCAAACCGGAACGTTTGTTCCCTCGGTCTCAAAGAGCCCCTGAAGGGAGTTCAGCTCCGATCTGTCTCCTTTGCGCGTGCCGCTGCCGTGAGGGCAGATAAAGGCGAGGTCCCGCACCTCGACCGAGCCTTCCTCGAGGGCGGAGCGGATGCAGTTTCCGGAAATTTCCCCGGGTACGCTCAAGCTTTTCCCCTCCGGAAACTCGACACAGTTGCCGTTGCCCTTTATTTCGGCAAGAATTTTCGCCCCGCGGGCCTTTGCCTGTTCCATCTCCTCGAGCAAAACGGCGGCGCCCCCCTCCCCGGGGATGAACCCATCGCGCATCCGGTCAAGAGGCCGAAAGGAAGCGGAGCCATGCTTGCACCGGGATAGAATTCCCAGGCCGTCCAGCTCGAACATGGCAATTTCGTTTATCCAGCAGCAACAGCCGACGGCCAGTGAAACATCGGCCTCTCCGGAACCGATCCTGCGACAGGCGAGTTCGAACGCCTCCGCCCCGGAAGGCGAAAGGCTCGCCAGGCTGGTGTTCGGCCCCATAAACTCCAGGGCAGCGGAAAGAAAGCTGAACAGGTTATTGCTGATCGATTCGAGCAGAAAAAACGGATTTACCTTATTTAGCAGAGATTTATTGAGGGTAAAACGATCTGCCTCGTTGGCATCGTTTTTCGTCGCGTCTTTTAGAGCCGGATGCAAAAATTCGCACCCGATCTTCGTAAGATCCCCCGAGGCCAGAAAAAGCGATCTGCGTTCCCTGGGAACCGTGGTCAGATCGATCTGCGCGTTCTTAACCGCCTCCATTGCGGCCTCAAACCCGAGCACGGCGCCGCGGTTTAAAAACCTTACCTGGGCGGCAAGCTGCGGGGGCACCTCCTCGGGACGCTCCACGCCCTCAACACGCCCGAAGTACTGGAGATATTCGGGACACCCCGGACGCTCGCAGCGCTCCACTCCGGTTTTTCCGTCAAGAACGGACTTCCAGTTGGCCTCCACACCCTTTCCCAAAGATGTGAGCAAACCCATCCCAGTTACGACAACCCGCCTCGATGAGGACATAGTTCGATCCTAAACCCCGCGCTGTAGTATTTCAAAATACCTTTTCTGCTCTTCGACTTCCTCGATGGTCTCAAGATCGACCAGGTTTCCCAGGAACTCGGCTTTGACTCTGCGCTTTCCGTTGACCTGCGCAACGCCGCTATATACCACCAGGTCTTTCGAGGGCGCCGGAGGGCAGCTTACGCTCAGTTCCACCCGATCCCCCGGATAGGCGAAACTGTAGAAGCTGGACTTCAAAACCTTGGAGACCAGAAACCATTTCCTAAAATCCGAAGAAACCGCCTCAAGCCAGCCCGTTAGCTGCACGAGAGCCTCCAGGAGCAGTATGCCGGGCATGATCGGGTTTTTCGGAAAATGGAATTCCAGAAAATCTTCGCTCATCGCGACATTTTTTACCCCGGTAATTTTTTTCCCCGGCTCAACTGCGGTTACCCGGTCGACAAAAAGATATCTCACTGTGAATATTCCTCCTCACGCGACTGTTTCGCACGCCTGCCCGGCTGCAGCCAGGATTACCGAGGCTACGGCATAATCCCCGGAATGAGAGATGGAGACCGTGTACTGGTACACCTTTTTGCGGCGGCCGGTACTTTCGACCCTGCCCCTTACCCGCAAGGCGGGTTTCCCCGAAATTCCGGCAACCACTTCGATCTCCTGAAGCGCACCGTCTATGCCCTCGCCTGAAAGCCCAAGGCCAAGCGCCTTGAGACAGGCTTCCTTGGCGGCGAACCTGCCCGCCAGATGCTGGTGCGGTTTCGACTTTTTAAAGCAATAGTCGCGCTCGCCTTCTGTAAAAATTTCCGAGGCAAGCCCCGGATGCGCGAGCAGGACCCTTTCCATTTTCGAAACCTGAACGATGTCAACTCCCTGCAGGATGCGCATCATGAGGCAACCGACCCTCCTCGCGGCAATATTTTTTCACCACAATCGTCGCGTTCTGGCCGCCGAAGCCAAACGAGTTCGAAAGGGCGGCGCGAACCACAGTATCCCGCGCGACATTCGGGACATAATCGAGATCGCATTTCGGATCGGGACTCGAAAGGTTTATCGTCGGGTGGATTCGATCTTCGGCCGTCGAGAGTACGCTAAAGACGAATTCCGGACCACCCGAGCCCGCCAGCAGGTGCCCGATGAGCGATTTGCTCGAGCTTACGACAGGGAAAGAGGGGCAATTTCCAAAGACCTTCTTTATCGCCAGGGTCTCCGCCAGATCGTTTAGCTTGGTCGAGGTGCCGTGGGCGTTTATATAATCGATTTCCTCCGCGGGGATGGACGAATCGGCCAGGGCCCGCCTCATACAAACCTCGGCGCCATTACCCTCCGGGTGCGGAGCCGTAAGCCGCCAGCCGTCCATGGTCGATGCGAATCCGGCCACTTCGGCGTAGATCCGCGCTCCGCGAGCCAACGCGTGCGACTCCTCCTCCAGCACCGCCATGCCTGCCCCTTCTCCCATCACAAGCCCCGACCTTTTTCGATCGAAAGGACGGCATAGCCGCTCCGGCTCCATCTTCGACACGGCAGCAGAGCCCAGCAGCACAAAAAAGACAAGTCCCACCGGATTTATCATCGAATCGGCGCCCCCGGCAACGACAAGGTCCGCCCGCCCTCTTTGAATCGCCCGGTACGCAGACCCGAGAGCCAGAGTCGCAGACGCGCAGGCCGAGGTTATCGTTCCGTTCAGGCCCTTTAGATCCAAGCAAGCTGCGATACGCGCAGCAGCCGCATTGGAATTGTTGCGCATGATCGAATCGCGGGAGACCCGGTCGAGTTCAGTGAAAAACCGAACGGAATCGAATCTTTTTTCCGCCGTGAGCCATCGAGAGATATCTTCGAGCCGGTTTACTCCCAACCCCGCACCAACAGCCACGCCAAACCTCGAGCGCTCCCCCTCCGAAAGATCCGCTCCCGCGTCCAGCAACGCCTTTTTCGCTGCCCACAGTGCGAAAAGAGTCCGACGCTCCCCCTGCGTCTCCAACGGAAATTCCCGACAAACAGCGCCCCAGTCCTCCTCGGAAACCTGCGCAGCAGCCTGCACCTGGGACTTTCCCGCCACCTCCAGGCGAATTCGGGAAACTCCCGACTCCCCGGCAAGCGCCCTGCGCCAGTTTTGCTCCACTTCCAACCCCAGCGCAGTGGCAAGCCCAAGCCCCGTCACCACCACCTTCCTGCCAGGCTGGACAGGATTGGGCAAGCTCTCCGGACCGGGAATGTGGTCATTCATCCAATTGACTCCAAATTGAACAATACAGGATTAATAACTTTTTGTTTAGAGAAATTCAAACATCTGTAATACTCTGTAATGCTTTTAATCCTGTTAATCCTGTTAATCCTGTTAATCCTGTTAATCCTGTTAATCCTGTTAATCCTGTTAATCCTGTTAATCCTGTCCAAGCTTTTCAATGTATTTCCTGCCGCGCGCAAAATGCAAAAACTTAGACAGGATTACAGGATTTACAGGATTAAAAACCCATAATTATATACATTGCAAACACTTGTCATCTCTTCTACTGCCTTTAATCCTGTTAATCCTGTAATCCTGTCCAAGC
>JAKAJS010000029.1 GCA_021813685.1 Deltaproteobacteria bacterium | reverse complement strand
AACTGGGCAAGACCGTCCTGAAGATGGAAAGAGACTTCAATGCCAAAGCCGGGTTTACCTCAGAGCACGACCGGCTGCCGCGGTTTTTCAAAACCGAGAAGGTGCCCCCGCACGACGTGGTCTTCGAAGTGAAAGACGAAGATCTCGACAAAGTGTTTAACTGGTAAGAGACAGTCGCTTCCCCGTCTCCCCGCGGGAGGGGGCGGGGAAGCGTCCCCGCGGATGGGATGCTGCGAGGAGAGGATTCGGGAAACCGTTTTTCACTTGAAGAGGTCGATCGCAGATTCGGACCAGGCGTGGCCTCCGGTTGACCACTCGCCCTCAGGGGCGGCCGGGGGAAATCCGGTGCGGCAATACCCCTGCTTTCCCGCAAAATCAAAGATCGCGTGCGGATAATCATTGATCAGAAAAACAACCTTCTGATTGTCGACGGACCAGCCGATCACCGCACGTACCGGCTTGTCGCGGTCGCTGATGTTGGCGGCGTTGTAGATATGAACGGCGTCCTGGAGAGGGGCGCCTTCCTCACTTACGTCCAGCGCGTAAAAATAGCCCGTATCCCCGTCGTCTTCGAATACGGCCGCAAAGGAGCCGGCAGGGGCCGGCCCCTCGAGAACGGTTGGAGTCCCGACGAAAAATTCCTGTTCGGCGATAACTTGTATGGCCATCATCTTCCCTCATGTTCCAGACTGAACCAGCCTTACTTCTCCATCGCAAGCTCGATCAGCCTGTCGAGAAGCGCCGAGAATTCCAGGCCCGCTTTGGCCGCAGCCTGCGGGAAAAGGCTCGTGGCGGTCATGCCGGGAATGGTGTTTGTCTCCAGGATGTAGAAATCGTCTCCGGAAAGGATCATGTCGGTGCGGCTGTAGCCTCTGCAGTGGAGCGCCTCGTGAGCGCACCGGGCAAAGCCCTGAGCCTTGGCGGTAAGCTCGGGGGAAATGCGCGCCGGGCAAATTTCCTTCGTTGCCCCGGGGGTGTATTTGGCCTCGTAGTCGAAGAATTCGTAGCGCTCGTCCGGGCAGATCTCGATCAGGGGAAGGGCGAGCAGGTCGTTGTTTCCCAGGACTCCGGCGGTGAGTTCTATCCCCTTTATGTATTTTTCGACCAGACAGCGCCGGTCGAAACCCCAGGCCTTTTGCAAGGCGTCTTCGAGCGCTTTTTGCTCCTTTACGATCGTAAGGCCTATGCTCGAGCCTTCGTGTTCGGGCTTGATTACGACCGGAAGTCCCAGCCTTTCTGAAATCTCGGAGGCCGCAACCGGTGCCGATCTATCCGCAACGATGTGGGGGGCGACGGGCAGTCCCGCCTCGACGTAGAGCTGTTTGCTCAGGATTTTGTTCATGGCGATGGCGCTCCCGAGCACCCCGCTGCCCTGATAGGGGATTCCCAACGATTCGAGCAGTCCCTGAATCGTGCCGTCTTCCCCCATGCGTCCGTGCAGGATGATGAGGGCGACATCGATTCCTGCGGCCTCTTTTGCCAGTTGCGGCAGATCCGTTGCCGGGTCGTAGCGGAGAATATCGTAGCGCGATTTATCGAGCGACTGGAAAACCTGATCGCCGCTTGCAAGCGAAATGGCGCGTTCCGCCGATTTCCCCCCTGAAAGCAAGGCCACTGTCAGTTTTTTTCTTTCCATAACCTTCGACTCACTCCCTGATAGATTTTTACACGGTGATCCCCATGATCTCAGGGTCATGAGGCGCAATGGGCAGGTGGGAAAAAATCGTGCGTTCGAGCGCGAGGTAGAGATCGAGTTTTCCGCGCAGCATACCGGCCTGAGAGGCCGATCTGGCATAGCGTTCGATCAGGTCTTCGTAGCGTTCCCGAACAGATACGATCTGGTCATGTTTCACTCTCTTGTCCGCGTAGTTGACGATGAGCGATTCGGTAAGAGGACCCTCAGTTTGCGAACTATCGAGGTATATGTGTTCTCTCACTATGGCGGCGACCTGCGGGGCGACGATTCCCGCAAGCATCCTGGCGCCCAGTTCGGCATGATTTTCCCCCGTCTCCAGACCCGACATCTTTCCTATGTCGTGCAGGAGGGCGGCGGCTTCGACCATGCCCACATCGAGTCGGCAGCTGTTGCGGTTGAGTCCTGCGGTGATAAAGAGCGCCACCCGGGCCACCATCTGGCTGTGCCTGCGAATGTGTACCGGCATGGCGTGCTGCTCGAGCAGTTCGAAGCATTCGTCACGCGAAGGGAGAAGCGTCATTTTCTATTTTCCCGGAGATAGTAGCCGGAGCATCCGGCGGAATCGACTCTATTTGTACCCTAATCCCGTCATTTTTAAAATAATCAGTCCAAGAATATTGGCAAAAATACCAGCCACCACATCATCGAGCATGATGGCAATCCCTCCGGTCAGTTTCTTTTCCACCAGACGGATCGGCCACGGTTTCCAGATGTCGAACACCCGGAAGAGCAAAGCCCCCGTAATAACGGAGAGGAAGCCGATCGGATGTCCCACCATGGCGAAAAGATACCCGCACAGTTCATCGAGTACCACCTGCTGCGGGTCTGTTCTGCCCATTTGCCTTTCGGCCTCCCCACACACATGGGAACCGGCAAAGAGCAGGGCGAAGGCGAGGGCCGCCTGAGTTTGCCAGGAAAAATGTCCCACAAGCAGAAAACAGGGGATGCCGGCCAAAAGAGTCGCCACGGTGCCGGGGGCTGCCGGCGAATTCCCCAAGGGGTACAGCGTAGCCAGTCTGGAATAAAGCGTAGGATTTTTTTCCATGGAATCGCGGCTCAGGTCAACTCGATGATTCGTATTTCGATCTCCCCCGTGCAATCCGTCAGGATTTGAGAAAGCCTGTCGGCGGGGATTTGCTGTCTGGGGCTATCGGGTGTAAGTGTTGCGGCGCAACGGCCGCAGATGCGGATCTCGATAGCGAACCGGGGAGGTTTGTATTCGAAGCAGGCAAAATCGCCTTCTTCGGAACTCGAAAATTCGATATAGACGGGGTTGCCCCTGTCGGTTGTGAAAAATCCCTGCCCCTCTTCGGGGAAAGAACTCGCGAAGGATTTTTTCGTCACCTGGAAACCCTGCTGCGGTTCGGCGGCCATGTCCAGGTCCTGATAGGTTTCCTGGCGCCGGCGGGCAAACCCGCGCAAGGACCAGGCGACCGGGGGCTTTATCCACACACCGAAACGCTCGGCGACGTCCGGATAAATTCTCAGCACATTTTCCAGATCGGCCTGCAGATCGGAGGGAAGTTGAAACATGATTTCCTGGAAATTGGACAGGAGTGGTTCCAGAATCTGTTGCACCACGTCTGCGGGGACTTTCCCCAAAAGCATCTGCTGCCGGAAACCGGAGAAAAGAAGGTCCGGAAATTTTTCAAACAATTTGTCGGGATTCACTAAAAACCTCCGATTCGTTCCGGTTTTTCTACCTGCAAAACATAATCAGTATCTGTTCCAGGATCGACCTTCTGTGATCGGCCAAAAGGCACCTGTTGACATGGTCTATCCGGTTATCCATGTTGAACTGGCGCTTGAGCTTTTCGGCGAATTCTTTTCTGTCTTCGCCCTGGAGCCAGCCGAAAAGCGTTCGCTCCCACCTGCCTTCCTCGAACCCGGGGCGCCTGGATTCTTCGTCGATAATGGTTCCCCCGATGGAGTGATCGAGCAATTCCCGGAACTTGCCTCTAAAGTACTCCAGTCCCTTCGAGCAAACCATCTTTTCGGTCTGCACGATCTCGATGGCCAGGTAGATGAACCAGATCATGGAGCGCAACCGCATCGTCCGGTCCTGGTCCGGGCGCATCTCGGGCTTTGCCCGGGAAAACATCTGCAGAAAGCAGAGCAGGTCCTTTTCATCCGCCGCCTTTGCACGATGAAAAAGACACTGAATGAGTATCTTCAGCGCCTCGCTTTGATGCGGAATGAGTATGTCGTCGCGATCCTCCAGGCATTGAACGCCGTAGGAATCCTCCAGGATAATCTCCACGGTTTCCGGGTCCCGAAAAATGGTAAAATGCTCGGAGGTGATCTGGCCCCCCATGCGTTCGAGGGCGAAATCTATAAGAAACAGGCGCACCGCATCGTGTATGTTGCCGCCCTTGGGGACGCCCCGCTCCGTTATGTCCAAAAGCTTTTCCACCAGGACATCGCGGTCGTTTCTCAGGATTTCGGCCATCGGCGCAAACGAGGGCACGGAGGACCAGGCGAATATGTGGTTGTCTATGGTCGCATTTATGCTGGTCATGCGATTGGACATAAACATGCTCACGTATTTGGTCAAATGCCGGAAAATACACGCATCTCTACGAGACCGGGATTGGTCGAAAAAGCTTTATCTTAGCATCACTTATATAGCAATCCCCAAAACAGAGGCAAGAAATATTCTCGCTATTTACTCAGAGCCTCCGCGGCCGGTTTATAGGATTGTTCCAGGTCGAGCGCTTCGGCAACGGGCTTGAAAGTCACCCATCCGTTATAGGTATTGAGGCCCTTCAGGAGCGCCGGTTCCCCCAGGCACGCCTTTTCCACCCCCAGGTTGGCCAGGCGCAGGCCGAACTTGCCTGTGCGGTTGTTTAAAGCGAAGGTCGAGGTGCGGGCATAGGCACCGGGCATGTTGGCCACGCAATAGTGCACTACGCCGTCCACCACGTAGATCGGGTCGAGGTGCGTAGTGGGCCGGGAGGTTTCCACACAGCCGCCCTGGTCGATCGCCACATCCACGATGACCGACCCGGGCTTCATGATGCGCAGGTGGTCACGCCGGATGACTTTGGGGGCTCTTGCCCCGGTCACCAGCACCGCGCCGATCACTATGTCGGCCTCCCGCAAACCCTTGTCGAGCGTGTAGGCGTCGGCGTAGATCGGCGAAACGTTTGGCGGCATGATGTTGCCGAGGTGTTCGAGGGTGTCCAGGTTGATGTCCAGAAGTGTCACTCTGGCGCCAAACCCCGCGGCGACCTTGGCGGCGTTGCTCCCCACCGTGCCTCCCCCGATGATCAGAACATTTGCGGGAGCCACCCCGGGGACGCCGGTTGGCAGAAAACCCCTGCCGCCGAAGGTTTTTCCGAGATAGAACGCTCCCATGAGCGGCGCCATCCGCCCGGCGACCTCACTCATCGGCTTCAGAAGGGGAAGCGAACCGTCCTGCTCCTGGACCGTCTCATAGGCAAGGGCCGAGACTTTCTTTTCCAGGCACGCCAAGGCGAGGTTCCTGTTGGCTGCGAAGTGGAAATAGGTGTAGATGAGCTGGCCCGGCTGCATGAGATCGTACTCCTCGGCAAGCGGTTCCTTCACCTTGACGATCATCTGCGAGCCTTCCCAGATCTCACGCGCTGTCGGGCAAATACGCGCCCCGGCGTGCTCGTAATCCTCATCGGAGATTCCCGACCCCAGGCCTGCGCCTTTTTCCACGCTCACCTCGTGGCCTTTTTCCACGTAGGCCCGTACCGCAGCGGGAATTAGACCCACGCGGAACTCCTGGCTCTTGATTTCCTTCGGACAGCCGATTTGCATCGTCAAAACCTCCTCGTGTGAAGACGGTATATTCCCTGGTAGCGCGTCTGTCCGCCAAGTCCCCCTTTGAAAAGGGGGGGCCGGTCCAGTGCCCACCTCAGGCCGGGTTGCCGAATGGACATTACTATACGTATACTATCTATGCACTATACCTGCGGAGTCGACACCAGGGAACAACTTTTTCGATCCGGCTTTCCGCGCTGCCCCTTTTGTAATCGTTATGGCCCCGCCGCCGATGCGCGGCAAACGCCATTGACCCGTATCGATAAAGCTGCTATAAGACATTTTTTTTTAACTCATCCAACCTCCTTGCTCCTTCGACACGGAGGGGGCTGACTAACCCGAGAGGAGATCCAATGCGGAAGTACGAAACTTTTTTCATTGTCGACCCTGAACTGCCCGAGGAAGCTAATTCGGTGCTGGATGCCAAAATCCAGTCGATCGTGGCCTCCAACGGCGGAGAGGTTCTCACCTACGTCCCGTGGGGAAAAAGAAAGCTTGCCTACGCGATCGGCAAGCGCACCCGCGGACTCTACGTGCTGATGGAATACTGCGGCGGGCCCCAGCTCGTTGCCGAGCTCGAACGAAACCTGCGCATCGATGAACGCATTCTCAAGTTCATAACGGTTCTGCTCGAGGAGCGCTTCGATCCGGAAAAGGAAAGGGAACGCAAAGCGGCCCAGGCGGCGGCGTTCTCCGAAGAAGAGGAATCCTCCGAAAAATCTTCTGCCGAAGAGATGCCGGAAGATGTCGATGAGGAAGGCTTCGAGGAAGAAGGCAAAGAAGAGGAATAATCTCCAAAACCTTTACGATATGGAAAGAGAGCCGAACTATGATGAACGTCAGGCGCAAGAGGCGCACCTTCGCACGGCGGAAAATCTGCCGATTCTGTGTGGATTCCGATCTCAAGATCGATTATAAAGATTCGAAAACTTTGCGTTATTTCGTGACGGAGCGCGGCAAGATCGTCCCGCGCAGAATTTCGGGCAACTGCGCGAAGCATCAAAGGGAGTTGACCCTTGCGATCAAGAGGGCGCGCCAGATCGCGCTTCTGCCCTACACCGTCACTCATATGCTGTAGTGAGCTGAGTTGCTGCCGGAAATGAACGATATCCAGCAAGATATGCCCGTCCTGCGGCCGGGCCGGGATGCAAAGGAATTTTTTTTGCTGGTCGTACTGACGATTGGCCTTTTCCTTTCCATCCTGTTCGTGCCGCTGGCGGGATTTTTCTCCTCATTGTTCACGCCTGCGCCAACAGCCCTTGCCCTTGTGAGAAAGGGCACCCCCCGTGGGTGGATCGTTCCGGGTTGCTCCGCCGCCCTGGGCGCGGTGATCCTTCTTGCGCTGGGGCTGCCCGAGAGTGTGCCCTATCTGTTTGCCTTAATCGGCATGGGCGTCATTATTGGATACGGTTTTGCGCGTGGCTGGTCGGTGGCTAAGCTCGTCGGGCTAGCGAGCCTTCTGGTGGTTGGGATAGCGGCGCTTCTCGCCCTCGTTGCCTATTTTCAGACCAGGGGACAGATGGTCCACCTGATTGAACAGGACCTGCGAAACGTCCTTACCGCCGCTTTGAAGCAGCTGGGCAAGGGTAGCCCCGCTGTGAGCCCCGAGACTCAAAAGAACCTGCTCGAAATGGTCCCTCTGGTGGTGCGAATCATGCCGGGGATACTCATCTCCTGCACGCTCGTCATCTCCTGGGCCAATTTGCTCGTCTGCCGCAAGTATTGCAGGCAGGCGGAAGGGCAGGCGCCAGAAGTCGAAAAACTCTCCCTGTGGAAGAGCCCGGAGCATCTTGTCTGGCTTGCGATCGCCGGAGGCCTGATGCTTCTTTTGCCGCTAAAGGGCCTGGACCTGCTCGGGATCAATGTGGTCCTCGTCATGGGGACTGTCTATTTTTTTCAGGGGCTTGCCATAGTAGCCTTCTATTTTGAAAAATGGAAGGTGCCCCTCTTTGTCAAAGGTTTTGTGTACGCAGTGTTTTTTTTGCAGAGAATAGCGTCCATGGCCGTTGCGGCCCTCGGACTCTTTGACGTGTGGTTCGATTTTCGAAAGCTTAACAGGCAGGCTTGAGGCGCCCCCTGATCCGGTTGCTTCCGCTTCTGCTTATGGGTAAGATAAATGGGCCTTTCGGCTCATCCAGGAGGAGTCCTTAGATGAAAGTGATTTTGACCGAAGCCGTCGAATCGGTCGGGCAAATCGGCGATCTGGTGAATGTCGCGCCCGGATATGCCCGGAATTTCCTTTTCCCCCAAAAACTGGCCATGGAAGCTACCGGCAAGAACGTTCGGGAGCTCGAGCACCAGAAGCGCCTTCTTGCGCAGAAGCGCGAAAAACATCGCCAGGAGATGCTCTCGTACGCCGAAAAACTCAATGCGGTGACCATTTCGATGCGCCGCAAGGTCGCCGAGGAAGACAAGCTCTATGGCTCGGTGAGCACGGTGGATATCGGCAAGGCGCTCGAAGAGCAGGGGCTCGAGGTGGACCGCAGAAATATCGTGCTCGAGCAGCCCATAAAGCAGCTCGGCGAATATGAGGTGGTTGTGCGGGTTGGCGCCCAGGTGAGCGCAACCATTCGCGTGGTGATCGAAAAAGAAGAGTAGTTTATGGAGGAGCTCGCAGCCGAACTCCGGAAAATTCCACCCCAGCAGATCGAGGCAGAGCAATCGCTGCTGGGGGGAATTATGGTGGACAGCTCCGGCCTGCCCGCGGCGCTCGAGGTCTTGAAGGGCGACGAATTCTACAAGGAATCCCACCGCGTTATCTTTACCGCAATCCAGGACCTTTTTGAACAAAACGAGCCGATCGACATCCTTACGGTAACAAACCTGCTCGACCAGCGAAAACAGCTCGAAAGTGTGGGCGGCGCTTCCTATATCGCCGCCTTGACCGATACGATGCCGACCGCGGCAAATGTGGGCGCCTACGCCAAAATCATCGGCGAAAAGGCGGTGCTGCGCAGGCTCATTCAGTCGGCAAACGAGATCATCGCCTCTGCCTACGGCGGGGGGAAAAGCTCCGAAGAGGTTCTCGATACCGCCGAATCCGCCATCTTTCGGGTCGCCGAACGCAGGATCCGCAATTCCTACTTTCCGCTCAAGGAAGTCATCAAGAAAAACATCGAGGCGATCGAGCGCTACCAGGAGTACCGGGAATCGGTGACGGGGGTTCCGAGCGGCTACAGGGACCTCGATAAGCTCACCGCCGGTTTCCAGAAATCGGATCTCATCATCATCGCCGCGCGACCCAGCATGGGAAAGACCGCTTTTGCCCTGAACATCGCCAGAAACGCTGCGATGGATAACGGTGTGCCGGTTGGGATTTTCTCCCTGGAAATGAGCAAAGAGCAGCTGGCGATGCGACTCCTGTGCGCCGAGGCACGAGTGGATTCCCACAAGATCCGTTCGGGATTTCTCAGCAGGCAGGAATGCGGCAAGCTTCTCCAGGCAGCCGGCCTTTACATGGATGTGCCGATCTACATCGACGACACTCCCTCCATTTCTCCGCTGGAGCTTCGGGCCAAGGCCCGCAGAATGATGTCCGACCAGGGACTGGGCATGGTCCTGGTCGATTACCTGCAGCTCATGCGGGGAAGAGAAACTTCCGAGAGAAGAGAGCAGGAGATCTCCGACATATCCCGGTCGCTAAAAGGCCTCGCCAAGGAATTGGACATCCCGGTGATTGCCCTCTCGCAGCTCAATCGAAAGGTCGAGGAGCGAACCGACAAAAGGCCGCTTCTAAGCGATCTTCGCGAATCGGGAGCCATCGAGCAGGATGCGGACGTGATCGCTTTCATCTATCGCGATGAGGCCTACACCAAGCAGGCGTGCAAGGAGCCCGGAGTGGCCGAGATAATCATCGGAAAGCAAAGAAACGGGCCTTCGGGCGAAACCGTAAAGCTCGCGTACATAAACACCTACACGCGCTTTGAAAACCTGGCGGTGGCAGAGTAGCAGTGAACGGTGAACCGTGAACAGTGAGCAGTGAAAAATGGGAAGTGGCTGTTCAAGTCGGCTCAAACGCAAGTAAGTGCTGAAAAGAGACATTTCCGGGTGGAGGAGAGCCTACGAGAGTCCTTGGAAACCTGACCGGTCTAAAACCCGGTATTCGCCGGCGCCTCGAAGGGCTTAGCCGGCGAAAAGTTCCCGCGCGCCAGGTGATTTCTCCCGAGCTTTCCCGAGACCTCGCACATCTTTCCTTTGAATCCGGACGTCAGATAGGGCTTCTTCTCGGCCGGGACGGCGGGGTGGAAACCGTGCTTGTCGGCGGCCCGCGCTCCCTCTACATACCCGATCTTCCCAAGAGCCGGGGGGCAAGAAAGCGGCTGCGCGGCCTTCGGCTCGTGCACACGCATCTGGAATCCGAACCGCTTTCCCAGGACGATCTGATGGATCTGGTGTTCCTGAGGCTCGACTGTGTCGGTGCGGTTCAGGTGGATGCCCACGGCGGGGCGACCCAACTCGAAGTTGCCCACATCCTTCCCACGGCCCGGAGCGGGCACAGCGGCTGGGAAGTGCTCCCTCCCATGCCGTGTTACGATCCCGATCTCGATTTCCTCGCCCTTGTCCGGTCGATCGAAGACCAACTGGAGGGAAACCGCCCTGTTTTGCCGGCAGGGAAAGACGCTGCGGAAAGGGCCATACTGGTGAGCGTCACCGACGCCGACCGGGAGACCGCCAACCTCTCCATGCTGGAGTTGGTCGAACTGGCGCGTGCAGGGGGCATCGTTGCCGCCGATACTGTCATTCAGAGGCAGCGCCAGAGAAACCCCAAATATTTCATCGGCAAAGGCAAGCTTGGCGAGATCGTGCTGCGGGCCCTCCAGTGCGGGGTGGATCTGCTCATCTTCGACCAGGAACTCAATCCTTCCCAGGTGCGCGCGATTACCGACACAACCGAGTTGCGCGTCGTCGACAGGACCCAGCTCATACTCGATATCTTCGCCCAGCGGGCACAGAGCCGGGAGGGCAAGATACAGGTCGAGATGGCGCAGTTGAAATACCTTCTGCCGCGGCTCGGGGTAAAGGACGACGCTCTATCGAGGCTTACCGGAGGAATCGGAACAAGGGGCCCCGGAGAGACGACCCTCGAAATAAACCGGCGCCGTATCAAGGACCGCATCGCACAACTCGAAGACGCGCTGGAAAAGCTTGGAAAAAGGCGAAATCTCAGACGCACGAAGCGGGCGAGAAAAGAGATCCCGATCATCTCCATCGTGGGCTACACCAATGCGGGAAAATCCACACTTCTAAACGCTCTCACGCACAGTTCGGTATTTGTCGAAGACAAGCTTTTTGCAACCCTTGACCCCGTCAGCCGCAGACTCCGGTTTCCCAAAGACTTCGAGGTCATCATCACCGATACGGTCGGGTTCATTAGAGATCTGCCCAAAGACCTGGTGGAGGCCTTTTCGGCCACGCTCGAAGAGTTGCAGGAAGCGGACCTTCTGCTCCATGTTGTCGATATCGGCAACGCGCGGTTTGAAGAGCAGATCTCCGCCGTGGAAAAGACTCTCACGCAGCTCGAGCTTCACCGGAAGCCGACGATTCTGGTTTTTAACAAGATCGACATGGTCGAAGCCGATTTCGTTGAGCGAAAAACCCGAAGGTATGGCGGCATAGGCGTATCCGCGCTGCAGCCGCACACGCTCCACCCTCTCATCTCCGCCATGGAGGAGCGCATCGAAGACTTCCTGGATAGAGAAGTCGGAGCGGCACCCGGCACCTGACAACCGCTCCCGCCCGGCTACTTCCCTTTACCTGCCTGCTCCTGACTTTTTGCCTTCTCTCCCAGAATCTTTTTCGCTGCGGCAATGTCTTTTTCGATCTGCGCGACCAGTTCGGCCGCACCGGAAAAGCGCTTCTCGTCACGAAGCCGATCGATGAACCGGATCACGATGGTTTTCCCGTAGATGTCCTGATTGAAGTCGAAAAGATGGGTTTCGAGGGACAGGTCGTTGACTCCAAATGTGGGGTTATACCCCAGGTTGGCCGCTCCTCCGTAAGTTTTCCCTTCCACTTCGGCTTCGATCACATAGACCCCCGTCGGAGGGGAGGCCATGGGCGGCATCCGGATGTTTGCGGTCGGAAATCCGAGGGTAACCCCCCTTTTTTGGCCGGTAATGACTTCGCCGCTCACTTCGAAGTAACGTCCGAGAAGCGCGTTGGCGTCCCTGATTTTCCCGCCGGCGATCATCTGGCGGATGGCGGTGCTGCTTACCACGGTATCGCGCACGCGGATCCCTGTCACGGTATCGACCGCAAAGCCGTATTCGCTCCCAAGTTGCCGTAAATAGGCAATATCGCCCTCGCGGCCCTGTCCGAAACGATAGTCGTAGCCCACGACGATCGCTTTTGCGCCGATGTTTTCGACCAGAACGATCTCGACAAACTCACGCGCCGACATGCGCGAGAAAATATGACTGAAGGGGATTACAATGGTTGCATCGATGCCGCAGGCCGCGATGAGGTCCATCTTCAGCCGATGGCGCGTTATGAAGGCCGGGGCGTGTTGGGGAGAGAGCACCTCGATGGGGTGAGGGTCGAAGGTTACGACCGCCGACTGCCCCCCGAGCTTTTGCGCCCACTGTTTTACCTTTTCAAACAAGGCCTGGTGGCCTTTGTGTACTCCATCGAAGTTGCCGATCGTGATGGCCGGGTTGTGGAGCTTGTCCCGGACGGCCTGGATTCCGTGAAACACCTGCATACGATTAACCGCATCCTTTGGAAAGTAATGGAAACGCCTTGACAGGCAAAGACTTTTAGAATACGATAGCATCATTGTTTTTTCAAGAGAAGCTTTGCCGAAGTGGCGGAACTGGTAGACGCGCTAGGTTCAGGGTCTAGTGGCCGTACGGCTGTCGGGGTTCGAGTCCCCGCTTCGGCACTCAAGACAGGATAAGGGATTCCGGGTAAAACCGGGGCCCTTTTTTTATTGGTTTTTACCTCTTGGTGAAGACTTTGGTCAAGATTTGACAGAAGGGTGCTCATCTGGTCAACTGCCTGCCGCCTGTCGTGGTGGTCGATGGTGTTATACCTGGCGAACATCTCCCTGGTGGAATGGCCGGTTATTTCCGTAATAACCGGTTTCCGGCACCCCCTCCGTCCGTACTGGCTTTCCTGGCGGCCCCTACCTGCTGATCGATATAGGGGTCGGAATAGCACGCGCTTCTTTGTTTCGCCTAAAAGTTCTCGATTTACGAAGGTCTGATCATTGTAGCCGCACTCGCCACTTGTATGAAAGGGACGGTCGGGCACATGTTCGTTAGAGGCTCACGCCGATTTTTGAAAAACGCTTTCGTTGTCCTTACCTGGATTCCCCTGGCCGGATGCATGGTGGGTCCCAATTTTCGACCGCCTCCGGCTCCCACCGTCAAAAGCTACACCGAAAGACCGATTGCGCAAAAAACCGCCTCGGCTCCCGGCAAGGGCGGCGCGTCGCAGCACCTGGTGGCCGGTGAAGATATCCCCGGTCAGTGGTGGAGGCTGTTTCACTCCAAAACGCTCGATGCGCTCGTTCGGCGGGCGATCGCGGAAAACCCGACCATCGCGGCTTCGCAGGCCGCTCTTCGCCAGGCCGGGGAAAATCTGAACGCCAGGACCGCTTCGGTGTTTTTTCCCGGCGTAGATGGAAATTTTTCAGCCACCCGCCAGAAAATCACCGGCGCGACCTCCGGCTTGCCAAACCTTGGCAGCACCACCTACACTCTCTACAACGCCTCGGTAAACGTCTCCTATGTCTTCGACCTTTTCGGGGGCGAAAGGCGGGAACTCGAAGCCCTGCGGGCGCAGGTCGACTATCAGCGGTTTTTGCTCGAAGGCGTCCACCTCACCCTCACCGCCAACGTGGTCACGGCGGCCATACAGGAGGCCTCGCTGCGGGCGCAGGTGCGGGCGATCGAACAGATCGTGGCTACGCAGGAAAAAGAACTGCAGATGGTGCGACGCCGGTTTGCCCTGGGCGGGTCGGCCCGCTCCGATGTCCTGGCCCAGCAGGCGCAGCTTGCCCAGACCAAAGCGACCCTGCCCCCGCTCGAAAAGGCGCTCGCCCAGACTCGCGACCAACTCGCGGTCCTTAGCGGCCGGTTCCCCGGCAAAGCCTGCCTTCCCGAGTTCCGGCTGGAAGACCTGCACCTTCCCCGCGAACTGCCGGTGAGCATCCCCTCTTCTCTCGTGCGCCTTCGTCCCGATATCCGCGCCTCCGAAGCACTGCTGCACGCGGCCGGCGCCAATATCGGCGTGGCCACCGCCAACCTCTATCCGCAGATCTCGCTTACCGCCGGCATCGGCACCAACGCGATCAGAATCGAGGACCTCTTTTCGCCCGGCGCATCCATCTGGAACCTGGGAATGGGCATCGCTCAGCCGATCTTCCACGGGGGAGAGCTTCTGGCCAAACGGCGCGCGGCGATCGCCGCCTACGACCAGACATACGCCCAATACCGGGAAACCGTGCTGCTGGCGTTCCAGAATGTGGCCGACGTGCTCGAAGCCCTGCAGACCGATGCCCGCACGCTCCGGGCGCAGGCCGAAGCCGAAGCGGTCGCCCGCGCCTCGCTCGATCTGACCGAAAAGCAGTTCCAGATCGGCGCCGCGAACTATTTGACCCTGCTAAACGCCCAGCGCCAGCACCAACTCGCGCTCATCGGGCTGGTCCAGGCCCAGGCCGCCCGCTTTGCCGATACGGCCGCTCTTTTCCAGGCGCTTGGCAAGGGCTGGTGGGGAAACGGAGGGAAGTGCCCGGTCAGTGGTGTTGACTCGGGGATCGACACCGCCGAAAGACCGGAGGCAAACAGTTCGTCCACAAAATCGACATGCCGGGAGCCGTAACGATATGAAGAAGCGCTTTTTCATCACCTTGTCCGTCCTGGTCTTCATAGTCGCGATTCTTGCCGCGATCAAAACCCTGCAGATCAAAACCATGATCGACCAGGGCAAAAAGTTCGCTTCGCCGCCCGAAACCGTGACCACGGCTGTTGTAAAATCCGATACCTGGAGTAACGAACTGACCGCGGTGGGTTCGCTTGCCCCGGTCCAGGGCGTCACGGTATCCGCCGAACTCGACGGCAAGGTGGTAAAGATAGCCTTCCAGGCGGGCCACACGGTCAAGAAGGGCGATCTTCTGGTCTGCCAGGACACCGCTTCGGAAGAAGCACAGCTTGCCGGCGCCGAAGCCCAGGTGCGGATCGCCAGGGCCGATCTTTTGCGCGCCGCAAGGATGCTGCCCGACAAGATCATCTCCCAGGCCGACTACGACAAGGCCAAAGCCACCTATGACCAGGCGGTCTCCCAGGCGCAAAACATCCGTGCCGTCATTGCCAAAAAGACCATTCGCGCCCCGTTTGGCGGCCGCCTCGGCATCCGCCAGGTAAACCTCGGCCAGATGCTGAAGCAGGGAGACCCGATCGTGACTCTGGACTCTCTCGATCCGATCTACGTCAATTTCAGCCTTCCCCAGCAGCAGGTGGAGCTGCTGCGGCGCGGATTGCCGGTGCGCGTTGTCTGTGACTCCTTCCCCTGCGATCCGGCGGCCGGCAAAATCACCGCCATGGAACCTGAGGTGGACAGTAAAACTCGAAACATAAAGGTCCAGGCCACCCTGCCCAATAAAAACGAGCGGTTCCATCCCGGGATGTTCGTCACCGTCGCAGTCGAGCTTCCCACGCGGCAAAAGTCGCTGATCATTCCCTCGACGGCCGTCCTGTATGCCCCCTACGGGGACTCGGTGTTCGTCGTTTCCGACGCAAAGGACGGCAAACCAAAGACCGTGCGCCAGCAGTTCGTGCGGTTGGGGCGTAAGACAGGGGATTTTGTCGCGGTAAACAGCGGGCTGCGGGAAGACGAAACGGTAGTGAGCACCGGCGCCTTCAAATTGCACAACGGCCAGGCGGTGGTAGTCAGCAACAAGCTCTCGCCCGACTTCAAGCTCGCCCCGACCCCGGAGAACAACTGAGATGAAGTTCACCGACCTTTTCATTCGCCGTCCGGTGCTTGCCATCGTCATCAACCTGGTGATCATCATCGCAGGACTGCAGGCGGTGCGCTCGCTCAGTGTGCGGCAATATCCCAAGAGCGAAAACACCGTGATTACGGTCACGACCGTCTATGTGGGGGCGAGCGCGGATCTCGTGCGCGGTTTTGTGACTACACCGCTCGAACGCTCGATCGCGGCCGCCGACGGCATCGACTATATCGAGTCGCAGAGCACCCTGGGGCTGTCCACGATCAAGGTGTACCTCAAGCTCAACTACGACCCGACCAAGGCGCTTGCCGAGATAAGCTCCAAAGTGGACCAGGTGCGCCAGGATCTCCCCTCGGAAGCCGAAATCCCGGTGATCAACATCGAGTCGGCCGACAGCCAGGAGGCCTCGGCCTATCTCAGCTTTTCCTCCAAGCTCCTCAAGCAGAATGAAATCACCGATTACCTCGTGCGGGTCGTCCAGCCCCGGCTGGCGGCGATTCCCGGCGTGCAGCGGGCCGACGTCCTGGGGGCGCGCACCTTCGCCATGCGCATCTGGCTAAACCCCGACAAGATGGCGGCCCTTAGCGTCAGCCCCAGCGAAGTGCGCACCGCTCTTGCCGCCAACAATTTCCTCGCCGCGCTGGGCCGCAGCAAGGGTTCCTACATCCAGGTGAACCTCACGGCCAACACCAACCTCAGCTCCGCGGAACAATTCCGCCGGCTCGTAGTGCGCGAGCAAAACGGGACCATCGTGCGGCTGGGCGACATCGCACAAGTCGAACTGGGAGCAGAGGACTACGACACCAACGTCCATTTTAACGGGCAAGTTGCGGTTTTCATCGGCATCTGGCCGCTTCCCAACGCCAACACCCTCGACGTGATAAAGGCCGTGCGGGCCGAGATGGTCTCCATCCAGCGCGAACTGCCAAGCGGCCTCAAAGCCCGCGTCGCCTACGACGCCACCGACTACATCTCCAGCTCTATCCGCGAGGTGCTCCACACCCTGGGCGAGACCCTGATTATCGTCATGATCGTCATCTTCCTGTTTTTGGGGTCTTTCCGCTCCGTGCTGGTCCCGATCGTGGCGATTCCCGTCTCGCTGATCGGTGGGGTGTTCCTCATGGAGGCCTTCGGCTTCACGGTAAATCTTCTCACGCTTCTGGCGATTGTTCTTTCGGTCGGTCTGGTTGTCGATGACGCCATCGTGGTGGTGGAAAATGTCGAACGACACCTTTCGGAGGGCAAATCGGCTCTGGATGCCGCCCTTTTGGGCGCTCGCGAGCTCGTGGGCCCGATCATCGCCATGACCATCACCCTTGCCGCCGTCTATGTTCCGATCGGGCTGCAGGGAGGCCTTACCGGCTCGCTCTTCCGCGAATTCGCCTTTACCCTGGCCGGGGCGGTCGCCATTTCAGGCGTCGTCGCCCTTACGCTTTCCCCCTTCATGTCGTCGCGGCTTCTCAAATCCGGGGATTCGGAAAAAGGGTTCGCCGGAAGGATTTCCCACCTTATGAACCGCCTCAAAAGCGGCTACGGGCGCGCCGTCACCTGGACCCTGTCCAACCGGCCCTCGGTTTACTCTGTTTGGGTGATCATCGCGGTCCTCACGGTTCCCATGTTCATCATGTCTCCTAAGGAGCTCGCGCCCACGGAGGACCAGGGAGTCATCTTCGGGGTCGTCGATGCGGCCGCCAATTCGACCATCGAGCAAAACACCCACTTTGCGGCCGCCGCCGACAAGATCTTCCGCAGCGAACCGGAAACCGACTTCACTTTCCAGGTTATCCAGCCCAACTCGGGCTTCGCGGGCATGGTGGTCAAACCGTGGGACGAACGGAAGCGCAGCATTTTCCAGATCATGCCCGATGTGCAGGGAAAGATCCAGGCCCTGCCGGGCATTCAGCTCTACCCCGTGCTCCCACCCGCGCTCCCCGGAGGCGGGCAGTTCCCCGTCGAAATCGTACTTGCCTCCACGGCGCCCACCCGGCAGATCCTCACCTTCGCGCAGGAACTGCAGAAAAAAGCCGCCGCGAGCGGCATGTTCGTCTTCCCGCCGATGATCGATGTCAAGGTCGACCAGCCGCAAACCGAATTCGTGATAGACAAGGACAAGGTAGGGTCACTGGGACTGAGTCTCGGGCAAATCGGAAACGATCTTGGCGGGATGATAGGCGGCAACTACGTAAACCGCTTCGATATTTCGGGGCGCAGCTACAAGGTCATTCCGCAGATTCAGCGCATCGATCGGCTAAACCCCAACCAGCTCAACGATATTTACGTGACCGGCCCCGGCGGCCGGCTGATCGAGCTGAGCACCATCGCGACCCTGCGCGATACGGTCGTTCCCAGGTCTTTAAACCGCTACCAGCAGCTAAACGCCGTGAAGCTGAGCGCCATTCCGACCCGATCCCTGGGCGAGGCTTTGACCTACCTGGAATCGCAGGCCAAAAAGATACTTCCAAAGGGCTACGTCATCGGCTACACGGGCGAATCACGCCAGTTGCGAAAGGAAGGCAACAAATTCCTCCCGGCCTTCTCGCTTGCCATTGTTCTCATCTTCCTGGTGCTGGCCGCCCAGTTCAACAGCTTCCGCGACCCACTCGTGATCCTTGCCGGCTCGGTCCCGCTCGCCATGTTCGGAGCGCTTCTATTTACCTTCCTCAAGATACCCGATCCGCGCGTTCCGTTTTGGACCAACGGTTGGACCACCACGCTGAACATCTACTCCCAGGTGGGTCTGGTGACCCTGGTGGGACTGGTTTCCAAAAACGGCATCCTGATCGTGGAGTTCGCCAACAAGCTGCAGCTGGGCGGGCTCTCCAAGCTCGAAGCGGTGCGCGAGGCGGCTTCGACCAGGCTGCGGCCCATCCTCATGACAAGCGCCGCAACCATCGCCGGCCACTTCCCCCTCACCCTGGTCACCGGCCCGGGCGCGGCCGCCCGTAACTCCATAGGTCTCGTGCTGGTAGGCGGGATGTTCATCGGGACGCTCTTTACCCTGTTTGTCGTCCCCTCCGTCTACATGCTGGTCGCCCGCGACCACGGCGCCGGCCGGGGGTGGTGATCGGGCGGCCCCCAGGCGATTTTCTCAAAAAAAACGATCGCCCGGCCTTTATCCAGGGTCAAACAGAAGAGCTTTTGATCGCATAGCCCATGTAGGATATTCTCAGGTCTTCGGATTCATGTAATGCGAAGACGCCGCTTAACTCCCGGTCAATCAGTTTTCCTTTTTTCAGAGTTCGTAAACATGCGAGCAGTGCCAGAGGATTTTTTTTCGAAGAAATGCCTCTCAGCTCCAGATTGGCGAGCTTGCAGCGGTTCATTAAACCAATAAGTTCCGCCGGTTTGATGAACTTCTCCCAGACATGGACATTGGGTTCGGTCCAGTTGGTAAAGCTCCATTCCTGGCTGATTTTGATCAACGCAACTTTACTTAGCCAGGTTCGATTGACGGTGTCATAGCAGAATAGCCCTCCCGGCTTCAGCATGCGCGCGACTTCGCTGATA
>JAKAJS010000242.1 GCA_021813685.1 Deltaproteobacteria bacterium | reverse complement strand
TGCCCGACAGGTGCTCATCGTCGAATCGATACCCAAGACCAGTGTGGGGAAGCAAAATAAGCGGGAAATCAGAAAAGTGCACCTTGGGATTGGCTGATAATCGCCTGTCGGTTTCCGCTGCCTCGATTATGTGGACGCGAGTATGGGCCGGCGCTGCGGCCGGGCAGAGACTCGATATGCGGGTCTTTGTCCCGGACCGCTTCAGGGGTGGGTTCAAATTGGGAGGGATAAACGATAGGGCAGGAGGAGGAAAGATGAAGGCAAAAGGATGGCTGGTCGCGTGTATTCTGGGAATTATCGCCATAGTCGCAACGTCTGCTCAGTGTTTGGCAGCCGGCTTCGCGCTTTGGGAGGGCTCCGCGCGAGGCATCGCTCTGGGGGATGCCGTCGTCGGTCGGGCCGACGACCCTTCGGCGGTTTTCTACAACCCTGCCGGGATAACTCAACTGCCGGGCATTCAGGTGATGATGGGCGGAACGGCGATCCGGACTCAGGGCGATGTAAAAGTGGTTAATGGGACCGAAATCTTCCCCGGTGTTCCAAACCCTGGCGTCCCCCTGGTGGAAACAGTGAACGGGACCCAGTCCACCCTTAACGGCTGGGCTTTCGTTCCGAATTTTTACCTGACCGGCCAGTGCAGCGACCGTCTCTACCTGGGGCTCGGGATTTTTTCTCCGTTCGGATTGGCCAACCAATTCCCCAATGATTGGTTCGGAGCCTTCAACAGCTATGATGCCGAGGTCCAGTCTTTGACCGTCAATCCCAACGCTGCATTCAAAATCAACGATCAACTCTCGGTTGCCGCCGGTCTGGAAGCCATGGAATTCGGGTTGAAACTCAGGCAGCGGCTTCCCTTTTATTTCGGGGGCGCCTATCTTCCCCCTGCACTTTCCCCCGATGCCCGGATCCAGGGGGACACGTGGGGCTACGGGTACAACCTGGCCGTCCACTACAAGCCTTGCCGCTTTGTAGCCGTGGGTGTAGCCTACCGCAGTGAGATAACAGAGGGAGGGGATATGAACTCCTACCTCGACTGGCAGCTGGGAGATGTGCATCGATACTCGGCCTCCCACGCGAGCCTCACGCTTCCCGATTCGGTCGCCATGGGCGTCGTCTTTTATCCCACGGACAGATTGAGCTGGGAAGTCGGGGGGATTTGGACCAGGTGGAGCGACTTTAACAAGCTGCAGTTCGTTTTCGACCGCCCCATCTACGGAGCGCCTGTGGTTGCGAGAGTCAAAGACTGGCACGACACCTGGAGGTTTCAGACCGGGATCGAATACAAAGTGCTTCCCTGCCTGGATCTACGGGCAGGATATGTCTATGACGAAGAAGCGATAAACGACACCTACGCCGACTATCTGCTTCCCTCCAACAACCGCCACGAATTTTCATTCGGCGCAGGCCTCCACGATGAACACTGGTCGTTGGACCTGGCCTATCAATTCATCCTGATCCAGGACAGCAACATAACGAGTTCGAGCCCATTTTACGCAAATCCGAGCCACTTGCGAGATACCCAGGCGCAACTGGTTGCAGCGGACATAGCCTACAGGTTTTGACGATCCGGTCCCACAGGCGGACGCTGCCTGAAATGGAGGTATTCTTCTTGAAACGCAGTGAGGGTAATGACGGGCCGCTTCACTATACAGTTGCACACTTCAAAGAAATAGCCCGGCAAAATCGATCCGCTGAAAACGCGGAAATTCCGCATGACCGGGACCTGTGCGCCATATGCAATGCGGAGGTGGCCGGTCCGGATCCTTTTGCGGTGTATCTGGAGGTGGTCGTCGAACAGATCCTGGTGAGGCGGCCCGAGCTGGATGACGCACTGATTGCCGAACTCAACTCCGATAGAGAGATGGCGGGCCTGAAAAAGGACGTTACGGCCTCCCGCCTGCTCGGTGGAGACCGGGATGCCATGGAGTCCTGGGGCGGGTGGGTCCGCGATGCGCTGGCTACCGGCCTCGGGCTTCTTTCGATCCACAGCGCTCAAAGCCTTGATTTCGACCTCGACGAACAGGAGGAGGCCGGCCGCGGCCCCCTCATCGAATCCAAAATCCAGCACATAATCGAAGTACAGCGCGCGGCGGCGTGTCGCCGCTGACGGATTGCCAAGCCGAAGCGCCGCTGCCTTTGGCGGCGGCGGGGCCATTAGGGATTACATAGTTTCCTGCGAGCCATCAGGGTTACAGAATTGGCAGTGCGGATGGGCAAGGCGCCCCGGCCGGCGGCTCCGCCGCCCGGGGGCATCAGGATTAGGATTAGCCGTGCGAACGGGCGAGGCAATCCGGCTGCGGCGACACGCCGCCGCCCGCTCAGGCCTTGATGGCTTCGTAGGTCCTTAAGGGGGGGATATTGGCCAGTTCGTATTTCGAATGGACTACCGGGAAGTATTTTTTCAGGTGCACCTTGAGGTGATTGTTGGTCTGAAAACAGGTCTGATACACCAGAAATTTGCCGCCTTTTTTAAGCGCCCGGTGAGTATTGTATAAGATCCTGTGTTTGAGGTCGTGGTCGAGGAAAGAAAACGGAATGCCTGAAATGATGTAATCGGCCTCCGATTCTTTGCAGTTCCTTAGCGTTTCGAGCACGTTTTCGCAGCTGTCCTGCACGAGCACGATCCTGGGGTCGTCCAGGTTTCGTTTCAAAAAGGAATTGAAGTTTCGATTCCTCTCGATGAGGATCAGTCGGGAGTCTCCCCCGAGCCGGCCCAGCAGGTACTTTGTAAAGACGCCCGTACCGGGGCCGTATTCCACGATCAGCCTGTCCTGGCTAAAGTCTATCTTGCTGCATACCTTCTTTACGCCAACCGAAGAGGTGGGAGTGATCGATGCGACATTCTTATCTCTTAAAAAATTCATTATGTAAACGAGGGTATCCATTTGCGGCGACTCCTGAGTCCTTAATTGCAGATCAACAAAACAAAAGGGGAGGCTATTCTTTCGACGAACGGCGTGTATTTCAAGGCGCACCGCCCAAAATTGTCTCCTCGACATCGGCTCCGGTGGCCCTTATATCAGTAATCCATCGATTATGAAAGATATTTACGCAGCCCAGGACATTTAATTTCAGGCTGCTCATCGTTTTGCTCCCTTCTCGACCCCCGCCCGGAACAATGCTATAAGGGGCCGCACAAGGTGAGAAGGACAAACCGACTATGGGACAGGACATTCTTCAACGCCCGCGCTGGAAGATTCTGGACGAGCGTTTGCCGGCGACCATTGCCGATGTAATAGACATCATTTTGCACAACCGCAACCTGGATGCCGCCGATTTTTCCGGAGATCTCAAGGATCTTGCCGACCACCTGTGCATCCGGGGCATGAGCGAAGGGGCCGCACTGCTGGCAAAGCACATGGAACAGCGCGACAAGATAGTGGTGATTGCCGATTACGACTGTGACGGAATCACCTCTGCCGCGCAGGTGGCCCTGTTTTTCCAGGAAATCGACTATCCCGCATTCGAAGTCGTGATCCCTTCCCGGAAGGAAGGCTATGGAGTCCCGGAGCGAGCCATAGCCGAAAACGCCGACGCGAAGGTGTTTATCGCCCTGGATTGCGGGACTCTCGACTATGAACCGGTTCGGCGCGCCTGTTCGATGGGGGCCGATTTCATCGTTATCGATCACCATGAACTGCCGGGGACCGGGGCTTGCTGCAGCCATGCGCCGGCGACGGTGCTGATAAATCCCAAGCATCCCGAGTGCTGCTCTTCATTTAAAGAGTTCTGCGCCTCGGGGCTGACATTCCTCTTCCTGGCAGCGCTCAGGCGAGCCCTGCAAAGTGTGCGCACGGGCCTTCCTTCCGTGCGGTTGGGAGGAAAATACCTTGCCCTGGCCGCAACCGGAACGGTCGCAGATCTGGTCCCTCTTGTTTCGGCAAACCGGATTTTGGCCCGAAACGGTCTGCGCAATCTCAATGCAAACAGCTCCGCCCCCCTCTCGCAACTCGCAGCCAAGGCGGGGCTTTCCGGGAAAAAACTGACCGCCGGCCACATCGGTTTTTACCTGGGACCGCGCATCAATGCGGCCGGGCGAATTTCCGAGGGGCAAATCGCGTTCGAGTTGTTGACCTGTGAGGAGCCGGCCAAACTGACCAGGCTGGCCTCTCAGCTCGAAGAATTCAACGGGCAACGGCGGGCGCAGGAGGAAAAAATCGTAAGCGAGATCGCTTCCCGGCTGCGGCAAAACCCTCCCACGGGAAGAACCCTGGTGATGGGCAGTGGGGGCTGGCAGCCCGGGGTGGTCGGCATTGCCGCTTCCCGGGTGCAGCAGGACCTCTTTTTTGCTCCCGTGGTGGTGCTTTCCGTCGATGAAGCAGCAGGGATAGCGAGAGGCTCGGCTCGGAGCATCCCGGGTTTTGACATGCACAACGCTCTTTCCCGCTGCTCCGACCTGCTCCTCCGATGGGGAGGCCATAAGGCGGCTGCCGGACTTACCATCTCCAGCGACCGGATTGAGGAATTCGTCGAGCGCATGGAGGAAATCGCGCGTGACTACCCGGAAAAGATTTTTCTCCCGCGCGGCAAGGTCGATCTGGAACTGCCTTTAGCCCTGGCAACGCCCGAGCTTGTCCGGGCGCTCGAAGAGCTCGAGCCGCACGGCATGGGTAACCCTGCCCCGGTCTTCGCCGTGCGGGGCGCACGCATCCACTCCGCAACCGTTTTCGGAAAAGAGCAAAACCATCTGAGGCTTGAACTGGAAAACGGTTTGGAGGGAATCTGGTGGCAGGGCGCCCGGCGTTTTCCGGTAAAAAGCCCGACCGCCTCTCCAGGCGCCGGCGCCGGGCAGGATATTGTCTTTCGAATTGGCTGGAACGGATTTCGTAAAAAGGTGAGCCTCGAAGTAATCGACCTCGGAAGAGAATTAGGAATTGGGAATTAGGAATCGGGTGGCCAATTCCTGATTCTTCATTCCTTCCTAATTCCTAATTAAATCAGGCGGCTTCTCCGTTTTGAAGCTCGAGCAACTCCAGTTGGCGTTTTTTCATCTTTTCGTGGATTTTTTCCTGAATCCTGACAGCTCTTTCTCCCCGCGCCTTTTTCAGGATGCGGGCTGATTTGAGTATGGAGGAGGGATCTTGCGCGTCTGCGATCTTTTCGGCGCAAAGGCTCGCCTTCTTGAAATCCTGGACCGCGCGGTATTCGTCGTAGGAAACGAAGGATTCGAGCAGCACGTAGCCGATTTCCAGCCGCTTTCTCAGATCGCTTTCCGGGTCGTCGGCCAGGGTGCAGAGGATGGCCTGCGCAATCCGGTCCTTGGGGAAGGGCAGTTCCAGATCCGTAGCCAGAGGACTCTTTATCCCGTCGAGCACCTTCAGGTAAGCCGATATAATGATGGCCGGGGACGCCTTGATCGAGGCGTCCAGACCTTCCGGACAAATTTTGGCAGGGTGGTTTCCCCTGAGTATACCCATCGTCACCTCCTGAATCGGTTGCTGCGGGTCGATGGTTATTTATGCGTGCAATGGAGTGTCGGCTGGATTGTTGCGCAGCCGCCGATAATGGTGGCAATAATACACCCGGCGGGGAAAAGTTGAATAAGGCGATGACCCTATTCGGGATGGGGGGGTACTGTATTTGATGATGTAGGGTAGGGTAGTGAAGCCCCGACCGGGACCAAAGAAGAGGAGAGCCAGGAAAGGAGGAGGAAGGGAACCTGGCTCTCCCGAGGAGGAAAGAGTTATCTTTCCAAGTAAAAGTATAACTTGCCGGTCAAGGGTCTCCAACTCAGAAGTTCGCCATCTCGGAATCATCGAGCGGCAGCAGATGGCTGGGTTCGACTTCCCGCAAGGCGCCACGGCTCGCATTCTTTCCCCGGGCGGATCGAAAAAATTCTCCTTCGCCGGATGAGCCGGTCGGGGAGGCCGATCCGTTGCCGATCGTTGTTTTGGCCTGCCTTTTAACCGCTGCGCTCGACTCTGCATGCGCCCGTTGCGCTACGGTGACCGCGACACCTGCAAAGGCGCCTAGCTCTGAGACGAAATTTTTAAGCCGTTGAGCCTGGGCGCTCATTTCGCCGGCCGCCGATGCGGATTCCTCGGCGCTGGCCGCATTCTGCTGGACGACTTTATCCATTTGGCTTACCGCACGGTTGATCTCCTCGACCCCCTGGGCCTGTTCGGCCGACGCGGCGGAAATCTCCCCTATCAGTTCGCTCATCTTGGAAGCGCTTTCGGCGACCCGCGAAAACTGGGTGCCTGTTTTTGTCACGATCTCCGAACCGTCTTTGACTTTTTTGACAGTGCCCTCGATCAGCCTGGCGGTGTTTTGGGCAGCTTCCGCGGCCCGCATGGCGAGATTACGGACCTCATCGGCGACCACGGCAAAGCCTGCGCCCGCCTCCCCTGCCCGCGCAGCCTCAACGGCGGCGTTGAGCGCCAGAAGATTGGTCTGGAAGGCAATCTCGTCGATTGTCTTGATTATCTTTGATGTCTCCTCACTGGCCGAGGAGATTTCCGCCATTGACCGGGTCAAATGGCTCATCGAGCCGTTTGCTTCCGCAACGATTGCCGCCGTTTCCGTCATGAGCAAACTTGCCTGGCGGGAATGCTCGGCGTTTTGTTTGGTCATCGACGCCATTTCTTCGAGCGAAGAAGAGGTCTCCTCGATGGAGGCGGCCTGCTCGGATGCCCCCTCGGAGAGTTGCTGACTCGAAGAGGCAATTTGGTTGGATGCGGTCGCGGCCTGTTCCGCGCTTCCGCTGAGACCACTTACCATATTTTGCAGCAGCCGGTTGATACTCAGGGTGATCGATAGGCAGACTCCCGTGCCGATCGCCACGCACAGGGTCATGAGGAGCAGAGACATAAACTTCGTGTGGGCCGCCGCCACAATAAGCGGAGTAATGCCGGTGAAAACGGCAAGTATCAGTACTGTGGCGAAACCTAGCATTATACGCTTTCCAATCGTCAACCTGGCATCCATTGGTGATCCTCGTTGGTTTTTATGAAATTCCGATCCTGTCTGTAACAGTTGCTCAGGAAGGTGATCGGAACAATGGCGAATCTTCTTAAAATTTTTTTGTCGCCTCGAAGAGCATTGGGCCGGGGAAGCGTCCCCGGAGAGTGCAAAAGGCGTTGACAAGAGAGCGCCGATCCCATATAGGCTCTAGGGGGGGAGTAGTATCCGGAAATCCCGGAGGTGACGCCGGCGCTTTTCCAGTACGAAGAGGTCGAAAGGGCGCTTTCCGGGAGGAAACCGGGGCACGGAGATAGGGCGGTTGTGTGTTGTCTGCACCTCGAAATGAGTGAAAGGTCCGTGGAAATGTCGCAAAAGATCCTGCTCGTTGACGACGACCAGATTCTTCGCAGCATGCTGGAATCTATTCTGCATGCCGATGGGTATGCCGTTGACGGGGCGCACGACCTGGATACGGCCTTTAAGCTCATGGCCGAAAACGAATACGAGATCATGCTGCTCGACAAAAATATGCCCGGGCTAAACGGGAATTCCGAAGGGGGCATGGATTTGTTGAAACACGTACGATCTCTCTCGCTGTCCACCGAAGTGATCATGATGACCGGGGACCCGACCGTCGAGACTGCCATCGAGGCAATGAAACTGGGCGCCTTCGATTACATAACCAAACCGTTTCCACTAAAAGACCTCCGACTGAAGATAAGGAGGCTTTCACAGTACAGAAAATTCGTCAACCCCGAATACACCCTCGGATTCTACCGGAGACTGCAGACCAAAATGCTCGGAGTACTCGATTTTGCGTCCAAAGTCTCCGATCGTGGGCTCGATAAGGCCCTTTTGGCTCTAAACGATGAAATTGACAAACTGTTCGAGTTTTTTAAAGAAAGCGAAAAGATAATTCTTGCCGAGCGTGAGGCTCTCTCCCGTATTGCCTCGCTTGCCGAACACCTGAAGGTGTGCCTCGACAAAGAAGATGAAATATACGACCTCGCCGAGGAAATCACCCGCCTTTCCAACCGGCGAGTCTGAGACTCGCGCAGGGCATGGTTTCTACTCCAGCCAGAACTCACCCAGGTCCAGTTCAATTTCCGCAAAGGGCTCTATCGGGGCCCTCTGCCTTTCCCCGAAGACGCCCAGGGTCGACCAGCGACCGTGTTCGAGCCGGTATGCCTCAAGGCTCTGGATCGTCGGGTTGATCAGCCAGGCGTGCGGTATCCCATATCGGGCGTAAATCGGCATCTTCTCGCTTCTGTCGCAGAGTTCGCCTTTGGGGGAGGAAAGAATTTCGCACACCCAGTCGGGAACGGCCGAAATCGGGTTCGTTTCTTCCTCCCGGGGAAATCGTCCGGATTTCCAGCCGGCCACGTCGGGAACCATGATGTGTTTGCCGAGAATTATTTCGGGCTCGACAATAAAAATCCATCCCCCGGGGCCTCCGCGGCCTCCATGATAGGCCGGCCCCACCTGTTCGATCAGCGTCGTAGCCACATAACCGTGTTTCCTTCCCGGGCGGGGCGTAACGACCAGTTTCCCGTTTATGATTTCTCCGAGCATATTTTCCGGAATAGCGTGGAGGTCCTCGTAGGTTCGGTTTTTTTTGGCAGGTTCCGACATGCGGAACTCCTTTCCGAAAGGAAACTCTTCCGGGTCCGGCGGCTCCTTATTCCCGCCCCGCCGCAGTATCCCTCTCCAACCATTATATAATCACGGCACGAGTACCGACAGGCCCCGTTCTGCAATTCATTACAGGCAGGGGCTGTTTATCCTGGCGCGAAGATCTTCGGCCCGGACGCTTACGGCCCGGGCGACGGTTTTGGAAAAATCCTCCCACAGTGCACGGTTTTTGCCGATGCGCATGGAGATTTCCGAGAAAAACTCCCCCGGTTCATCCCCCGGGTGATTGGCCTCGGAAACCTGCACTTTATATTGTTCGACCTTATCCCGTTCATTATACATACGAAGCGCAGCCATTCCGAGGTTTTCATCCAGGAGGATGACCGATCCCCCGTGTTGGTACTGGCGATTTACGGTATCGACCACCCAGCCGCCGCTATTGTATACATGCACCCAGCCCGGGTAACCGTCAAAATTCATGTCCTGTTCGAAAGGCTTGTGGGTGTGTCCGAAGACAAAGCTCACATCCCGGGAGATTTGCTCTACGGCAAGCTCGTTTCGGATTTGTCTGCTGAGCGGACCCTCCAGATAGCGCCACAGCCCCTTTTGCGATTCGTCGCTCAGGCTTACGCCCGGTTTGGTTCGCTCAAGGGAGCGGATTTGCTCGACGAGCTTTTCCAGTGCAGCGCCAATCAGCCCGGCCTCGAGACTGCCTGGGACCAGGGGAAGATCGAATTTTTTTGCCAGCCCCGCAGCCAGATTGTCCAGGAGCATCTTTACCTGCCTATCGTCCTGGAGCTTTTCATAGATGGAGCCGACTCCTTTTCCCACCGCGCCCGATCGGCCCAGGGTGGACCAGAAAAAATCGATCCAGGCGAAGTTTTCCTCCTCCCAGCCCCAGATGTCTGCGGGCAGGCCGGGACCTTTAGGAAAAAGGATCATTCTGAGCCGGCTCATCAAAAGATACATATCTTCTGTAAAGTGGCCGTGGTGAAAGAGAACGATTCTTTTGCCGTCCTCTCTTCTGAGGCCCAGGTTGGGATAGGCCGTCTCGATTATTGTGCCCGATGCCTTGATGTCCTGACGCCTCTGAAGAAACGAGGTAAGAAAGAAGGAACGCAGAAGCTTTTGGGGAAAACCAAACAGGTTGGTGACGTGCCATGGAGGTGGAATCTTCGCGCTGCCCCAGGCGGCGATTGGGTTTTGCGACAAAAAATCGGCATATTGAGTCTCTCGCGCCGTCTCCCAGAGGTGATGATCATGATTGCCCGGAATGTAGAGGATTCTATCGAAGAGCCCTTTTTTGCCCTGCGGTGCAATCAGATCGATAAAACGTTCGAAGCACATAAGGGCATCGTTATCCCCGGCGAGCGCAAATTCGAGAATATCGCCGTTCAGAATGAGGGTGGGCCTCGTCGCGTCGGGGTCGGCGTTCATCTCGATCAATTCCCGGAGGCACCCGACCAGTTTCAGCAGGACCGGGCTCGGGGCTGAAGGGTCGGTGTCGCTGCTGGCCGTCTTGAGATTGGTGAGCAGACTGTTGGCCGCGCCAAGATGCATATCCGAAAGGCAAACGTAGTGAATGTCCGGCATTGGTGCGCTCCTTGTACGGGAAACAAAAAAAAGGGGGTGGGATGAAGAAAAGACCTTTGGATTCTACACAGGATAGACTATTGAGATCCTAGCGGCAAACAGTTTTGGAAGAGTTTTCCCCATAAAATCTTTACAAAAAGGAGTGTGCGATGAACATTGACCGTATGATGTTTCGTGTTGTCGGAATTTTTATCCTGGCCAGTCTTTTGCTCGCAGTCTTCTGGTCGTACAAATGGCTGTGGTTCACCGCATTTGTCGGCGCCAACCTCGTGCAGGCCTCCTTTACCGGCTTTTGCCCCCTGGCCAAAATCATCAAGGCGTTTGGCATAAAGGCCGGCCAAGCCTTCGAGTAGCGATCGGCCGCTCTTCAGTGGACACCTGCCGGCGGCGCCTTGCGAAATCTCAGTTTTTTTAACGCCAGGGCCGCCGGCACACACACAAGGCTGCAGAAGGCCAGGAGTCGGAATGCGTCCATATAGGCCAGAAGCGTAGCCTGCTGCACCGCCAGACCGTAGAGGGACAAAACGGCCTTATGGGCCGAATGGCTGGAGGTGCCGTGCAGGGCGAAGAGCGATTTCAGTTTTAGAAAGTAGTGCTGAAAAGCCGGGTTGTACGGGGTAAAATGAGCCGCGATGTAGGTCTGGTGCGCCTGGGCGCCACGCGCCAGAATCGTTGTGACAACCGAAATCCCGAAACTGCCCCCGATGTTTCTCATCAGGTTGAAAATTCCGGTCGCATTGCCCATCTGTTCGTTCGGAAGATCCGCCATCGTGAGGGTGGCAAGAGGAACGAAGATGAGCCCCATCCCCAATCCCATGACGATATTGGGCCAGGCGACATTGAAAATGGAAATTTGCAGGTTGAGCCTGCTCAGCAGGAAAGAGGAGTAGGCGACCAGGATAAAGCCGCAGGTGATGAGCTTTCGGCTGTCGAGCACCCCGATCACTCTTCCCACGAAAAAAACGGAGATGATGGCGCCGATGCCGCGGGGGGAAAGCGCTACACCACTCCAGAAGGCCGTGTATCCCATGAGGTCCTGCATGAAAAGCGGCTGGAGGGTAATGGTGCTGTAGAGCACAACACCCAGAAGGGTCACCAGAGCCGTCCCTACGGCGAAGTTGCGGTCCTTTAACGCCCGCAGATTGACGATGGGCTCCTTTTCCAAAAGCTCCCAGATAATGAAGCACACCATCGCAACAACGCAAATCAGGGTCGCCCAGCGAATCCAGGGAGCGGCAAACCAGTCGTCGCGCTGCCCCTTGTCCAGTATGATCTGAAGCGTGGCCAGGCCGATGGCCATGAGCGAAAATCCGATATAATCGATCCGCGCGGCGGCCTTCCGTGCGGCAATGAGATACGGGGGGTCTTCGATGAACAACTGGCACAGATAAAAAGCGAAGACGCCGACCGGCAGGTTGATATAAAAGATCCATCGCCAGGTGTAATGGTCGGTGATCCAGCCCCCCAGCGTGGGGCCGATGATGGGGGCAACCACTACGCCCAGCGAAAAGGCCGCCATGGCCACCCCGCGCTTTGCCGGTGGAAAGCTCTCCAGAAGGATCGACTGCGAAATGGGCTGAAGGGCTCCTCCTGCCGCACCCTGCAGCACCCGGGCGGCAATGAGGGCGCCAAGCGAAGGGGCTGCCCCGCACATGGCGGAGGCTGCCGAAAAAAGGGCGATGCAGGTGAGCAGAAATCGCTTGCGCCCGAACCGGACTCCCAACCACCCGGTGGCAGGCAGCACGATGGCGTTGGAGACCAGGTAGCTGGTGAGCACCCAGGTGGCCTCATCGGTTGTAGCGGAAAGATTTCCGGCGATGTGAGGCAGCGCCACATTGGCTATGGAAGTGTCGAGCACTTCCATAAACGTGGCCAGCATTACGGAAAGGGCGATCAACCAGGGATTGAAACCGGGAGACCATTGTCTTTCAGTCAAAGGGGGGGTATTAGCGGCGGTCACGCCGTTGCAGCTCCTTCAGACATGCCGCCCTTCTCAATACCGGGAAAAGCGCTTCCAAGAAAAAAAATTTCAGCGGCCTTTGCTATAAAAATCCATGCATCACACGGGTACGGGGTCTGCGACCCAGGGCCAGTCGCCTTCTTCTCTCTGCCTTCCCACCACGTTCACAATCATTTCCGCAGCCGAGACGAAGTCGATCGTTCCCGTATCGAGGGACAGGTGGTAATTGCGTGCATCCAACCGGTCGAGGCCGGTGCAGAACCGAATATAGCGGCCCCGCTCCTGGTCGCTCCGGTCGATCATTTCGGCGGCTTCCTTCTCGTCTGTGAGCTTGTACATGCTCATGACCCGCCGGATGCGAAAGCTTAACGGGGCGTGGACGAATACATTGAACAATTTCGCCTGCCCGCGCAAGAGATAAAATGCGCCGCGGCCGACGACTACACACGGCCCCTTGGCCGCCAACTCGTGCAGGAGGCGCTTTTCGGTTTCGATCAGCCGCTCGTCGGAAATCCAGCGCGGCGGAGGGATATAGATGCCCTCGGGAGCGCCCAGGGCAAAAACGGCGATGAGCTTGTCCCAGAAGGTCTGCAGCCGCTCGTCCCTGTCCTGCAGTTCCTCCTGGTGGCACCCGAGTTCCCGTGCGGCCTCCTGCAGGATCTGGTGGTCCATATAGGCGTAGCCAAGCCGCCTGGCGACCTGCATGGCAATGTAGGCGCCACCGCTGCCCAGTTCCCGGGTGATCGTTATGGCCATCGGACGAGACATCTTCGTTGCCCCTCAATCGATTGGTGAGCAGCTCTAAACGGGAGGCGCAAAACCACCTCCCCTTTTAGTAAACGTAGATTCTCTATACCATTTTTGCAAAATGTCAAACAAAGATCGAGCCGGGGCAGGCGAGGTTCGCAGCACCGAGGCAGGACTCATTTTTCTTTCTGCGCCGTCTTTCCCGCTTCTTCTATCAACTCGAGAAGAGAGGCGACCTTTTCCTTGGGCTTTTTCCTCTCAAACTCTTCCCACTGCTGCGGCGAGAGGTGTTCTTTCAAATGCGTTTCTATGGGAAAGTAAACCTGCCAGCAGGTAATGATCCGGGGGCACGGAAGGTTTCCCCCTTCCTGCAGGCAGAAGGTGAAAGGCGCCTGCCCGCCCAGTCGCGGGCACCGTATCCAGAGTTCGTCACGTGCATCCATGGCATCTTACCGATCGTTCCGACTCATTGGTCGCAAACGGTGATAAAGCGCGGGGGAATGTTTCCCCCGCGCGAAAAGAGCCGCGTAGCGGCGTGGGGGTGCAGGGGGCGATAGCCCCCGTTCTTTTCAATGAGTCCCCCTCTCTGCCGCCTTACGGTTTGGGTAGATTTTCGATCGATTTGAGCGCCAGCGCGATCGCCTCATCGCTCAGTTTGTGCTGATGGAGCCTGCCGGAAAGAAACGCGTCATAAGCGGCAAGATCTACCATTCCATGGCCGCTGAAATTAAAGAGGATGGTCTTTTGCTTTCCTTCCTGTTTGGCTCGCTCGGCCTCCTGCACGACTGCGGCGATAACGTGATTGGTCTCGGGGGCGGGAATGACGCCCTCGGACCTGGCCCATTTTACACCGGCGGTAAAGGTCTCGATCTGGTCGTAGGCCCTTGGCTCGATCATTCCCTCCCGGACAAGGTGGGACACTATCGGCGCCATGCCGTGATAGCGCAGTCCTCCGGCGTGGATCGGCTCGGGGATGAAGCCGTGTCCCAGGGTGTACATGGGCAGAAGAGGGGTGGTCATCGCGGTGTCTCCGAAGTCATAGGCAAACGGGCCGCGCGTCAAGGTGGGACAGGAGGTGGGTTCGGCGCCCACCACCAACACGTCTTTCCCATGGATTTTATCGCGGATGAAGGGCAGTGCGATTCCTGCGAAATTGCTCCCCCCTCCCGCGCACCCCATCACCACGTCGGGGTATTCCCCGATCTGGGCCAGCTGCTTTTGCGCCTCGAGCCCAATGACGGTTTGATGGAGCATGACGTGATTGAGAACACTTCCCAGAGAGTAGCGGGAGTCCTTGCCCCCGACCGCGTCCTCGATGGCCTCGCTTATGGCTATTCCGAGGCTGCCCGGGGAGTCCGGATTCTCGGCCAGGATCTTTTGTCCGGCTTTGGTCCTGTCGCTCGGGCTCGCAATGCACTCCCCACCCCAGGTGGTCATCATCAGTCGTCGATACGGCTTTTGGTCGTAGCTGATTCGCACCATGAAGATCCGGCACTCGAGGCCAAACATGGCGCAGGCCATGCTGAGAGCGCTTCCCCACTGCCCGGCGCCGGTCTCCGAAGACAGTCTCTTTATGCCGAAGATCTTGTTGTAGTAGGCTTGCGGGATGGCGGTATTGGGCTTGTGGCTTCCTGCCGGGCTTGCCCCTTCGTATTTGTAGTAAATCTTTACGGGCGCATCGAGGAGCTTTTCGAAATTGAACGCCCGGCAAAGGGGCGTGGGGCGCCAGAGGAGGTATTTTTCAATCACCGGTTCGGGGATATCGATAAAGCGTTCGGTGGACATCTCCTGTTCGATCAGGTTCATGGGAAAAACAGGAGCGAGATCCTCCGGCTGCACCGGCTTGCCCGTTCCCGGGTGAAGGGGCGGACACATCGGTGTCGGCAAGTCGGACAGGATGTTGTACCATTGCTTGGGTATTTCGCTGTCTGGCAGAACGATCTTTCTTGGCTCCATAGTTTTCCTCCTGACCGGTTGTAAGGTTCTAAAAGTATGGCTCCCCAAGGGTGAGAATCCATATATACAACGAAATTATGAATCTAGGAATCGCGGAATTTCTAGGGTGGGCCGTTTTGTCGTCCCCCCTGCCGGGAGAGCTAGCGGCGTCGCCACCTGGCGGAAAAAAAGCCGTCGGTGTCATGTTTGTGCGGCCAGGAGCGAAAGTAGGGGCCCGAAGCCATGTGGCGGCAAAGCGTCGGGAGGAGCTCAACGGCCTCTTCGAGGAAAAGCTCGGGATGTGAGGTGCCAAGGTGTTCGGCCACCGCTTCGTCTTCTTCCCGTAGAACCGTGCAGGTTGCGTAGACCAGGACTCCGCCGGGCTTTACGAAGCGGGCTCCATGCGAGAGGAGTTCTTTCTGGAGCAGTGAGAGCCGGTAGGAATCCTTCACGTGCCGGCGCCATTTGATATCGGGTTTTCTGCGGACCGCGCCCAGCCCCGTGCAGGGAGCATCGAGCAGGACCCGGTCGAAAAGACCGATGGCCCCGGGATCGAGAGCGAGCACATCTTCGGCGAGCGTGCGAGTTATCGTTATCCCCTGTCTGTGTGCGTTTTTTTGTGCCTCGTCGAGCTTCCAGGCCGAGGTATCGACGCCTGTCACCTCCCCCTGGTTTTGCATCAGGATGGCTATGTGGGCCGATTTTACGCCCATTCCGCAACACAGATCCAACACCCGCTCGCCGGGCCGCGGGGCGAGAAGCAGGGAAACGATCTGGGAGGCTTCGTCCTGAGGCTGCAGAAGGCCCTGCCGGAAAGCCGCCGTCCCGGTCATGTCCCGCCGGGGCGTCTTTACGCGAATGGCGCCTTCCAAAAGGTGCGAGGGCGCCGCCTCGATTCCTTCCTCCTTCAGCATGGAGAGGGTCTCTTCGCGGGAAGCCCTGAGCGTGTTTACCCGGAAGACCGCCGGGGCGATTCGGTTTCCGGCCTCGAAAAAAAGTCCCGCCTCTTCGAGGCCGATCTCTGCGATCATCCTGCTCGCAAGCCAGGGAGGGTTCGAGGTGAGGACCGCCAGATAGGCGGCAGGGTCTTTTTGGGCATCGGGCCATTTCCAGTTGGTCCAGGCGGGGAAGCCGGACCCTCCTTCTTCTTGCCCGGCGGGTTCGGTGCGGGCGCCTCGCCTTGCCGCCTCGCGCAAAAGACCGTTTATAAACCGTATGACATGCGGGGGTTGGCTGCTCTTGGCGATCTCGACCGCATCGTTTACCGCCGCGTGATCCGGAATGCGATCCAGGAACAAAATCTGGTAGAGGGCGAGTCGAAGCAGAACGCGCACTTCGGGGGAAATCCTGTCGGGCCGGGTCTTACTCAACTGGTCGATGTGCCAGTCGAGCCTCCCGCGCCAGCGGACAACTCCGTAGACAATCTCGGTTAAAAGCGCCCGGTCGCGCTCCTCAAGTCTTGAGTGCCGCTCCAGGGTGGTGCGGATCAGCCGGTCGGGATGGGGCGCCTTCTGCTCGAGGTGTAGCAGGATGTGGTAGGCTAGTATTCGCGATGTGACCATTATTGCACTGTCTTTGGGAAAAATGGCTCTAAGATACCTGCGCGAGTCTTTCAAGCGACTCAACCCAGGCGCGAAAATGAGGACACCTGGTCCTCATGGTTGCCAGTCCGATCTTTTGGGCAACCAATATCCCCGCGTTGGCTTTGTCATATTCGGGGATCTCACGCATTATCCGTTTGGATGGCGCCGTTTCAGGATTATCGTCGAACAGTTCCGGATTTTGATCTCTGGTCATTTTCACCACTTCCCCCAAGCGCCGAATGGGTGCGTCGTGGTCAAGATATTCCCAATCCAACTGCTTCACATCGGCAAAAATGAGGGCCTCGAATTCGTGAAGCTGAATATATGGAATAAAGCGACGATCATTGATGTCATCCATCAGCGCCTGCTCCAGAACCTGGACCTTTCTATATGGATCGGCTTCACGTACTGCATCGGAATACTCGGGGAAGTCGTCCGGTAGCGCGTACAGATCGAACATTGTGCTGAATCTGCATTCGGCGTGGTCATCATCTTTCATCCAGGTGATTATATCCGATTTAGCTTTCTTGTAGCTTATCAGACCTCCTCGATATGTCCTGCCGATTCTTTTGTTTCTGCCTGTCTCGACGCAACGCGCATCTGCAAAGACGTCAAAATCTCCGAGATGCGGGGCTAGTATTCTTTTCACGAATGCCTGTTCCGCTTGGCCTTCCGCAGTGATGTGAAGCCGGATGAGACTCAGGGCCGGCCTCCTAAAATATTCTTTTCCCACAGTTCGGAAAGGCTGTACCGCTCAAGCCAGTCTGAAAGAGCGTCCTTATCCGGGCGTCGAAATATGCTTCGGTCTGCCTTCCCGTCCCATTCAACGATGACAATTTGCTCGGGATCGAATTCATCCACGAGGCGGGGAGACTGGGTAGCAAGAATGACCTGAGAATTCACCGAAGCCGTTCGAACCATGCCTGAAAAGTTGGAAATTGCCGCCGGATGCAATCCGAGTTCGGGTTCGTCGAGAACGATGACCCGTGGAAGCGTTGACGGAGGCTGCAACAGAAGCGTGGCCAGCGCCATAAAGCGAAGCGATCCATCAGATAGCTGGTGCGGGCCGAAGTGATACCCCCTGCCTTTGTCCGTCCAATCCAGATTGATACTATTCCTGTTCGCAGGCGACGGTCTCAGAATGAAGTCTCCGAATTGTGGCATCACTAATTGTATGTGGCGAACGATACGCTCGTAGTACTTCCTGAACTCCTGCCTACTCGACATCCCGTATAGGAAGGCAGCCAAATTTCCTGCATTGTCCCTCAGATAGTCGCCATCACCTATGTAGCCATAATTACGAATTTTGGCAGTCCCCGATGTGTCGTGAAACTGATATACCCGACAAAGTCTGAGCAGATTTAAAATGAATCGGCTGGTTCTGCTGGTCGTGCCGGACTGCTTTGCATCTTCTATGATATTTGCTTCCTTATGTCCGGCTTTCAAATCAACTTTTTGAGGCCGCGGCCGGCCCGCTTTCTGCCATGTTACAGATTCTTCGGTGAAAATAAGCGTGTCGCCACTGGCATGAGACAAGGTAAAGCCGTAGGTATCCTCACCGGCCTCACCCTGCTCGAATTTCAATGTAGCCTGAATGCGTGCTGTAGTGGAGGCGCCATAATGGAGAAGTGAATCGGCATAGCCTTGCTCGCCGATGAAAGTCTGAAGCGCACCCGTTGTCAAGTAGTGGAGAAGTTTAAAAAAAGAGACGAGATTGCTCTTGCCTGCTCCATTCGCGCCCAGGAAAACAGTTACGTCTCCAAAAGAGATCGACTGCCCCTCCGCATCAATGGACTTGAAGCCTTTCAGGTTGAGCTCTTTTAATTTAAGGCGCTGATCGGTCATAGTCCGGGTCTCAGTTTTCCGAATCGTTCCGGCCCTGCGGAAAGAGCGCCTTCAGCACGGCCTCCACCTGGTCGATCGGCACAAGGGTATTCAGACACGGCCCGAAAGGCCTCCTGTTGAAAATCCCGAAGACCGGCAGGGGGGTCGTATCCTGGATGCCGCTCGTGAGGTCGCGTTCACAGGCGACCGCAATGATCAGTTCGGGGCGGGTATCGAGCACGATTCGGCGCGCAATGGTGCCTCCGGTGGCTACGGCGAGGTGGGCGCCGTATTTTTCGGAAAGCTCGATCAGCTCCTTTATGCAGCAATTGCCGCAGCGCTTGCAGTTTTGCACCCGGTAGGTGACCTTCACCTGGCAGTCTCTATTCTGGAGGCAGTGAGGCATGAGGAGCAGGACGGATTTGGGCGGTTTTCCGTTGAGGCACTGGGAAAGAACCAGCTGGTTGTTAACGGCCACAAAGGCGTGCTGGACCTGTTCGCGGCGAAACCCGACAAGCCTGCCCACACCGACGAGGATGGGCAGCAAAAACCGTATGGCGACGCTGCGGAGCTTGCGGGAAAAGGAAATATCGCGGCCGAGGGCGAAAACGGCGGCCAAAAGGAGGAGACCGCCCAAAAGCAGTACCCCGGCCAGGACCGTAAGTACCCCCATTATGAGGGGAAGATGCACCGAGATGCGGCGGAAACCGTAATAGGGAACTATATACAGCAGGGCGAGCGCTGCTGCGGCAAGAAACCCGAAAAGGGCAACGAGCGCTATGATCAGCCGCTTTTC
>JAKAJS010000200.1 GCA_021813685.1 Deltaproteobacteria bacterium | reverse complement strand
GTGGGCAGGGGGACGACTTTTACCGTCATTCTTCCGCACACGGACGCGCCTCCCGTTGAGAAAGCTGTCGCTGAGGAGCGCAAGGAAGCGAAAAAAATCAGGTTTCTCATGATAGACGACGAAATCAATATCCTCAGGGCAATGGAAATGTTTTTCGAGGACAACGAGGTCGAACTGGTCACCTGCCAGACGGCGGCCCAGGGCCTGGAAACATTCAAAAAGGGCTGTTTCGACGTGATTTTGTGCGATCTTGGCATGGACGAAATGAATGGTTGGGAGTTCGGAAAGCAGATCAAAACCTACTGTTCGGAGAAGGGAATTCCAAAGGTCGCCTTCCTGCTCTACACGGGTTGGGACAAACAGTTCGACCCGGACAAAATCGAAGAGAGCGGGGTGGATCGCGTGGTCATAAAACCGGTGCCGTGCCACAAGCTGTTGGATATTCTCCACGAAATCACAAGCGAAGGAGCCCTGGAAAACCGGGGATGCTGATGGGGAATCGCCGAGTCCTGCCTGCGGGCGTTAGTCGTCCGTGTCCGCCTCCGTCCAGTAGTCGCAACCCCCCTGCGGCGTTTTGAATTTATCGAGTTTTTCGCATCGGCCGCGGGCGGAAGGGCTCACCCGAATGGTTCCGTCCTCCGCGCACTCTCGTTTGCCGCCCCAGTTTTTGCACGTACCGCAAACAGGCTTCTTTCTGTCCAGATCCATGGAGCCCTCCGGCTAATTATTCGACCTTTTTAAAGAATTCCTTGCCTACGCCGCAATTCGGGCAAAACCACGAATCGGGAAGCGCATCGAAGGCCGTCCCGGGGTTTTCGACAGCCGGATCGTATATATAACCGCAAACCGAACATTCCCATTTTTCCACGGTATCCCCTTTCCTGGCGAAAGCGAATTTCCAAACCCGATCACTCCAGTCCGCACGCGCGCAAAAGCGGGCCTTTGCCCTCACGGGCAAGGATCACGCCAAGTCTCTGATTTCTGGTTTGATGCCGTGAGGACGCTCCGCGATAATACTTGAGAATTTTCTCCATTATTTCAAGCGCCCGGTCCGAATCGAGGTTTCGCGCGATGATTTCCCCAAGCCTCGGGTCCTTGCCTCCGGCGCCTCCCACCATGATGATCCAGCCGCCTGGGAGGCCGATGAGGCCGATATCCTTGATGGCCGGCTCGACGCAGGAATTGTAGCAGCCTGCAACGCCGATCTTCACCTTGGCGGTTATCTTGGGAACCGGGTAGAACCGTTCCCAAACCTTTTGGGCAAAGGCGAGGGTGTCCTGCTGGCCGCGCGCGCAGAAACTGTTGCCGGGGCAGACCTTGATGTACTGCTGACAGAGCGCCCCGCCCTGTTGGGGCTTTACGCCGAGCGACTCATAGGCGGCATCGATGTCTTCTTCCGCGATTCCCAGGAGCACCAGGCGCTGGGCGCCTGTGACCTTGAGATGTTTTACCCCGAACCTTTCCGCCGTATCCGCAATACGGCGGGCAGTCGCCACATCCATCACGCCGTTTGGCAAAGGGGCAACAATCGCGTAAGTTTCCTGGTCTCTTTGGAGAACAGCGGCTTTGCTCAAAATGTCGTCTTTACCCATACTCGACATCCTCAAAAGATGTGCGAACCGTTTGAACCCAGGGAAGAGCTACCCGATGGATACCGCCTTTTTGAACTCATCGAACCCGATCTTGTCGATGACGGCCCCCATGCGCATTTTGTTGGCCCAGGTGCAGGATTCGAAAAAATCGACGATGCGGGCTACAGCCTCAAGGGCCTGTCCGTCATCGAGTCCTTCGGCCAGAAGGTGTCCGAACTTCGGTTTTGCGCCGCCGTTGCCGCCTGCGGTAAGTGTCCAGCCTTCGGGTGCGCCTCTCAGGCCAATTTCCTTGGTGAGCGGGGCGGCACAGGAGTATTCGCATCCTGCTACCCCGATCTTGAATTTCGCGGGAAGCGAATAGCCGTGGTAGAGTTCGTCGAGCTTTAGCCCCATTCCCATGGCATCCTGCCTGCCGTGCCGGCAGTAGGTCGTCCCCGGGCAAAATTTGACCATCCGAACGCACAGCCCGATCACATGGCCGATTTTCATGTCGATCCGGTTCCATGCGGCGGGCACATCTTCCTGCTTTATGCCTACGATGGCTATGCGCTGCCCGGACGTCAGCTTCATGACCGGAGCATCGAATTTCTCGGCGGCCTCGACAAGTTTTCGGAATTGAGCCACTTCGATGAATCCCCCCGGTATATGCGGGGCGATCGCATAGTCTTCCCCGTCTCTTTGCAGGACGGCGCCTTTTTCCGGAATATCGGCTTTCATGGAAGCATCCTCCCGGTTAATTATTGGCCAGGACTTCACCTGCTGTCCGGGCGATCGCCTGCCGCGCGTAATCCCGGAACTCCTCCTCGGTGTCTGCCACCACGGCCAGGGTGTCTCCCACATCCACCTTCACATCGACACCTATCAATTGAAACAAGAGGCCGGAAGCCGGCGAGACCATCTCCACGGCAGCCTTCCTCGTGTCCAGGACGAGCACCGTTTCGCCGTCGGCTACGAATTCCCCGTTGTTCTTCAGCCACTGTTGGACAACGATTTTTCTGCTCTTTTTCGGGACGCGGGTGTGCAGGCCGAGAATATAGCGCGGCACCAGAATCGGCGTAATCATGACCGAAATATCCTCCATGGGTGCGGTTCGGGTAACTCTCAGCCCGCGGCGTCCAGCGGGCTGCCGCCCAGGGCCTCTCTCACCAGCCGCGGGATCTGGTCGGCGTTTCTGATGAGCTTGAGGTAGGTCTCCCGGGATATTTCCTCGCACGTCAGCGCTCCGGTGGGGCACACCTTCGCGCAGGTCGGGTCCCCGTCGCAAAGATCGCATTTGAGGACTTTCCCCGTCGCCTGGTCGAGAAAAGTCGCGCCGAAGGGGCAGGCAAACACACAGCTCATGCATCCGATGCAGCGACTCGCGTCAACCTCCATGGCGCCCGTGGAATAGTTGCGATACGTCGCGTGTTGCGGGCAGGCCAGTTCGCAGGCCGGCTCCTCGCACCTCATGCAGCTGATGGGCACAAAGATCCCTTCCTGCTCCCATTTGACAACGTGGACCCTTCCCCGGGACGGAGCGCAGAACGATTCGTGCTTGAGCGAGCAGTATGTTTCGCAGGAACGGCATCCTGAGCATTTTTCCGCGTCGATAATCACTGTTTTGAACATTGCATTCTCCTTGGATCAGAAGGGCACGAGGCTCCGCTCGATGCTTTTCTTCGCCTCTTCCCACGATTCTTCGCGGGCCATGGCTTCTTCGGCCGCTTTTTGAGTCAGAATAGACCTCAGGGAATTGTTTTCAGAGGCTGCATCCAGGATGGTCACCTCTTCGACCAGGCCGCGCTCGTTCACTTCGTAGCGGTGGAAGACGAAGCCTTCGGGGGCTTCCAAGGCTGCCAGCCCGCTACGACCCGGACCGTTTGCAACCACCCGGATATCGGCCCCGGAAAGGCTTTCCTGCGAGAAAAGATTTCCTGCCTCCTCGGCTGAGCCGATCAGTTCCACAATCATCGACCAGTATCCGGCGATAGCGCTAAAGAGCGGCGGAGGCCCGAGAAAACTCACGAGGCGCTGTCTTTCCTCTTCGGCCAGGGGAGTCTCAAAGGGGCGGCAGCGATTCAGCCGCGCGAGGGGACCCACGAAGAAAAGGCCCTCGGTTCGGGGCGAAACGGGGCCGTCCCAACTCTTTGCCCGCTCGTGCACAAACGGCAGATAGGTCCAGGGCTCGCAGATGATTTCCAGGAGCTCGGGTATCTTGTCAGGCGTACATCTTGCCGATTCGGCGCCCGAGGGGTCGGTAGCCACAACGACGTTTTCGGCCTCGCTGAAAGCCATCGAGCTTAGGGGATCGAAGAAAAGATTCGTCGTTCGATGGGAGCCGCTGCCAAGGACTCTTTCCGTGAAGATGTCGCGCAACCGCAAAGCGTAGGGAAGGCAGGTTTTGATGATTTCCCGGAGGCGCAGATAGTGGACCTCCTTTACGGGGCGGCTGACACCACCCGCAATGGCGGTTACCGGATGGGGATAGCGGCCGCCGAGGATGGAGGCGGCTTCCTTGAAGAGTGCAAGCCCCGCCATGATTTCATCGGCTGTCCGGCGCGGAAGAGATGGAATCTTTCGCCGCGCGTTTTCGCCGTATCCGGGGAGATTTTCCGGAGAGGTGAGAAGAAACAGCAGCTTTTTCGAATGGTGAATGAAGGTGAGGATCTCCGAGAGCGCCTTGCGGATATTTTCAGCCGCAGGCGGAGCGGTTATTCCGAAAAGGTTGTCGAGGGCCTTTGCGGAGGCGATATGATGGGAGGGCGAAAGGATCGAAAGAATTCGCGGCAGCTCTTCTGCGGGCCGCCCCTGGCACATCGCCCCGATATCGCGCGGGGCGGTAACCTGGTAGTAGGATCTCAGACCTTCGCCGTTTTGGCTGATCGAGATTCTGGAAGGCTCTTCGAGCCACCTTAAAGGACCGATGATTGTGGTCGCCATCTAATTTCCCTCATAGCGGGCGTTGCGCCCGGGTTTTTGCCGCTACGCGCCTGCGGCCCCTTCGGCCGCCTCCGATTCCCGGCCGGCCTCCTGTTTCGATGCGGGGGGGTGGAGCAGGGCGCACTCGGCGGGCGCCGTGTACCGGTAGAAGGCGCCGGCCAGATCGACAAACATTTCGGCAATTTTTTCCATCTCCCCGGCATCGGTCGTATCGAAGGTGGAAGCGATCGCGGAAACCATCTTTGCGCCGGCATCGTATATGGCTTCGGCCTTTCCAAAGCAGCCCCTGCAGGCAACGCCGGCTCCGGTGCAAAGGCCCCCGCAGCCTTCCCGGGTGGCGATTCCCTGGCAAAGAAGCCCCTGTTCGAGAAGGCACCGCAAGGGATCGGGTTCGAACCGGTCGATGCGCTTTAGCGAAGTAAAGGATTTTTCTTCCTTTAATCTGCCGCAACTGGCGCACACACCTCTTTCTCCCGCAAAGACACTTCCCGCCGGCGGCAAGACCCCCGAGAGGACCGAGCGGGCGATACGCTGCGGAAGCCTGGAGGCGGCAAAGGACATCCTGGCGGAGGAGGAGGATTGGCAGACAAGGGACTGCAGTATGGTCCAGGTGTAATTCACGGGCGGAGAACAGCCGGGAACAAAATAGTCGACGTCTACGATCTGGTGGAGCGAATCGACCCGGTCCCGCAGTCCGGGTAACGGCGCAGCCTCATCAAAGGAAACGGCGGGGGGATCGCTTTCCTGCTGCAGGTTCAAAAGACCCGGCATTCCGCCGAACGCGGCACAGGCGCCGAAGGAAACGACGATTTTCGATTTTTCGCGGAGTCTTCGCGCCGCTATTTCATCTTCTTCGGTGCGTATCGCTCCGGTAAAGAAGGTGACATCTATCTCGGCGGTCTTTTCGAGGTCTTCGAGCCGGGAGCCGAGCAGGTAGGGCCAGAATACAAAGCGGGCCAGGCGCCCCGGCGAATTCACCTGAAAGCCGATGTCCAGAATGGTGTTTTCACATCCTCTGCAGCCGGTGGCGGCGTAGACGGCCACATGTTTTGCTTCCACTTCGAGCAACTCCTTCCTCCGGTCGTTAAGTCGAGAATCAGGCGCCCTGCGCCAGGCGGATCGGTCCGGCAGGCCCCCTCAGGGGGCCGAGCGCGCGGATTTGTTCGCTCATCTCGTTTATGACCTTCGCGTATTTGTGCGGTTCGGAGGCCGCGATCCACTCGAGCCTGAAACGCTTTTCATCGACTCCGAGTTCCTCCAGCAGCTTGCGAAGAAGGAACGAACGTCGCAGGGCCTTGATATTTCCGGCTATGTAGTGACAGTCTCCGGGGTGGCAGCCGGCTACCAGAACGCCGTCGGCGCCCTGTGCAAAGGCCTTGATCACGTAGCTTGGGTCTACCATTCCGGAGCAGAAAACCCGGACCGTTCTCGTGTTGGTTTTCTGAGGCAGCCTTGAGACTCCCGCGGCATCGGCGGCTACGTACGAGCACCAGTTGCAAAGGAAAGTTATGATCCTGGGTTCGAAAGGATTCATCCGAGTATTCCTTCGATCTGCGCAAAAATCTGATCGGGCGTATAGTGGTTTACGGCTATGGCGGCAACGGGGCATGCGGCCGCACAGGTGCCGCATCCCTGGCACACGGCCTGGTTGACGACGGCGTGTTTGCCTTCGACGCTAAAGGAAATCGCCTGGTAGGCGCACAGATGCTCGCAGGTCCTGCAGCCGGTGCAGCGGTCCGAAAGCACGCCTGCCACGGTGGGTTCGACTTCTACCTGCCCGACGCTGAAAAGGGCGAGCGCTTCGGCGGCGGCCGCTCCCCCCTGCGCGACCGATTCGGGAATGTCCTTGGGCCCCTGGGCTGCGCCGGCAAGATAGATCCCCGCCAGGCTGGTTTCCACCGGCCCGAGCTTCGGGTGCAGTTCGATGAAGAAGCCGTTCTTGTCGGTTGAAAGATTGAGCGCCCTCGCCACATTCATGTAATCGTTTCGGGCGGTGAGCCCGGTGGCAAGAACCACCATGTCCGCTTCGATTTCGACGGGGCCGCCGGCCAGGCTGTTTTCCCCGCGCACCTTCAGGCGGCCTCCTTCCCGAAAGACCCTGGCAACCCGGCCCCGGATATACTGGGCGCCTTCTTCCTCGATCGCGCGGCGCAGGAACTCTTCATAGCCTTTGCCGCCCGTGCGGTTGTCGATGTAGAAGACGTAGGCCTGTCCTTCATGATTGAAGTGCTTGAAAATGCTCAGCTGCTTGGCGCTGATCATGCAACAGACCTTCGAGCAGTATTCGGCCCCGCGCGCGCGGTCCCGCGAACCCACGCATTGAATGAATACGACGCTTTGAGGCGTCTTGCCGTCGCTTGGCCGCACGAGCTTTCCCCCGGTCGGCCCCGAGGCGTTGCACAGCCGTTCGAACTGGAGATTGGTGATTACGTCGGGATACTTTCCATAGCCGTATTCGGGAAACTTTTTGGCATCGAAGATGTCGATGCCGGTAGCGACCACGATGGCCCCGACGTCGAGAGATCTGATGCGATCCCGTTCGGTAAGGTCGATTGCCTGCGGGCCGCAGTGGGAGGCGCATTCGCCGCACTGGCAGCAGAGCCCGCAGCTGAGACACCGTTTGCCTTCCAACTGTACCTGTTCGGCCGAAAGTCCCAGCTCCACTTCGTCAAAGGAGCCCATTCGAACCGAGGGAGAAAGCATCGGCATGCGTTGCCGCTCGATCGGGCGGACTCTCGAGCGTTCTTCTTCGCTCAGTGCTTTTTCGACCGGCTTTTCGGCGGTTTTCACTTCACGCAGAAGCCCGTGCTGCAGGTAGTCGTGGATACCGGCCGCCGCGAGCCGCCCCTGCGCGACCGCTTCGACGAAGGTGGCCGGCCCCAGGACCGCGTCGCCTCCCGCGAAAACATCGGAGACCCCGGTCCGGAATGTGTCTTTATCGACGACAAAGGTCCCGCGCCTGGTGAGGTCGAAGGACTCTTCCGCGCACAATCCCCCGAGGTCCGGTTCCTGGCCGATCGCCGGGATGACCGCGTCAACCTCGAGTACGAACTCGCTTCCCTCGATCGGTACAGGCCTTCGCCTTCCGCTTGCATCCGGTTCCCCGAGACGCGCCCGGAGACATTCCAGCCCGGTAACACAACCGTCCGCTCCCACGATGCGTTTGGGAATCGTCAAATAGTGGATTTCAATGCCCTCCTGCTCTGCATGATGAATTTCCTCCTCGTGCGCGGGCATTTCCTCGCGGGTGCGCCGATAGGCGATGTGCACCTTGGAGCACCCCAGGCGCAGGGCAGATCTGGCGGCGTCGATCGCAACATTTCCTCCGCCTATTACAACCACACGGTCTGCGGGGGCTTTGCGGTTGCCAAGCCCGAGGTCCCGAAGAAACGTGACGCCGTCCAAAACGGGTTGAAAGTCCTTTTCCCCTTCGATTCCAAGATTGTACCCCCTGTGGGCGCCGATCCCGAGGAAAAAGGCGCGGTAGCCTTCCCCGCGCAGTTGATTCAGGGTGAGGTCTTTACCGATTTCCACTCCCGTCCGGATTTCAACTCCCAGCCGGGTAAGCCGTTCGATTTCCAGATTCAGCACCTTTTTGGGGAGGCGGTATTCGGGAATGCCCACGGCCAGCATGCCGCCGGCAATCGGGAGCTTTTCGAAAATCGTGACGGGGTAGCCTTCCAAAGCCAGGTAATAGGCGGCTGAAAGGCCGGCGGGTCCACCTCCTATGACTGCTGTCTTTTCCTCGCGGCGCGGTTTTGCGGCCGGCGGATCATCCGTGCCGTTTGCGGCTTCCAGATCACCGAGAAATCGTTTCGTGTGGCAGATGGCCAGGGGCGCGTCCACCTGACCGCGCTTGCAGGCGCTTTCGCACAACCGGTTGCAGATCCTTCCGCATATCGAGGCGAAGGGCATTCGCTGCCGGACCAGGGCGAGGGCTTCAGTGAATTTTCCTTCCCCGGCAAGCGTCATGTAGCCCTGAGCGTTTACGCCCGCCGGGCACGCTGCCTGACAGGGCGGGGTGCCGGCGCGTATGATGGAATAGGTGTTGGGAATGGCCTGCGGAAACGGGCGGCTTATGGGATGGCGCGCGGCAAGCCCGACTTCGAAACCGCTTGAAATATTTACCGGACAAACCTTCTGGCAATCTCCGCACCCGGTGCATTTATCCAGACGCACGTACCGGGGCTTTTGGAGCACGCGGACCGAGAAATTGCCGACAAACCCGGAAACGTCCAGAACTTCGGACTTGGTGAGTATTTCTATATTAGGGTGTCGTCCGGCTTCGCTGGTTTTGGGGGTGAGCGTGCAGCCGGCGCAGTCGAGTGTCGGAAACGTCTTGTCGAACTGGGCCATCCGGCCCCCGATGATTTCGTCCTTTTCGACCAGATAGACTTTGTAGCCTGCTGTGGCGATTTTCAGGGCGGCGGTAATGCCTGCGATCCCGCCTCCTACCACCATGGCCGATCGATTGACCGAGCACCGGGACCCCTGGAGCGGCTGGTGGTGAACTACCCTGGCTATCGCGCCCATGACCAGGCTCTTGGCTTTCCTGGTGGCCAATTCGTCGTTTTCAGACACCCACGAGCAATGTTCGCGAATATTCACCATCTCGAACATGTACTGGTTCATTCCGGCCATGGATACGGCGTTTCTGAAAGTGGGCTCATGCATCTTGGGCGAACAGGAAGCCTCGACGACGTGGTCCAGGCCAAATTCTGCGATGTCGTCTCGGATCATCTTCTGCCCGGGCTCCGAGCACATATACTTGTAGTGTCTGCAAACGACGACTTCGGCGCTCTCCTCACCGATCTGCCCGGCGATGCGCGCCACATCGACCTTACCGGCTATATTGGTGCCGCAGTGGCAGAGATAGACTCCAATCCTCTTCATGAAATCATCCTTTGTACCTTCGGAGAACAGGCTGCGGGTTTACCAGGTGATGATTGAGGCCCAGGGGTTTGGCCTCGATGCCGAACGCCACCCCCATGAGCTGTGTCAGGTAAACGACCGGGATACTGTATTTGGTTCCGTACAGCCTGCCGATTTCCTGCTGGCGCATGTCGAGGTTGGCCTGGCAGAGTTGGCATACGACAACTATTGCGTCAGCGCCTCGAAAGGCGGCTTCTCGAACCAGGCGGCCGCTCAGTTCCACCACTTTTTGCGTCTTGCTGAGGGCAAGGCCCGACCCGCAGCACTCGGTCTTGAAATCCCAGTCGAGCACCTCGGCCCCCAGCACGGCGAGAATTTCATCCATCGAGACGGGATTTTCGGGATCGTCAAAGGAGGTGACGGTCCGGGGCTTTAGCAGGTAACAGCCGTAATAGGGGAGCACCTTCAAGCCGCTTAGGGGCCTTACGACCTTCGATTCTATTTTCTTTAGCCCCACCAGATTGTGAAAGAAGTCCAAGATGTTACGGACGTTCAAATCGTTTGTGACAACCGCTCCGACAGCCGATTCCACCGTTGCCCGCAAGGAGGAGTCGGCCTTGAGCTCCTGTTGGGCGCTCAACAGGCGGCGATAGCAAAAGGGACACGGAACGAGCAGGTCACCGAAGAGTTCTTTTTCCGTGAGGGCCAGGTTGTTCGCGGCAAGAGAGACCGATAAGAGCCGGTCCATTTTGAGGGCGGGGGATGAACCGCAACACGACCAGCCGGACGGTTCATGCAGATCGACGTCGAGGAGGCGGCAAACGCTCCTGGTGGAACGATCGTAGGGCTTTGCGGTCGATTCCAGGGAACACCCCGGATAATAGCTGGCATCCATAATCGCTACTCTTCCCCTTTTTCCCGCAGGACCTGTTGGAATATGTGGTCTGCTCGGGCTCGCACCGATTTTTTCCCCGGCAGCAATTCCTTGGGCGAGATCGCTCCCCGGAGCATCAGCCTCAAGCCTTTCCCCGCATCCTTGAAAGGCTTTCTCGTCTGCAGGTTGAAAAGCATCGCCGTCTGGAGTTCCTCGACTCGTCCGTGCTCACGGACCGATTTGAGGAAAAGTTCTTCAAATCGATGAATGTCGGGTTCACTCGGCGAAACATTTTCCCTTTCGGCCATTTCACACAGCACGGTAGCCACCTGGTAGATGTTGATTTCGACCGGGCAGCGCGTTGCACAGGTTCCGCAACTGACGCAGTACCACCACGTGGGGTCGCAGAGGGCCTCTTCCTTCATTCCCGCAAGAATTTCGGCGATCAACTTTCTCGGCCCGCCAACTTCGTTTGACGTGATGGGACATCCGCCGCTGCACTTGCCGCATTGCAGACACTCGAGCAAATTCTGCCCGCTTTTATGCATCACCTGGTCTAGAAACTGCCTCTCCGAAGAGGTCCCTTTCAGAGTCAACATTTCGTATTTCCTGTGTTTTGCGCCGATGCGCAAGGAGGGCTCGAAATTCCCCGCCGCCGGTTACCCGATTGTCTCATTCCCCAAAACCCGATTTGCGACTCGGGTCGCTTCCTTTTGCCTTTTCTCCTGGACCACCCGCGCCGGGGAGCCGAAGAGGAGCGCTCCGGTCGGGCACCTGAGCGCGCATACCGGCCACAATCCGCTATCGACCCTGTCTTTGCACCCGTCGCATTTGGCGATCTTGCCGATTTCCGGATTCAGGTGAGGGATGCCGAAGGGACAGGCAACCGCGCAGGCCTGACACCCGATACACAGTTCAAGATCGGAAAAGACGATGCCGTCTTCTCTTTTCTGCATCGCGCCGGTAAGGCAGGCCGCCACACAGGCCGGCGTTTCACAGTGAGCGCATGTCACCGGCTGGAAGGTTGTGACAAGGTGGTCGTCGCGCTCCAGCGGTCCGATCGTGATCGTCCGGATCGGATGAGTCTGCGGGGGCAGATCGTGTTCCAATTTGCAGGCGGTCTCGCATGCAAAACACCCTATGCATCGCGAAGAATCGGACAGCAGGGCTTTCCCGCGTTTTTCCATTTTCTTGTTCTGGTTCATCGCAAAAACTCTTTCAAAATCCGGGAGGCTTCCTCGCGGGGCTGACCCTTTTTGCAGATTAGCGCCAAATTGCTTCCGAGTCTGCGCGCCGACCAGATGAGAGACCGGGGGACCCTTCGAGTCAACCATGCCGAAGCCTCGATGGTTTCACCCGGTGCGTGGATCAGAACGCGGTCTCCGGTTTCGATCCCCAGGGCCCCTGCGGTCTCTGGATGGATGTGCACCGTCTCGGCATCCTCCAGGTCCCGGATAAGAGCTCGGAAGTTATCCGCGTTGCCGGATCGGGAAATGATCCGGGTCGTCTGGCAAATGAGCGGGAAGAGTTCCCGATCTTCTGTTTTGAAAAGGGGCGCGAGTTCGGAAGGCGGAACGAAAGCTTCGATTTTTCCCGTGCCGGTCGCCCATGCGGCCGGATCTACGGGCCAAAAGAAGGGCTCCTGTCCGTCATTTTCGATTATCCGTTCGAGCGCGCATCCGCCGGTGTAAGGCGACTGGTCGAGAAGCCAGCCGTAGAAGGAGCGGGGATCGGCCACACCATCCTCAGTTTTCCAGGGGAAATAGGTTTTCCATTCGCCGTGAAGCTCGTCTGCCATGCGCTGCGCAAGAGAGGTCCAAAAATCGAGCCCCGTTCGGTGATGCGGCGCGGGCTCGAGTATCCTGTTCGCCCACCGGATCTCGCGATCGTTGGTAAAGACCGGCGCCTCGCGTTCCGCCCAAAGTGTTGCCGGAATCACAACATGGGCAAGATTCATCGTTTCGTTCGCAAACGCTCCGAAATGGATGGCGAGTTCGGCGTCTTTGGCGATCTCTCGCATTGAGGGCATATGATCATGGAACCAGTTTCCCGAGCTGATGAGCGCCCTGACGGGATTTTCCGGGCCTTGGGGAACTTCTGCGGCTTCGTCGATATCGCTGAAGGGGCGAAACGGCGGAAGCCCTCCGTCCAGCGGATACCATCCTCCACCCTGCATTCCGTCCCTGTTGCACGCCTGCGTCACGGTGCGCCAGATATCGGAATTTTGCCGGCCCGATGGCCGTTTCCCGGTGATTACCGTAACGGGTTTTTTGGCGGCAAGGTGTCGGGCGAGTTCCTTGACTTTGCCGGCCTCAAGGCCGGTCATCGTTTCCAGCTCTTCGTAGGCGAGCGATTCAAAGGAAGCCTTCCACTGTTCGAATCGATCGAAGCGAGTTTGCGCCGACTCCAGGGCCTGGGCGTCTTCTTCGAGCATGGCTTTCATCAGAGCCATGCCGAATCTGTTGCCGCTCTCCGGCCGTATGATGTGGGTCACATCGGCTTTACTCATCGTGGGAGTAAATCTACTGTCCAGGGCGATGATTTCAGCGCCCTTTTCCCGGGCATCGAGGAGGTGGCCGAAGGCCACGGGATGCGTCGTCGCAAGGTCCGCTTCCACCAGAAGAATGCACGCGCTCCTGCCCCAATCGGTACAGCGCGGTGCGGAGGGGAGCACCGGCTTGGGGCCGGTCGATATGCCCCGCGTCGCGTACAGGGGATGATACACCTCGGCTGTGCCCCAAAGCCGCCCAAAGCGCATGGCCCCGATGAAGAAATCAAGGCCCGCTTCCGGGTCGCACCCGATCGCAAGGGACCGGGGGCCGTACCTGGTCTTTATTTTTCGCAGCCTTTCGGCAAGCAGATCGAGGGATTTGTCCCAATCGTTTTCGGGTTGGAAAGATTCGTTAACGCTATCTCGCCGCAGGAGGCGACCGATGCGTTCGGGGTGGTCGAGGCACTGGTGGAAAGCAATGCCTCTTGCGCAAAGCCGCCCCCTGCCGACACGATCGTTTTCGTCTCCCTGAATGTCGACGATTTTTCCGTCTTTGAGGTAAGCCAAAAGACCGCAGCCGACCGTGCATTGCCTGCAAACGGTCCGGACTGACTCGTCATAAGGTTTGTAGATTCCGGCAAATCGTTTCAACGGGTCATGTTCAAGCATTTACATCCTCTGCATTCCGACTCTCAATTCAGTATGGAGGCTAAGACCCCTTAGTAAACGAGTGCCACCGAGAGTTTGAACGGGTAAAAGAGCCGTCCATCCCCCTGCGGCCCCTCGGCTCCCCTCGCGGCAATATTGGCAACATGCGTGCCATACCGGCAAGGGAACGGCAGACTCCAGGCCCTGCCTGCATTCGGGGCGGGGCGGCAAAGGATCAGGGCGCTCAGACGCCAGTTGCATGGACACTTTCACGAGAAACATCGCCTCAGTCTCAGGCCTTTTGCCAACTTATAAGTCATGAGAAATACAACGCAAAAAAGACTCTGGGGTCGGTTGGGTAAAATGGGGCAAGGAAAATGGCATGTAACTCCGCCCCCCGGTCTCAGCCTTCTTTGCGATCCAGATCAAAATCTACCGTAGAGCCGCCGAGAGCGCTGAGAGAAAGGCGCAATAGCTATAGCCCCTTGCAAAACGTTGCGAAGATCGGGGGGACAGGGCGGATTCCCCCCTTTTTAAAAGGGGGGCAAGGGGGGATTTTAATTCTCTGCATCTGCACCCGCCTAAGTGCGCGAAATCCCCCTCGATCCCCCTATTAAAAAGGGGGAAGAAAAAAGAACCGCTCGTGCCTGTCCACAGGTAGTTTTGCAAGAGGCTCGATAGTATCCATTCTCGGAAATACTCTTGAACGCATCCGGTGATTCGAACCCAAGTCCCCCTTTGCAAAGGAGGATTTAGGGGGATTTCGCCTTCGCGCTGGGTCTCGGAGAAGGAAGAGGCCGCAGGGAACTGCTACCTCGACGGCGCCATTGATAATGGTGGGTTGAGGCGAATGGCCTCACGCCCGACCCGTGGATTAGAGGCTAAGGGATGGACAATTCAGGATAAAGTGAAAATGGGGTCTTCTGGGGCAAGCACCCCGAAGGATTTTTTCCTTACCGGACAAAGGGATAGAGCACTTCGGGCGATTTTCGGAGATGCCTTCGGTGAAGAGTCTTCCTTGCCTCCCGGTTTTGCAAAGGCTCTCGGGAGGTTCTAAAAACCTTGATCCAGGCCGCTTTGGAGATTGTTGCCGAGATTTCGGGCTCTCTGGTATGCATTTTGCCTCTTGGGAGAGCTAATCCTGGATTTACAGTTGCGGATACCGAGATTGAAAAGGGGGTGAATAGAGAGCGCCAAAAACTCTCACTATAGAGTGTATCGGTATCGTAATGAGCATCGTAAAAAGTCTTTTCATTCGTTATCAATCTTTTTTCTCTAGAGAGGAGAAAAGATGGCAGAGAAGATGCACGTAGTCAACCAGGATATAGCCGATCCTTCTACGGTAGGGCTGGCCAGTTTCGGTATCGGACTGTTTACCCTTAGCTTTGTGAATGCCGGTCTCATCGGTCCGAATGCAGCAGGTGTGATTATCCCCCTGAGTCTGTTCGTAGCTCTGATTCACTTCTTCGTTGCCTTGAACGGTTTTAAGAAAAACGAACTATTTACAGCGCTTACATTTGGTATCTACGGCTTGTTCTGGGTCACTTTCGGCTCGATCAATCTGTTTGCAGCGATGAAATGGGTTCCGCTGGATGCGCATGCCCTCCTCGTATTCCTGATCGCCTACACCATATTCAACACCTACCTGCTGATTTCGTCGTTTGTAACCAACTGGGCCGTTATCCTGACCCTGGCGGTGCTGGAGGCGGTCTTCCTGCTGCTGGACTTCGGCCTGGCAGGACATCCGCAACTCGTCGTATGGGCCGGCTACGTGGGTATGGTCGATGCTCTCATGGCCCTGTATATCTCGGCAGCCGGGCTGTGGGGGACTCTTTTCGGCCGAGGCGTTCTTCCTGTGGGTCCGATCGTCAGAGGGTAACCAGGGCCGACGTCGCGGGCTAAAATCGGCTACAAATCTCAGAAAGGCGGCACAGTCCACGGGCTGTGCCGCTACCCGGCGGAAACATGAAAGAGCATCCGGCCTATCAAGGTTTTCCTCCGCTCCCGGACCGGGAGCAAATCGTGGACGCACTGGTGAACGACCCGCCGGATGTACGATGGCGAGTGGTACGAGACCTCTTTCGCGTTAACGATACCGAAGATCGGAAGGCGCTGATCGAAATGCTTCAGCCACAGGTTCAGAAGGCTTCCGATTTTCGGATCGCATATCGGATATCCCTGGCCTTGAGGGCCCTGCATACCCCGCAATCGGCGAATGACACTATTCTGATCAGGGGCAAGGGGGCGTTCCGGCGTCGGGACTCGGATTCCTGGACCTCTTCCTCCATCGTGGAAAAGCCTTTGGAGGGGGGGCCTTTCCCGGTGGTTGATTTTCATATCCATCCCAAGTTGCCGGATCTGCAATTTTTTTCCGATATGATGGAGGCGGGCGTTACCCATGGCGTCATTCTGGCGACGGATACGGACCCTTCGGATCTGGACCGTCCCGAGATCAGGGAAAAGTTGCGGAAGAGCTATTCACAATCGCCTCAGGCCGAAAAGGTGGAGTTTGAGCGAATGCTCACCCAGCTGCGAGCGAGCCTGTATTCGCCAACCCACGTCGTGAACAGGGATGTCGCCGACTGGGTGAACGACTATCCGGATATCCTGATCGGGTTTGGCTCCGTAAATCTATCGAAGAGCAGCGAGTATGTGGAAGAAAAGCTGGAAGAAATCAGGCGGTTGAAGCTGCGGGGGATCAAGCTGCTTCCATATTCCCAGTTTTTCAATCCTTCGGAAAACGAGAATATGGAGTTACTGTTTCAGTACTGTGAGGATACGCAGTCGATAATTCTTTCCCACTGCGGGTGCGGGGCCGGGCCCTTCGAAATTCCCGAGTTGAGCCGGGACTCTCACCCCGACCTATGGGAACCGCTTCTGAAAAAATATCCCGGGGTGGTGCTGGTCCTTGCCCATTTCGGTGCCTACAGCACCTATATTCCCGGGATATGGCTCCATGAAGTGCTTCAGTTGGGCAAAAAGTACCGGAACGTATATGCCGATCTCGCTGCGGTCGATTGGCTCATGGACCGGGAAATGGTGGTTAAGGAAATCAGAAAGACGATAGGTTTCGACAGAGTGCTTTTTGCAACGGACTATCCTCTTTCCAAGACGGCGGGAGTGAACCTGGCCTACCTCACGGGCTCACTCAAGGCCAATACCTTTCTTACCGAAAAGGAAAGGCGCAAAGTACTCGGACTCAATGCGTCACGACTGCTCGGGCTTACGTAGGATACTGTTTTGGGCGGTTTCGCTGTCGATCTGCAGGATGAATTCCAAAAAACGGTTCTGGCGCCCGAAGGTCGGATGGATCTGGCGCGCGCGGGGTTGCTCGTCTCCCGCCTTGCCTACCCGGATCTCGATGAACCGGCCCTCATGGCCCAGCTCGATGATCTCGGGGCTCGTCTTCGCGCGAAAGTCTCCGGTTTGAGGGGCGCCGTCGCGATTGCCCGGGCGATGGGGAGGCTGCTTTGTAAAGAAGATGGTTTCAGGGGAAATTCCAAAGACTATTACGATCCCGACAACAGTTATCTGAACTGCGTTCTGGAAAGAAGGACAGGCATCCCCATCACGCTGTCCCTGCTCTACATGGAAGTGGGTCGCAGGGCGGGTTTGGATGTGCGAGGGATTGGCATGCCGGGTCATTTCCTGGTCGGTGTTTATGAAAAAGAGGAGCGAATCTTTCTCGATCCCTTTTACAGCGGAACGGTTCTAAACGAAAAGGAATGCCGCCGCAGGGCGGCGGTGCAGCATCAGGGGGCTCTGGTGTGGAATTCGCGCTTTCTTGAGCCTTCGGAGGAAAAGGCCATGATCGTGCGGCTCCTGAGGAACCTGAGAGCTATCTACGGCAACCTCGGAGACGTAGCGAGGTCTTTGCAGGCGCTTGAGTGGATCATCGCTCTCGCCCCCGATGCGGCGACGGAGTACAAAACGCGGGGCTTTCTGTCCGTAAGTCTGGGAGCATTCGAGTCTGCCGTGAAGGATTTGGAGAAATATATCGCCCTGCAGCCCGACGCACCCGATGCCCTGTACGTGCAGGCGACGATCGACCGGCTCACTCGGACGCGGACAACGCTTCATTAGGTCACCCTCCCGGGGCGGAAGTGCTCCGGGAGGCCGGGCGCGCCAACCGGCCAGGTTCGGTTACACCAAACATCAACACAAATGGAGGGTACACATGCCGAAGTATTTGATCGAACGTGAAATTCCCGGGGCCGGCAAGCTTTCTGCCGCAGAACTTCAGGGTATCTCCCAAAAATCGTGTCAAATCCTGAGTGGGATGGGACCAAAAATTCAGTGGGTACAAAGCTATGTTACCGACGATAAAGTGTACTGCGTCTATATAGCGCCAAGCATCGACATGGTGCAGGAGCATGCACGCCAGGGCGGTTTTCCGGCCAATCGAATCTCGGAGATTAAGACGATGATAGATCCGACTACGGCCGAATGATTCGCAACGGTTCCACCTGTTTTACCAACCTGCGAGAGGAGCCATGGACGGAATCGATCTGCAAAAAATAGAACAGGCAAGCCCTATCCTTCAAGTTGCCATCGAACTGGGAATCAAGGTTCAGGGGAACATGGGAAGGTGCTTCAAAAGCGAACAGCATTGCGGCGCAGACCGGGAAGCCATGACTCTTTTTTTCAACCCTTCCCGAAACACTTTTTTCTGCAAATTCTGCCAGGACGTGGGCGGTTCGGTTGTAGACCTGGTCAGCCAATATCGGGGTATTGACCGCGAAGAAGCCGCCGCCTGGCTTGCTCATCGCTCGGAATTCGATCTTCTTACCAGGCAGCGGTATCACGGAAAAGGCAGGAAAAAGATGTGAGCCCTCCGGAAGAGACGCATCGGCTTGCCCCCTTTGCGTTCCTTCCGGGTATCGCGATGACGGGGAATTCTTATGGGTCCGAAAAAGAAAAGGGAATCCGACGCCGCTTCTTCGAAAACCGCTAAATCGCGCAGGGAGGTTGTCGATTCCATCGTTTCTGAAGCCTCGAAGATGAAGCCCGGAGACGGCAAGGCGAAGAGCGTCGAAGAGAAGATGCGAGAATCGGAAGCCAAGCGGAAGCTTCTGGCTCAGGCGCTTCACGCCTCGCGCGAACAGATGCGCAGGTTTCTGCCGGGAGAGGAGGAAAAGGAGAGGGCCCAACCCTTCGGAGTGTTTGTCGACTATGGCAGTGAGCCCGGAACCGCCGTCATACGGCATCACGGCAGACTGTATGAGGCGAGGATTGAGATGGAGGAGGAGCCCGCCAAGGAGAGCGAACCCGTCGTCAGGACGTTTCACGCCATACGCGAGTCGAGAAAAGAGAAAGAGGCCGGGAAAAGGTTCCGGAAAGGCGAGTTGCTGCTGCTCAGTAACGAACTCAACGTCGTTGCCGCCCGCGGATTCGACCTTGTTTGCGGAAGCCTCGGGAGCGTCCGGCAGGTGCTCAGCGATGAAAAACTGCTCATCGGCACCGTGGGGGATGAATCGCTTGTGGTGAGCCGGGCCTATCCGCTTCAGGATAAAACGATCCTCGCCGGGGACAATATCGAATACGATCCGGATTCCCTTTTCGCATACAACCTCCTGCCAAAAAGTTCGGTCGACAGTCTCGTTTTGGAAAAAGTTCCCGATATCGGCTACGAGGACATAGGGGGGTTGACCCACGCCATCGAGGCCATACGAGATGCCGTGGAACTGCCGCACCTGT
>JAKAJS010000031.1 GCA_021813685.1 Deltaproteobacteria bacterium | reverse complement strand
GCATCTATGGCTGCTGCGATAATGAGCTTCTCGCTCTTGGTTTCGAGAATCAACGGATCGATAATGGAAATATTGGGAACGAGGGTGCGGCTGACGATGGACATCTTCACACGCCGCTGCACATCCGTGATGATGGCAAACTGGGAGATGTCGGAGCCGCTTCCTGCCGTGGAAGGGATGAACACCATGGGAGGCAAAGGCCGGTTGATCCGGTTGGCCCCTTCGTAGTCGTGAATTCGCCCGCCGCTGCTGGCCACCAGCGCGATTCCCTTGGCCGCATCCATCGGACTGCCGCCTCCGATGGCCATCACCACATCCGCCCGGTTCTGGCAGTAGAACCTGGCGCCTTCCTCGATTTGCGAATCCCGGGGGTTGGAAACCACGTCGCAGTAGCACACCCACTTGAGCCCCTCCCGCTCCAGGACTTCGGTGACTCTTTGCACCCACCCCGCCCGTTCGAGCCCCGGGTCGCTCACCAGCAGCACCTTTTCGGCTCCCAGGCGGCGCGCGCAAACGCCCGCATACTCCAGGCTTCCACGGCCGAAAATGATCTCAGGAATGAAAAATTTAAGCACCTGCACGGGACCTATCCTTCTATGGGGGGCCGGCACCGCCGGGACCCGGCGAACGATGCACAATCGTAACCGGCTGGATGGCAGGAGTGAAGAAAAATACGTTCAAAGCCGGCACCCGATCATCCTGCACCTTCTGGAGAGTTCGTTGGAGCTGCCCTGATGATCGCGCTGAAGATGGAAATTCAACCACGCCGAGGTATTGTTCAACTCCCACATTCGCGGCGGAACGCAGCCCTCCGTAATCTCCCGGGTCTTATTCCCGCGCACCAGGCGGCGATATGCGCGCACCCAGACACAGGGCCTGTCGGGAAACACCTCGCAGCGTCCGTTTCGGCTTCCTCCGCAGGCCCCATTACGGATATGCTTGGGACACTGCGATTCGGGACAAAGAAACCCTACATGCTGCACGGCGCAGTCGCCGCACTTCTGACAGTGCAGGAGCGCGCGCTTCGGAATATCTTCGACCAGATACATCAACCGCCGGCCTCCCGGCATCGTGTCGATCAGCCGGGCCCCCTTTCGGTATACCGGCCCGAGCGGATGGGTTGCATCGAAAAAGGTGTCGTGAGCACGCCTCAAAAGACCATATCGCAAACGCTCCACAAAGTTGATCTTTGGCGGGGATTGCCCGAAAAGAGCATGCGGCGCACCTTCGTCGAGTTCACGAGAAAAAGCATAGAATCCAGCCGGCTGTGGAAAGTCAAAGTCCTGCAGGAAGTCGGGCCACTGGTCCTCGATGAGTGCGAAGCGATCCAGGATACGGCCGGCAATGTCGAAGCTGCGATGAACTCCCCCGATATGGACCCCGGCATAGCCAAGTCCCTTGAGGACTGCGCAAAGCCGTGCAGCCCGCTCGATAGCTGCCTCACGGCCCGAGGCCGGATCTTTCCACTCCTTTTGAACCCGTTCCAGAAGGGCGTCGGTGACAACCGCCCCCGGCACATTGCCGCCATGGATGAGTGCGGCAACTTTGGGTCTCAGCACATAGACCGATCCGAGCAGCGGGAGATGGATGCCCATAACTTTCGTTATTTGAAGCAATTCCTTAAACTTTTCGGCATCGTATCCCAACTGCGTGATTGCGAATTGCGCCCCGGCGGCCGCCTTGCGACAAAGCTTGGCATATTGGGCATAACACTCGGCTTCCGTGCGCTTAAAAGGAGAGACCGCACAGCCGGTAAAAAAGGTGTCCGGGTCGCCTGAGGCGTTGATGCGCTCGCTCAAAAGACCCAGCATGATCTGCAGTTGCACCGAATCCAGATCGAAAACGGGGGCGCCCTGACCGCCGAATCCTTTCCCCGAGTAGTCTCCGCCAAGGGCCAGGATGTTTTTCATACCCATCATGGCCAGTTGCAGCGCACGGCTTTCCATGCCGATCCGGTTCATATCGCGGCAGGTAAAATGGACTATGACGTCCATTCCGATTTCGAAGATGTCATGGCCCAAGACATCGGGGCTGAGCGAGGGATTCCCCCCCGGATTATCCGTTATGGAAACCGCGGAGATGCGCCCATCGGCGAAAGCATCCCGGGCAATGGAGGTCACGGTGTCTACGGACCGGCCGGAAGCTTCCCGGCCCGGGACCAGTTCCAGGGTTACGACGAAGCGGTGCTTATCGGCAAGCGCAAGAGAAAACGGGAAGCGGGATGTAAGAGGCGCATTTTTTCCTGCTTCTTTCTTCATGGCCGTCTCTTTTTATCGGTGGTTGTAGAGCACGGATCGCAAAGAAAATTGGAAGCAAGGATACGCCCATTCCGGTCCGTAATCCAGTTCGAAAATCTCACCGTCGCTGATACCCCGGTGCGGATCGAGGGTGGGCAAAAACGAAGCGTTGCCCGCCAAAAGTTGCCCGAGAGTGCTGCCGGGGCAACCCCCTCGGACAATGGACCTGCGCGCTCATAAAAAATGGAAAGGTCACACAGAGAAAAGCAGACCCTTACTTGGGTTGAAAAGCCTGCTTGAGATAGAGCAGAAGGGACTGATCTTCGTCTTGCGAAAGGTTTGGGAAAGCAGGCATTTGCCCCTTACCGTTCTTGATCTGGTCGATAATTGCCGTATCGATATTGGGGGTTTGCCAAAACTGCTTGCTGGTGAAATCCTGCGGTTTGGGACTGAGCGACATGGCGGCGGGACCCTGGCCTTTGCCGTCGGCGCCGTGGCAGATCGTACAGTTTGCGGTGTAGAGCGTTTTTCCCGTAGCGGCGCTGGGGTCCGCCGCCCTGGCCAGCGCCGCATAACCGGTCGCCAGACAAACAATCGCCCCACATGCTATTGCCTTTTTCAACATACTGTTTCCCTCCCTCCAAAGACATCCGGTAAAAGACACATTCCAGACAGGCGAACACACCACAGCTTCCGCCCGATCGACGGTTCCTGTCCTTTGCTCGCTGCTTCTGAGCGAATGAATAACAATGAGAATAAATGTTGTCAATCGGGGGATGGTATTTTAAAAATAGATGGTTACTTATCCGTGAAACCAGATCCGGCAAATGCATGTTCTGCCGATTGGGCAGGGATCGATCCATGACACAATTCGAGGAGAGATGTGGACGCTAAAAAATGGATGTTGGCCATTAGCTGCTTGATTTTCGCGGTGCTGAATGGTTCGGGGGTTCGCGCCGAAGCTCCGCAGAGTGCCTGCATCAGCTGCCACAAGGTTTTGGGCGGAACGCTGGCCATGCCTGTCACCAATTGGCAGCACTCCGTTCATCACCTGGAAAAGGTTGGCTGCGACCGCTGCCACGGAGGCGATGCAACGGTGCAGGTGGGAAACGTTTTTACACTGACCGGCCAGCAGTTTGCGGCCATCAAGGCGGCGTCGATGTCTCAGGCGAAGGGCTTCCTTGGCAAGCCTTCCGGACAGGTGATGTTCGACGTGTGCTCGCGTTGCCACGCCCCCATGGTGGCGATGTATACCCAGAGCATCATGGGCAAGGCCTATCTGCAGAATAAGGGAGGGCCTTCCTGCACGCGCTGCCACAACGCCCACAACAACGTCATGCCCGCGGTTCCCAAAGTCTGTATGCAGTGCCACAAGGATACCTCGGGGTTCACCGAGATCAACCCCATGGATGTGACCCCGGCGACCATCACGCAGCTGTCGAGGATTCGCGTGCGGCTTGCCGGCCAGACCATCGAGGGGGCCCGACCCGCAGTGGCTCCCGGGTTTACGGGAGGACTCCACGCCTATGAAGTCGGTCTGATGGCCTTTGGGGGAATACTGGTTCTTTTCTTGATCTGCTATGCGGTGTACGTGATTTTGGAAAAGGAGAAGTAAGAAATGAGCTTCGAGCTCCTTCGGGAAAAAAAACCATCCTGCTCCCTGGCCGCCATGGCGCTGATCGGCCTGCTCTCGGCGCTCCTTCTCGCCATGGCGGTAGCCTTCGCCTATTTGCTGCTCTCAGGCCGGGGCAACAACTATGAACTGGGGACCCTCATGGCCTTCGAAGCCTTCGCCGCCGGCGTGCTCGTGGTCGTCTATGCAAACAGTTTTTCTACGTTCAGAAAGGTAGCCGAGGACCGGGAGGAAAGGTTGCTATGGTAGAAGAAGAAAGGTCCGAGCAGGATAGCGTGAAAATCACCCGCAGGCGGTTTACCCTCGGCATCATGCTGGCCGCCGCTGCGGGCGCCTTTGGCTCTTTGCTGTCACTTTTCAAGGTCTTAACGCCCGAGGCCAAAGCCGGCTACGTGGCAACGGTAGCTCCCGGGGACCTGTTGGTCTACGCCAAGGGCGCGCAGCAGGGAACCGTTTTACAGGCCTCCGCCTTCAAGGTGGGGGATTCGGTCCTGGCTTATCCCAAGGGGAAAGCCAAAAATCCGGCCAATCTCGTCCGGCTGGTTCGCCTGGAGGAAAGCGAGTTTGCATCGCCGACTCACAAGGGGTTGACCAGCCAGGGTTTTGTGGCCTACAGCGCCATCTGCACCCATCTGGGCTGCATCGTCGGCTGGAAGGAGACCCTGTCGCATCCAGCCTCTTCCTATCTCGAATGTCCCTGCCATGACAGCATCTTCAATCCGGCGCAGGGAGCAAAGGTCATGGGGGGGCCGGCCCCTGTTCCGCTGGCCCAGATCGGTGTGAAGGTATCCAAAAACGGAGAGCTTGTCTTCACCAGCGGCTTTACAGGCCCTATCGGCCCGCAGGCGTGAGGGAGGTAAACGACCATGATTTTCCAGTGGTTGGACGAACGGCTGGAATTGAAAAAATTCAAGGAAAAATTTCTAACCAAGACCTTTCCGACTCATCCCTCGTTTCTGTTCGGAGAGATAGCGCTTTTTTCCTTCATCAACCTTGTTGTCACCGGGATCTTTCTCGGCCTTCTCTACGAACCTTCGATCAAAGATGTCTCTTTGTTCGGAGCCATGGTGCCGGCGGCATACGCAAGTGTTGTGCGAATCGATCTTCTGCCTTTCGGAATGATCATCCGGCGCATCCATCACTGGTCGGCGATGATCATGATCGCCTCGATCATGATCCATCTGGGACGCGTCTATTTTACTTCGGCCTACCGCAAGCCGCGGGAAATCAACTGGCTGATCGGCCTCATCCTGCTGGCGGTCACCATCCTGGCGGGGTTTACGGGCTACCTTCTGCCCTACAGTGAATTTTCGGTAACGGCCACCTCCATCGCCTACTTCATCGCCAAATCGGTCCCCTGGGTGGGGGGCTGGATAGCACGCTTTCTTTTTGCCGGAACCTTCCCGGCCCCGGGAACCATTCCACGCTTCTTCTTTCTGCACGTCATGCTCATTCCCGCACTGCTCATGAGCCTGATCGGCCTGCACCTGCTCATTTTGATGCAACAAAAGCATACGGAGCCGGCCGCCAACAAGAAGCGCAAAGAGGCCCTGGGCGGGCGCAAGCTCATCGGCATCCCCGTGTGGCCGGAGCAAAGCTTCATCAGCATTTCCCTCTACTGTTTCCTGCTCTCCGTCGTGGTGCTGATGGCCACCTACATTCCGCTAAATCCTGTCGAACAATACGGCCCCCCTTCGGTATCGACCCCGCTCGTGCGGCCCGACTGGTATCTGCTCCCCATTTACGGCTTTCTGAAGCTGATTCCGGGCACTTTTTCCTTCACGCTCGCCGGGGGGAAATTTTCTCCGGAAACCCTTGGTGGAGTGATTTTCCCCGGCATCCTGGGGCTCCTTCTTGCCGCCATTCCGTTTCTGGACCGGGCGCGCGACCCCCAGCACTATATCCGATCCCCTCTCCACCGCCCGGTGATGACTTCCCTGGGCCTTGCCGTAGCGACATTCATTTTCATGTGTGCGGTCGCCGGGTATATCGATGTGCTTCACATCGCCCCGCAAGTGATGGCGATATACATAGGGATCGCGACCGTGGGAGTCTGGCTGGTCTCCTACCTGCTGCTCCATTTTAGAAGAGCAAAGAAAGGCTACGATGTCGAAACCTAAGATTGGTCTGGCCTGTTTTTTTCTATTTTGCGGATTCTTGGTTGTGGCGCACGCCGCCCCTCCGGCGAAGGGCAATTCCTGCGTCCAATGCCATTCCAAACTTCCCTTGAGCAGCTTCTACGGGGTCAAATCGCACAGTTGGGTCGGCTCGGTACACGAGCAACACGGCGTCACGTGCAACGAATGCCATGGGGGCAACCCGAAGGCCGAAACAAAAGAGCTGGCCCATACCGGGATGCTGCCCTCCGCCAATCCCCACAGTCCGGTTTATTTCAAAAACATCCCGGCCACGTGCGGCAAATGCCACGGGGCGGAGTTCTACAACTTCTCCCGCAGTCTTCATTACAAGATACTCGAATCCACGGGCAAGGGCCCCACTTGCGTAACCTGCCACGGTTCGATGGTGACCCGGGTGTTGACGCCCGGGCAGCTTGTGGACGTGTGCGCAAGCTGCCACAATCAAAGAATGGCCATTGCCCCCTATGTGCCGCAAAAAGCCAAGGCTGTTTTGCTGCTGCTTCGGGAGAGCAGGGCCTTGCTTGCCGCAGACAGGCAGCTCTATGCTTCCCCGAAATGCGCCGGGGCGGCCCAGACGTTGAATCAGGCCGAAGTCTCCCTGCAGGCCGCAAAACTGAATTGGCACAAATTCGATCTGAATGCCATCACCAACCATCTGGAGAAGTTCCATGACGTGCTGAAGAATCTGCCGCCGGCTTCCTCGTGCCGATAACGGTTCGCCCCCGTTTGGACTCGATTGGCTTTTGACTTTCGAAGTCCCGATTCATAGATTAAGGTGGTTTTGGAGCAGCCACAACCACAAAGGAGGTGAACCATGCAACTGGGAATGATCGGAGCGGGGCGCATGGGCGGCAACATGGCGCTTCGCTTGATCGGGGCCGGTCACGAGTGCATTCTGTTCGACCGGGATACGGCGTCCCTGAAGAAGATAACGGATAAGGGCGCAAGGGGCACCGCGGATCTTGGAGAATTCATCGGGATGCTTGCCGCGCCCCGGGCCGTATGGCTTATGGTGCCCGCGGGCGTGGTGGACAAAGTCATAGACGAGGTGGCTACGCTGCTTGAACCCGGCGACATCCTGATCGACGGCGGCAACTCCTTTTATCAGGATGACATCCGCAGGGCCGCGGCCCTGAAGGAAAAACGGCTCGAATACCTCGATGTGGGGGTAAGCGGAGGTGTGTGGGGGCTCGAGCGAGGCTACTGCCTGATGATCGGGGGCGAAACAGAACCGGTTCGACGCCTCGACCCCATATTCAAGTCCCTCGCGCCGGGCGGCGCGCCGGCCCCGGCAGAAAGCGGCTATCTGCACTGCGGCCCGAGCGGGGCGGGCCATTTTGTAAAAATGGTCCACAACGGCATCGAGTACGGAATGATGGCCGCCATTGCCGAGGGGCTTAACATTTTGAAGAATGCCGATATCGGTAACCGTGGGGACGCCGTGGACGCAGAGACCGCCCCCCTCCGCCATCCCGAGTATTACCGGTACGAATTGCCTCTACCCGAGATCGCCGAAGTATGGCGGCACGGCAGCGTTATCGGCTCCTGGCTGCTCGATCTTACCGCCGACGCTCTCTACAAAAACCACGACCTGACCGGGTTTGCGGGCCGCGTCTCCGATTCGGGCGAAGGGCGCTGGACGCTGCAGGCCGCAATCGAAGAGGGAGTGCCTGCTCCGGTCATCGGATCGGCTCTTTTCAGCCGTTTCAGTTCCCGGGGCAGGGATGATTTTGCCGATAAGGTGCTCTCCGCCATGCGGTGGGAATTCGGCGGACATCGGGAGAAAGAATAGCGGTCCCCGGGGAGGAAAACAGTCGTGAAAGATGTTGTAAGCCCGACGCAAACAAAGGCTTGGAAGGCCCTTGAGAGTCATTACGAAAAGATCCGCGAAGCGACTCTGCGAACCCTTTTCGCTGAAGACCCGACCCGGGAGGAGAGTTTTTGCGCAGAAGGTGCGGCCATCTTCCTCGATTATTCCAAAAACCGCATTTCGGCCAAAACGCTATCCCTTCTGATCGATCTTGCCCGTGAGTGCGGCCTGGAAGAAAAACGCGACGCGATGTTTCGCGGAGAGAAAATCAACCTCACCGAAAATCGCGCGGTGCTGCACACGGCCCTTCGCGCCCCGAAAACCGCCTCGATTTTCGTAGACGGCCGTGATGTTGTTCCGGATATCCACGCGGTGCTGGAGAGAATGGCCGAATTCGCAGACCGGGTTCGCTCCGGCCGGTGGGTGGGTGGCACGGGCAAGCGCATCAAAAACGTCATAAACATCGGCATCGGAGGCTCCTACCTTGGTCCGGAGATGGCCTACCTGGCGCTCCGGCCTTACAGCGAACGGAGCATGAACTTCCGGTTCGTCTCCAACGTCGACGGCGCCGATTTCACGGAAGCAACGTTTGACCTGGACCCGGCCGAAACGCTCTTTGTCATTTAGTCCAAGACCTTCACCACGCTCGAAACCATGGCCAATGCCCGGACGGCCCGCAAATGGCTGGTCGAAGCTCTTGGCCGCGAGGATGCGGTTTCCGCCCATTTCGTTGCGGTCTCCACCAATACGGAAAAGGTGCGTGAATTCGGAATCGACCCCGCCAACATGTTCGGTTTCTGGGACTGGGTGGGGGGACGCTACTCGATGGACTCGGCCATCGGGCTTTCGACGATGCTCGCCGTAGGGCCGGAGAATTTTCGGCAGATGCTCGCGGGCTTTCATGCCATGGACGAACATTTCCGCACAGCGCCCCTCGAAAAGAATCTCCCGGCGATCCTGGGTCTTCTTACCGTCTGGTACAACAATTTTTTCGGTGCCCAAACGATGGGGGTCATGCCCTATTCCTCCGCCCTCAGGCGCTTCCCCGCCTACCTGCAGCAGTTGCAGATGGAAAGCAACGGCAAGCACGCCGCTCTAAACGGCCGGTTCGTGGACTATCAGACCGGCCCCATAATCTGGGGAGAACCCGGCACCGACGCGCAGCACTCTTTCTACCAACTCATTCATCAGGGCACAAAGCTCATCCCCTGCGACCTGATCGGCTTTTGCCGGCCTCTTAGCCCGCTTGGCGACCACCACGACCTGCTCATGGCCAACCTGTTCGCACAGGCCGAAGCCCTGGCCTTCGGGAAAACCGCCGAGGAATTGACTGCCGAGGGCTCCTCCGAGTTTCAGACGCCTTTCCGTATCTGCGAGGGAAACCGTCCGACCAATGTAATTTTGGCCGAAGCGCTCACGCCCGCAACGCTGGGCAGCCTGGTCGCACTCTATGAACACAATGTTTTCACTCAGGGGGTGGTCTGGAACATCGACTCCTTCGACCAGTGGGGCGTGGAACTGGGAAAGGTGCTGGCAGCCCGCATCCTCCCCCAACTCATCGAAGCCCCCGCCGCCGGCGATTCTGCAAGGCGGCAACCCGGCTCCGGCGGCTCGCTGGCCCTTATTCGGCACTATCGTCGTTTGAATGGAAGAGACTGATGGAAACCGTTTTCGACAGATCGACGGTTTCCGTCTACCCGGATAACGAGAGCCTGATAGCCGGAGCCGCGGACCTGATCGTCGAATCGGCCGAAAAAGCGGTCAAAGAGCGCGGCCGCTTTACGCTCGCGCTTTCGGGCGGAGAAACTCCACAGCCGCTCTACGAGCGCCTTGCCGCCCCGGGATATCGGGAAAGGATCGACTGGTCCAGGGTGCTCATCTTTTTCGGGGACGAACGATGCGTCCCGCCCTACGACCCCCGCAGCAACTATCTCATGGCCAGAACTTCCCTCTTCGACAAGGCACCGATTCCGCGCGAAAACATCTACCGCATGCGCGGAGAAGATCAGCCGGGAAAGGCCGCGGGCGACTACGAGGAGATCCTTCGCCGCACCTTCGGAGGCGATGCGGGCTTCGACCTGATTCTTCTCGGGATGGGAGACAACGGCCACACGGCCTCGCTTTTCCCCGGGCTGGCTGCGGTAACGGAAAAGGAGCGATGGGTGCTGGCCGCCTACGTCGAAGTCGCGGGCATGTGGCGCATCACGATGACCCCGGTGGTCATAAACGGCGCGCGCCAGGTGGTGTTTCTCGTCTCCGGAGGGAAAAAGGCTGAAATATTACGCCGCGTTCTCAAAGGCCCGTTTGAACCGGTTGTGCTCCCGTCCCAGGCAGTCCGGCCCGCTTCCGGGGAACTGCGCTTTCTTCTGGACCGGCAGGCGGCGGCCAAACTCGGGTTGGAAGCATGACCGATAGACGCCCCGGTCCCGGGGAACTCGCACGTCTTAAGCGCGAAGCCGCCGAGTATGCGGTCGAATTCATCCAATCCGGAATGACCGTGGGGTTGGGCACCGGCTCGACCGCCGCTTTCGCCGTTCGCCGCATCGCCGAGTTCTACGCAAGCGGCCGTCTGCGCGATATCGTAGTATTTGCAACCTCGAACGGTGTAAGCCGGGAGGCGGAAAAACTGGGCCTTCCGATGCTCGGAGAAGACCTGCCCCGTGAAATTGACGTCACGATCGACGGCGCCGACGAAGTCGACCCGGATCTGAACCTGATCAAGGGAGGCGGCGGAGCGCTTCTGCGCGAGAAGATCGCGGCCCAGGCGAGCCGTCGCGAGATTATCATAGTCGACGAAGGCAAACTATCTTCGCAGCTGGGGACCTATTTTCCGGTGCCGGTCGAGGTGCTGCCGTACGGCTGGCGCTCGCAGGCGCGCTATATTGCCTCACTCGGCGGTGACCCCGCGCTCCGGATGCTCTCCGGCGCCGATCCCTTTCGAACCGACCAGGGTAACCTGATCCTGGACTGCGGCTTCGGCCCCATCGCAGATCTCGCGGGACTGGCGCACAAGCTGGAAGCAAGGGCCGGCATCATCGAACACGGCCTCTTTTTACACCTCGCCCACGATGTGATTGTTGCGGGGAGGCAGGGCATTAAACATTTAAGGGCGGTGAACAGTGAACGGTGAACAGTGAACAGGAAGACGCACATCTGCTCACTCATCACTGATCACTGCTCACTGATCGCGAGGTTCCAATGACCATTTCCCCCCATGCCGGAAAACCCGCCGAACAGTGGATGTTGACCAACATACCCCGTCTCGTTACGGCCTATTATGTCAGCCGCCCCGATCTCTCTATTGCGGGGCATCGCGTGGCCTTCGGCACCTCCGGGCACAGGGGTTCTTCTTTTGACAACTCGTTTAACGAACACCACATCCTGGCGATAAGCCAGGCGATATGCCTCTACCGAAAACAGCAGGGAATCGACGGGCCGCTTTTTTTGGGTTTTGACACCCACGCGCTTTCCGAACCCGCATTCGCAACCGCCCTGGAAGTCCTGGCGGCAAACAACGTAGAGGTCATGCTGGATGCCTCGGACCAGTACACGCCGACTCCTGTGATCTCGCATGCGATTCTCACCTACAATCGAAATCGCAGCCAGGGGCTGGCCGACGGGATCGTCATCACCCCTTCTCACAATCCGCCCCGCTCCGGAGGCTTCAAATACAATCCGCCCCACGGCGGTCCCGCCGGAACTGAGGTGACCCGGTGGATCGAACAGCAGGCCAATGCGATTCTTTCCGACAAATTGCGCGGCGTTTCGCGAGTCCCGTTCGAACGTGCCATGAAGGCGCAAACCACCCACAGGCACAAATACCTCGAATCTTACGTCGACGATCTCCCGTCGGTAGTGGACATGAAGCTCATCGCAGAAAGCGGGGTCCGCCTCGGGGTCGATCCCCTGGGAGGTGCCAGCGTGGCCTACTATGAGGCCATCTCCGAACGTCACCGCATCCATCTCGAGGTCGTCAATCACGAGGTCGATCCCACATTTCGTTTCATGAGCGTTGACTGGGACGGTCAGATTCGCATGGACCCCTCTTCCCCGTATGCCATGGCGCGGTTGATCGATTTGAAAGACCGGTTCGCTGTGGCTTTTGCAAGCGATGCGGATGCGGATCGCCACGGGATCGTGACCCGGAGCCGGGGGTTGATAACGACAAACGACTACCTCTCGGTGGCCATCTCCTACCTTTTCGGAAACCGCCCCGGGTGGCCGGCGGCGACCGGGGTCGCAAAAAGCGTTGTGAGCAGCGGGATGATCGACAGGGTGGCGGCCCGGTTCAACCGCAGGCTGGTGGAAGTTCCGGTCGGCTTCAAATGGTTTGTGGAAGGGCTTCTCGACGGCTCCTTCGGCCTTGCGGGCGAGGAGTCCGCCGGCGCCTCCTTCCTGCGGACCGACGGAACGGTATGGTCAACCGATAAGGACGGGATTATTCCCAACCTGCTCGCAGCCGAAATCACCGCCCGAACGGGCAAAGACCCGGGAGAGCTCTACGGCGAACTGGCCGCGGAATTCGGCGGGACGCACTACACACGCATCGACGCCCCCGCAACACCCGAGCAGAAGGCGAAGCTCTCAAAACTTACACCCGATGCCGTAAAAGAGTCGGAACTGGCGGGGGAGCCGATCACGGCCAGGCTCACCAACGCCCCGGGAAACAACGCCCCCATCGGCGGGCTAAAAGTCGTCTCCGAAGGCGGCTGGTTTGCGGCACGCCCTTCCGGCACCGAAGATATATATAAGATTTACGCCGAAAGCTTCCGGGGAGAGGCCCACCTGGAGGCCATCTTGCGCGAAGCCCGCCGGATAGTCGACGGCGCCCTGGAACAAAAGTGAATCAGTGGTCTTTATGGGCCTTCATGTATGCCCGGAGAATAGCGTTAATCCTCGTCTGGTATCCTGCTTGACGTCGAAACCAGTCGAGAACGTCCCGGTCGATCCGCATATTGAGAACTGCCTTGGGCAGCCGGGGCATCTCAACCGTGGCTTTTTCCCAGTCGACGACCATATCGGTCTCATCGGGATCGGCGGCTGCCTGTGCTTCGACTTCCGCCTGTGTCATGCGCCCGGCCTTTTTCCAATCAGGACCCGTTCCTTCCCGGTTCACCAACTCGGCCAATTCTTTATCCGTATATTCTACGATACGCCCTTTGCCCGCCATCTCGAGCTCTCCTGAAGGATATGATCCGGCGGCGATCATTACGCCATGTCCAAATGACCAAGTAGAGCTGCAAAATAACCCTGTATAGACAAGCCGTCTACACCTGCTTAGCCCTTTCCTCAAAAATCCCCGCAATCTTTTCCGCCGTAAATTTCGAAGCGCCACGGTTGCTTTCGAGAACCGAGCGCGCCGCCCGGCCCATGGCCGTACGCTCCCGCTCGTCTGCAAGCAGCCCGGAGAATACTTCCGTGAGCTCTGCGATCTGGGACTCCCTTTCGGCCATCTGTGCCCGGATCTGCCTTACCGCCCCGCACGCCAGGAAGTCTTGGGCAGTCTTGCGAAAATTCTCCATCGAGGGTCCGATCACGATCGGCTTGGCATGCCAGGCGGGCTCGAGAATATTCTGCCCCCCGTGCGGGATCAGCGTCCCGCCCACAAACGCGACGGTTGCAAATCGGTATGCCGTCGCGAGTTCTCCGATCGAATCGAGCAGCAGAACCTGCGCCTCTGCATCCGCCCCGGTTTTTGCGGAGCGCCGCTTGACCGCAAAACCGACGCGAGCGGCCAGATCGGCTACTCCATCGAACCGTTCCGGATGCCTTGGCGCGAGAAGAAGCCTGGTTCTTTCGAGCCGGGGTAAGAGCCGTACCCTGCGCAACACCTCGAAGAGCACCTCCTCTTCACCTTCATGAGTGCTGCCCGCCACGAGGAGATCCCCCGCGCCGGGCGCAACGCCAAGCGTTTCCTCCAGCAGCCGACAGACCTCTTCTTCTTTTTTCGGTTCAATCGGTCTTTTGTCATACTTGATATTGCCGCTGACGCTCACCCGGTCCGACGGAGCGCCAAGGCTTCGAATGCGTTGGGCGTCTTCTTCGGACTGCATGAGAAATGCGGCGTAGTTGGCAAATACCTTTCTCATCAGAGGGCGAACGAAACGATATAAACGCGCTGACTTTTCCGAAATGCGGCCGTTTGCCATCACGACCGGAATTTCGCGTGCGTGCGCCTTGCGCAGCAGATTGGGCCAGATTTCCGTATCGGTGATCACGATGACCGTTGGCCGGATGTTGTCCAGAAAACGGTTGCAAACCCATCCGAGATCGACCGGGAAATAGAAGATGTTGCCCCGGCCGTACGACGAAAAACGCTCCCGCGCCACGGCCTGACCCGTTGCAGTGACGGTGGAAAACACAAGGCGCGCATCGGGAAAACGGTGATGGAGCTCCTTTACCAAAGGCTCGATGCTCAGGGTCTCTCCCACCGAACAGGAATGGAACCAGATCGTGGGACGTCCGTCCGAACGCAGGCTCTCCGGAAGCCTGCCGAACCGCTGGACCACTCCCTGCGTATGTTTCCCCTGGCGTAGCGACCTGTAAAGCAGAACCGGCAGCATTACCGCAAAATACCCGCTCAAAACGAGGCTGTAGAGCAAAAACATTATTCTGTGACTTACCCTGAAAAGAGTTTATCCGCTTTCCCCCGCCGGAGGTATCGAAAAACCTCCCCGCGCGTCGTTTGTACTCCCAATTTTTAAAAGCTGTCAAACGATCTGTTCCATTGCCAGGCAGTTGTTATTGCCATCTACCGTGTGCAGATGCTATATGAGCGCTCGGAGCGGGCCGGAAATTACGGGGGTTCCTGCAGCGTGAGCTTACCCCCTATCCTGAGCCGGGCCGGCCTCACCTCGAGCCAAAGCCGACGAAAGGGTGTGGAAGTGATCGATCTGCATTGCCACATACTCCCGGGTCTTGACGACGGGCCGCAAGACTGGGAGGAAAGTGTTCAGATGGCGAGAATGGCCATCAAAGACTCCATTTCGGGGATCGTGTGCACCCCCCATCTTACGCCCGTTTATCCGGAAAACGATCGTGCAGCGATACTGGCCTCGCTCGAGCAGTTCCGCAGCAGGTTGGAGCAGGCGCACATCCCGCTGGAACTCTATCCGGGCGCCGAATTGGCCATCGATCCGTACCTGCCGGAAAGAATCGACTCGGGCGAAATCATGAGCATCAACGACACGCGTTGTTTCGCCCTGATAGAAATGCCTGTCGAAATCATCCCCCCCCACCTCGACAGGTTTTTCTGGAGCATGCAGTCAAAAGGGGTGGGAATAGTCCTGGCGCACCCGGAGAGAAATTCGGCCCTGATGAAAGACAAATCCCTCCTGTTCAAATGGGTCTCCGCCGGTGTCCTGGTCCAGATTACCGCCTCCTCCCTGGAAGGCGAGATGGGGCGCAGCACCCGCGATTTCGCCATAGGCTTACTCGAGCGCCGAATGGTCCACGTGGTTGCCTCCGACTCCCACGGCCCAACCCGAAGGAGGCCTGCACTCTCGGCAGCGCGTGCTGTCGTCGAGTCGGTCATCGGCAAAGAGGAGGCGGACAAAATCTTTTATGACAACCCCCGACGGCTCCTCGCAGGAGTAGAGCCCGACTGTGCGCCTCCCCTCCTCCAGTCCCCCGGCAAAACCTCTTTTCTAAAGCGCCTTCTGCCTTTCCGGAAATGACCCGCGCGCTCCCCTCAGCCGCATCGGAAATCCCTGCTTTATCTTTCCGACTCAATTCCCCAATCGCAGAGCGATATGACAGAATTCGCGAAATTACGCCAGGAAAAAGCGCGGCCCCGAAACAAGGAAACCGCCCCCTCGCTTTTTCCTTTTTACTTTTTTCCGTTTACTTTCTATTTTTATCTACGGAAGGAGAAAACGGATGCGATTTCGAAAGCCAGGAAAAGTAATCGATAATTTGTGGTATCTCGGAACTGAGGAATCGGGGGTATACGCGTTGCGCGGGGATCGCGGCACCGCACTCATAAGCGGGGGGATGAGCTACATTCTCCCCGGGGTGCTTTCCCAAATGGGCGCGTTCGGCATTGCCCCGGGAGAAATCACCACCCTTGTGATCCTCCATTCACACTTCGACCATGTGGGGATCGTGCCCTATTTTGCGAGAAAATATCCGGCAATCCGGGTGGTCGGATCGGAAGCGGCGATTGCGACATTCCAAAAGCCCAGGGCGATCGAATTTATAAACGGCTACAACCTGCTGATGGCCGGAGAGAGGAAGGAAAGTCTGCGGGAATTCGATCTCGAGTGGCGCCCGGACATCGTGGTGCTTCCGGCTCGGGAAGGCGAGCGAATCGACCTGGGAGGGGTTCACCTCAAAATCTTCGAGACCCCCGGCCATTCGAACTGCTCCATTTCGGCCTATGAACCCGATCACAAAATCCTTTTCGCTTCCGATGCGGTCGGCATCCCTTTTTCGGACAAACTCTTCCCCGCCATGAACACCAACGTCGACCAGTTTTTGGCCAGTCTCGAAAAACTCGACTCGCTGGAAGTCGATGTCTTCTGCGCCGATCACTACGGCTATATAACCGGAGAAGAGGCCCGAACGATTGTGCGTCAAACGATCGACGAAGCGTTGAACATGAAGACCGCCTTTATCGAGGCCCTCAGGCGCAACGACTCCGACATAGATGCGGCGGCAAAGCAGTGCCTGGCTTATACCTACGAACAAATGCCGGGGTACTTCCTCGCCCCGGAAATTCTGGAGGGAGTGCTGAAACAGACGCTCAAATACCTTGACAGGGCGCAAAGGTCGGAGGCCTGAAAGGCTCCCGCTGTCGGGTTTCATTAGCCACAGGAGGTCATTATGACACTGAAAGAACGCTTTATGGATTGTCTCACCGGCAAAAGCGATGAAAAACTTTGCGGCTGCACGACGACCTATGGTGTTGTGGAATTAATGAAGCGATGTGGCTCTGAGAGACCTGCGGCGGATACCGATCCGATAGCCATGACCGAACTCGCCCTGGCCGGCCCCCGTTACGCGGGCTTTGAATGGGTCAAAGGGATGGGCTGGGATATCACAGCGGTCAGCGAGGCGCTTGGCTGCGGGCTCGGGGAGCCGGAGATCGACCGCCAATATTGCATCAAAGAGCATCCATTCGATAAAAGTCTCGACGGACTTGACTGCCCGGCGAACTTTCTGGAACGGGGCCGATTCCCGGCCTACAAAGAGAATCTAAGGCTGCTCAAGGAAAAGGTGGGGCAGGAGTTGGCGCTCTTCGGGGAGACCGAGGGGGCCTTCACTGCCGCGGCCAACCTTGTCGGGACCGAACAATTCATGAAGTGGACGTTTCGGGAGCCCGATAAAGTGACGCAGGTACTGGAGGTTACCACCCAGGCGGTGATCAGGGCGGTTAATTTTGCCTTCGATCAGGGGGTAGACTATTACGTGCTCGCAGAACCTACTTCGGGACCGGCCCTCATGAGCCCCAAAATGTGGGAAAAATTCGTGCTGCCCGCCATGAGAAAAATCGTCACGCAGGCCAAGGGTCCGCTTGTTCTGCACATTTGCGGCAACACCGACAAGATTATTTCTTTAATGTGTGACACGGGCGTAGCCGGCATCAGCATCGAAGAGAAGGCGGATATGAAATGCGCGGTGGCGATCGCCCGTCCCAGAGGCGTTAAAGTCTTTGGCAACGTGTCCACAGCCACCACACTCTTTTCGGGAACGCCCGAGGAGTGCTACGGGGAAGCAACAAGGGCTCTTGAAAACGATGTAGATTTTCTCGCTCCGGGATGTGGTATTGCACCAGGCTCTCCGCTGGAAAATCTGCTCCAGATGAAAAGAGCGCGCGACGATTTCAACCGGAGATGAGGGTGTTCAGCTGGTGAATGGAGCCAGTATGATCCGGGGGGCGCAGGTCGGACATAAAAATTCCGACCTGCGACTTTCCGACTCCTGCTTCCCCTAAAACCCGAATTCTGACAGCAGCGAATCCACCTCGTCCTGCGAATGGACCGCATTTTCCACGGCCGCGTGCGCCGGCCCGTAAAGATCATCGACCTTCTTTTCTCCCAGCGCTTCCGATCTTACTCCAAAGGTCCTGATGAGGCTGACGAGTTTCCCCTCGATATCCTTCAGCAGTTTGGTGATCTTGAGAATGATCTGGCCACTCAGATCCTGGTAGTCCTGGGCGCTCAGGATGACATCGAGATCCGAACGGTGCCCTTCGATTATCTCTTCCATGGCGGTCAGAGTGTCGTTCGACTCCCCCAGCTTTTTACCCGCCGCATCCCCGATGGCTTTGAGGCCTCCGAGCAGTTCACGCAGTCGGGAGATTTGGCCCTTTTCGTCTGTGAGCCGCGCCTGCATGGTTTCCACATGATCCAGGGTGGTCAGGGCGGATTTTTCCGTCATCTCCAGGATGTGTTCGAGGCGGTTGCCGGAGTCGGGAATCGTATTTTCGACGATCTCCTGAAGGGAGGGGTCAAGGGTATTGAGAAAACTGAGTATCGAATCGTGCAGCCCCCTGGCCAAGGTTCCGATTTCCTTGTAGAGCCCCGAATCGCACGGCTGATCGGCCAGTTTCAGCAGGATTTTTTGCGCGCCCTCCACATCGGCGCTCGAAAAGGCTTCTATGAACTCGCTGACGTTCGTCTTTACCGTTTCGACAAGCGATTCCTCCACGGTGCGGACCGAGCCCAAAGTGGTATCCTCTCCGGCGCGAACGATCCTTTGTATTTTTCTCATGGTCTCGGCGGAGGCCATAAAGGTCACCTTGAACGTCTCGCCCGAATCCCCCTCCGAATCAACCGTGAGCACCCCGCCCAATTCCCGTATCTTTTCCTTGAGATATTCGAGATCTTCCTCCTCGTCCCCATCCTCGGCCGCCACGGCTTCGGCCTCGGCCGCCGGAGCCCCCTCTTCGGCCGGAATCACCGTATCGAGCCCTTCGACCTGCGAACCCTCGGGCTTTGGCTTTTTGAATTCGGCTTGCGGCGTTTGACTCGTTCCCAAAATCTCCCTGATTTCCTCCAGGTCGAGTCCCTCGTCCCCCTTACCCTCTTTTGCGGCCGTCATGCCGCCTATCACCAGGTTTATCGCATACCCCAGCGAGGTGATGGAATCCGCGCCGAGGGGCACAACGCTTTTTGACAGAAATGTTTCGAGTTCGCCACCCGCTTTCTCAAAGCTCTCCAGACCGAGCATGGCCGCAGTTGCATTGAAGGAGACAAGCGCCCGGCGAGACTTTTGCATCGCATTTTCACTGTCCCCGTTATTGAGAGCAGCAACGCTTTCTTCGGCTTCTTTCAGAAGTTTGACCAGTTCATCGAAATCCTGCGCATCCAACTCGATCATTTTGAGCTTTCCTCGTATAGGCTGATTATTCCTTTTACATCGATTATCAGAGCGATCTTGCCGTCTCCCAATATGGCGCCCCCCGAAATCCCGGGCAACTGCTCGAAAAGGCTGCCGAGGCTCTTGATCACGACTTCCTGCCTGCCCACAATCTCATCGGCCTGCAAACAATAGGAGTTGCGCCCCTCGGTCACAACCAGAAGCAGCGCAT
>JAKAJS010000102.1:26733-77281 GCA_021813685.1 Deltaproteobacteria bacterium | reverse complement strand
CATGAAGGCCCTGGTGCGCTACATGGAAGACATTGCTTCGGCCAGCGCCAGTGTGGTGAAAATCATAAAATCGATCGACGACATAGCCTTTCAAACCAACCTGCTGGCGCTGAACGCCGCCGTCGAGGCCGCGCGCGCCGGGGAGGCCGGAGCGGGGTTTGCCGTCGTGGCAGGGGAGGTGCGCCGCCTGGCCATGCGTTCGGCCGAGGAATCCCACAATACCCAGCAGATGGTAAACGATATTATCGGGAGAATCGATGCCGGATCCCGCCTCGTGAAGGAAACCGATGAGAAGTACCGCGACGTCGCAATGAGTGTTCACAAGGTGAGAGACCTTGCCGAAGGTATTTCGACGGCAAGCAGGGAACAGGCCTCCGGGATCGAGCAGATAAACCTCGCCGTCTCGGAGATTGACAACATGACACAGCAAAACGTCCACAACGCCGACGAGTCCGCCTCCGCCTCCCAGCAACTGAACGACCAGGCCGAAAACATGGGAAAAGTCGTTTTGGAACTCAAAAGGATCGCCGGGGCAAACGACGGCCCTGTGTGATGCGGCGGCGAGTCGCTTAAAGAGGAAAAGCCCGGGGGCTTTTGCCCCCGCACCCCCACGCCGTTACGCGGCTCATGGGGCGCTTCCGGCGGCGCTTCGCCGGGGCTGCGCACTATATAGGTCCTATAAGTCTTATGGGCCCTATTCTCCTATTCTCTGGCAATCGGCCCCGGCCGTCTTGGCTGCGCATTCGGGTGCGAGGCCGTTTGGGGCGGATTTCCCTTCGGCCCTTGTTTCCGGGGTACCCAGAGCCATGCCCCCGGAACGGGCAACCGGGATAATCACGCTCACTTCGCACCCCCCGCTCCTGCGGTTTCTCAACACGATGTCTCCTCCGAAACCGTTGGTGATCTTCTTGCAAAGAGGCAGCCCCAGTCCCGTGCCGTCTTCTTTGGTCGTGAAAAAGGGCTTGGTCACATCCTCCATGATGGCTTCGGGGATTCCCTTACCGGAGTCGGAGAAGGTGGCCAGTACCGAATTGTCCCCGCGCGCATCGCTCACCCGCACCTGCAGCTGGCCGCCTTGCTCCATGGCATCGTAGGCATTCTTGATAATGTTGATGAAAACGTGGTAGAAACTCGTCGGAATTTCCAGGGTGGCGTTTTTGGTGTTGTAGTTCTTGATCACCGATATGTTCTTGTCCTTCAGGGTGGGCGCCATGATATACAAAGCCTCCTCTACCAGGGTCCGAAGGGGGCTGGAAGTGGTCTTTAGCATGGCATCCCGCGTACATTCCAAAAAAGAACGCACGGTATTGCCCATTCGACGTATGGCGGAATAAATCATATCGAATATATCATGTTCTACACGAGCCGCACTTCCTATATTAATTTCAAGAATGCGTATCAATCTGTTTATTCCATCGAGTGGATTATTTAGATCGTGAGCGATATTCGCGACAAATTTGCCCATAATTGCCAGATTTTCCAGAAGCGCGATTCGTTTGGTAATCTTTTCCTGGTCTGTTATATCTTCAAATAAAAGCATAAACGTATATGTATTAAATGTATGCATATGCGAAGGTACTGGAATAAGTTTTATTTTAAATGACCGTTCCCCATTAATGGTTTCTAGTGAAATTAAATCATCTATACTTATAGCGTCACAAGAAGATATCGCCTTGCGTATCTTTTCATGTGTTCCTTCTTCTGTGTTCTTCCAGAAGGGATGATCCGTGAATGATGACGATAATGCCCCATCATGTGCACCAAATATTTCGATGTACTTGTCGCACATGTGCAATATGGACAAGTCATTGTCGATAAACACCGAAATGACAGGTGAGGATCTCTCTAGCGTGGTTTTGTGGATCTGGAGCCGCCTGTGTTCCTTTTGCAGCTTTTCCCTGTCATTGCTGAAAATCGAGTGCTGCCCCACGTACTCGATTCGGTTGAGATTCTCCACTGCTTTCCTCATGAGAGAGGAGACGTTTATAAAGTCTTCCGAATTGTACTCGCCTCCGTCCGTTTTGCCGTGCAGGTACAAGATCCCCCAGGCCGTCTGGGCATCCTCTACCGGGACCGTAAGGGATGATTTGCGTCCGTGCCCGGCGCGGGAGCCGTTGCGGGGTGCCGGCGTAAAGGCTTTCTTTGCCTGCCCGCCGGGTCTATCGGCCGGGAGCCGGCCGTGGGCGCCCTGGTCACCGCTTTTCTCCAGCCAGTCGATCATTACCAACTCGAGGCTCGTTTCCCGCGACCGGTAACGGAAGATCGATCCCTTACTGCTGCCGGTGGTCTCCAGGCAGGCTCGCAGCAGTTTTTTAAGCACCTCTTCGATCGAGTTCTCCTCTTTGAGACTGGACATGAAATCGGTCAGCATATCCGCCCGTTTGAGGAAGAGGTCGACCTGGGAGTACTGTAGCTGATTGAGCCTGCCTTTTAGGTATCTGTTCTCTGCGAGCGTATCCAGAAAGTCTATGGCCGAATTGACGACACACTTGAGCTTGTGCGAGGAAAACGGCTTTTCGAGGTAATCGAAGACTCCCCTCCGGATCGAATCTGCCGCGTCGGGGATGTTCCCGTATCCGGTCATGAAAATGAAGACCATTTGAGTACGCAGGGGTGCTGTTCTTTTAAATAGCTCCCAGCCGTCGATATCGGGCATTCTGATGTCCGAAATGACTATATCGGGCTGGTATTCGCTGATTTGTGCCAGCGCCCCTTTTCCGCCATACGCCTTGCAAACATCAAGGTTTTGCTCCACCAGGTATTCGGCTATCGACTCCACGAGCTGCCTGTCATCATCGACAACAAGCACCTTGTACGCTGGACAAGTATTCATCGTGCGCTCCCCATCCACTGCCAGATGCTTTGTAGCCCTCACCTTCGGAGCCTGAAGAGCTATCCGGACCGAAATAATAAACCACAGGAGACGGTCAAAAGCGGAGAATGGTAATTATTCTGCTCTGAAAAGAAGCGGGAAGAAATGCACGCACCGGGAACCTTTCATTGATTTGGGACACTTTGCACGCTATTTGCTTTTTCCACCCCGTGGAGAGGTTCCCCGTTGACGCGGGTCTTCAGGCGAAAAGGCTCCCCCTGGCAAGTTCACAGTGAAAAGTGAACATAGGCGGCCATTTCTTCCCTGTTCACCGATCACTGATCACTGTTCACTGACAGAGTGGATGGCTGACTATGCGAATCGGCATCGACGGATCCGACGCCAACGTGGGGGGAGGTCTCGCCTATGTCATGGAAGTCCTGCGGGTTGTCGAGCCCCTGCATCATGGCATCCGCAGCGTTTTCTTCTGGGGGGGCGCAAACAGTCTGCAAAGAATTCCCGATCGGCCCTGGCTCGAAAAGGTCTACGAGCCGCAGCTCGACCGTTCCTTTCCCGCAAGGCGGCTGTGGCAGAGCGTAACTCTGGGCAAGCGGGCGCAACATGAGGGGTGCGACCTCCTGCTTTGCCCGGGCGCCTCCTACGGCGGCGCCTTCAGGCCTTTTGTCGCCATGTCTCACAGTTTCCCCCCCTTCCACTGGGCCAACATCCGCCGCCTCGGGGTATCCCTCGGGCGCCTTTCGCCAATCCTGGTTCGCTGGTACCGGCAACGTACGCTCAAGGCGGCAAGCGGGATGATCTACCCCAGTGGCTACGAGGCCCGAACGGTCGGGCTGCAAATAGCATCCAACACCCCGCATGCCGTAATCCCGTATGGAGTCGACGGGGATTTTTTTGCCGAGCCCCGCCCGCAAAGAAGGATCGAGAATTGTTCCAATGCCGCTCCTTTCCGCATCCTCCATGTCTCGACCGTAACGGCCTGCGAGTACCAGTGGAGAGTTGTCGAGGCGGTGGCGCGTCTTCGAAGGGAGGGGCTTCCCGTGACGCTCGATATAGTCGGCCCCGCGTACCGGCCTGCCAGGAAGCGACTCAAGCGGGCAATGGGCAAGGCGGACCCCGGGGGAATGTTCATCCGCTGCCTGGGAGAGCTCCGCCACTCCATGCTTTCCTCTGTCTACAGGCACGCAGAGCTTTTCGTCTGCGGCTCGGGCTGCGAAAACATGCCCCATGTTCTCCTGGAGGCAATGGCCTCCGGGCTTCCCATCGTCTGCTCCGCCCGGGGGGCATTGGTCGAAATGCTCGGAAAAGCCGGCCTATCCTTCGAGCCCGAGTCGAGTGAGCAGATGATTGGGGCGATGCGCGAGCTGATACGCAGCCGCACCAGGCGCAAAGAGTACTCCGCTCTGGCCTTTCGCGGCGCAGGAGCCTTCCGGTGGGAGAGGTGCGCCCACGATCTTTTTTCCTTTCTCGCCGAATGCGCTGCGAGGGAGGCGGAAAACGACGCTTTTCGGCGCATCTCCCGGGGGTGGGCAATACCGTTGACTTGAGGCTGGGCAGGCTCAGTTGGCCTTTCCTTTTTCCGTCCAAATCTCCGGATGCGGTCCAGGCTTTTAGACAAAGGTGCCGTTTGCGAGTCCAGATCTTTAGACCCGCCGCTTTCCTCTGCGGATCGAGACGTTACCGCTCTTCGGGTTCGAGAGCACAAAAAGGGGAGTCTAACCGACTAGACTCCCCGGGGGTGGCAAGGTGGCGGCGGCGCGCCGCCACCTTGCTCTCACCGTTTACTTTCCACTGGGCACGGCGCTTTTGTGCTCCAGCAGTTCCACGGCCTTTAACAGCTGAGTGTCTTTTCTCACCTGGAATTGAGCCGGGGACATGCCTTTTTCTTTTTCCGGGTAAAGGGGAGTGACATCGGCCGGCAGGCTCACTTTCACATCGGGTTGGATCCCTTTGTGCCAAATGACGTGGCCGGCGGGGGTGAGCCATTCGGCGATGGCGATCAGCACGGCCGAGCCGTCGGAGAGGCGGAATTCCTGGAGCACGGTGCCGGTGCCGAAGGTTTTTTCCCCCACCAGTGTGGCCCGGTTGGCGTCTTTTAGTGCCCCGGCGACAATTTCGGATCCGCTGGCGGTTCCCTGGTTGATGAGTACGACCATGGGGATGGTTGTGGCAATGCCACCCGGTTGGACGGGGATCTGTTTGATATCGCCCTTGCTGTTCTTTTGAAGCACTACGGTGCCGCTGCTCAGAAACTGGCTGGCAGTGGCGATCGCCTCGGTGAATACGCCTCCGGGGTTGTCGCGCATGTCGAGGATCAGTCCTGTCGCCCCGCCCTTTTCGATCTGCCTCAAGGCTTTTCGGACATCCTTTGTGACCCCCTCGCTAAAGCCCGCAATGCGAAGATCGGCGATTCTGGTTCCCGGTATCCACGCCCATCGCACATTTTGAACCGTAATCTTGGCTCGTACGATCGTTACGTCCCGCGTGCGGCTTGTTTTGGGGGTGAGGATGGTCAATACGACAGAAGTGCCGGCTTTACCCGCAATGCGCGAGACGACCTGCTCGAGCGGCAGCCCCGTGATGTCCTTTCCGTCCACTTTCATAATGATGTCTCCGGTTTTAAGACCTGCGTGTTGTGCCGGAGAGCCGTCGAGCGGGGCCAGTATTACGACATGGCCGTCTTTGATCTGGATCTGGGCGCCGATGCCGCTGAAGTTGCCCTCGAGGTAATGGGACTCGATTTTGACCATCTGGGGGTTGAGAAACGTGCTGTGCCCGGTATCTCCCAGGGCGTTCACCATCCCGCTGATCGCCCCGTAGGTGAGCTTGGTGGACTGAACGGCTTTTCTATCCACGTATTTTTCATCGATGATTCTCCACGCCTGGTTGATGAGGTTGTAATCGAGTTCGTGGCGTGAGACCTGCTGACCCGAGATTTGCGCAAAGACCGTCCGGTCGAGCATGACGCCCCCCACCGCCCCGCTCGTGGCGAGCAAGACGCAGACAAGTAATCCCAGGAACTTCTTTTTGGCGCCGAGTAGTTTCATCAATTCCCCCCGTGTATTATTTGCTGAGCAAATCGGACCCGCGCCGGCGGGACCAACATGAATGATAAACCATGACCCTCTCCATAATAAGGTGAAAAATGGATTTGAACAATCGATGTCATTACTTTAAGTTACCGGCCTGACACTTTTCACGCCATCAGAAGGGGGACGAAAAATGAGTGTGGAGACCATACGAACAGAGAAGGCCCCGGCCGCTATCGGCCCGTATTCACAGGCGATTCGGGCAAATGGGTTCGTTTTCGTGAGCGGCCAGATTCCGATCGATCCGCTGAGCGGGGAAATCGTGAGCGGAGGATTTGTCGCTCAGGCGCGGCAGGCGCTGGAAAATGTGAAGCAGGTTCTTGTCGCCTCCGGCGCGGGTCTTGAGAAAGTAGTTGCGGTAGATGTTTTTGTGACCGATATTAATGAATTCGCGGCGTTTAACAAGGTCTACGAAGAGTTTTTCTCAGCGCACAAGCCCGCGAGGGCCGTAGTGGAGGTAAAAGGCCTGCCCCGGGGCGTCCTGGTGGAGGTGAAGTGCGTGGCGGTTTTGGGGTAGTGAACAGTGAGCAGTGGACAGTGAACTGTGGTCGGAGCCTCTCCGCACCCCCGCTGTTCACATTCGGATAGCGGGGTTATGCAGTGAGTGCAAATTGGACATGTATAGACATCAGCTGCGCGGAGGAGGCGGCAGACGTACTTGCCTCCGAGCTTTGCGAGGCCTTCGGGGTGAGTGTGGAATTCGTCCCGGGGGGGCTGCGCGTCTACCTGAGGGAGGACCGTTTTGCGGAGGATCGGGAGCGTTTGCTTCGGATCGTGGAAGCGGTGGAGGCGCAGCCGGGCGAGGCGCCAAGAAAGATTTCCTTTTCCGGGGTTCCCGACGAGGACTGGTCCAGGAAGTGGAAGGAGCATTTCAAGCCGTTGCAGGTGGGGCATCGATTCCTTGTCACCCCGACCTGGGAACCCGAGCCGCGCGACTCGGGGCGGCTGATCATTCGAATCGATCCCGGGCGCGCCTTTGGGACCGGGCACCATGAGACCACACGGTTGTGCCTCGAGTGGCTCGAGAGCTTGCCCTGGAAGGGCAGTTCGCCCCCGGCTTCGCTTTTGGATGTCGGCACGGGTTCGGGAATTCTTGCCATTGGCGGGGCGCTGTTGGGGTTCACCGAAATTGTCGGCCTCGATAACGACCCGGAGGCTGTTGAGACGGCAAAAGAAAACGTCCTGCTAAACGGGCTTTCGGGAAGGATTCGCCTCTTGTGCGCACAGCCCGAGGAGCAGGGAGGCCAGTTCGACGCAGTGATTTCCAATATCGAATCGGGGCCTCTTATCCGGATGGCCAAAGCGATCGCCTCCCGGGTGCGGGCAGGAGGAAAGCTTGCACTGAGCGGGATCCTTGCCGAACAGGCCGACGGGGTTCTTTCGGAATACGTGCGATTGGGACTTGCGCCCGCCGGGCGAAATGCTGCGGGAGAATGGGTGCTTTTGTCTTTTACGAAGTGAAAGGAAGCGGGCATGGAACAAACCGGATGGGGCGGCGAATGGATTACTCTGGACGCGCAGGGGGCGATGAACGTTCCCCCCAATCCCAATATAGGATTCATCGAGGGCGACGGCACGGGGCCGGACATCTGGGCGGCGACCCGGCCGGTGTTGGATGCGGCGATCCTCAAGGCTTACGGGGGAAGCAGGAAGATCCACTGGGGCGAGCTTCTTGCCGGTGAGAAAGCCGTTGAGGAAACGGGGCACCCTCTGCCTATGAAGACCATCGACATGATCAGAAAGTGCGTGGTCGCCATAAAGGGGCCTCTCACGACACCGGTGGGGACCGGCATGAGGAGCCTCAATGTCACGCTGCGGCGTGTTCTGGACCTCTATGCCTGCATCCGACCGGTACGCTATTTCCCGGGCATTCCCTCGCCGGTTCGTCATCCCGAAAGAGTGGACATGGTCGTGTTTCGGGAAAATACCGAGGATGTCTACGCGGGGATCGAGTGGGAATCGGGGTCTTTGGAAGCCGAAAAGCTCGCCCATTTTCTGTATGACAATTTTAACGTCACATTGCCCGAAAGAGCGGGCGTCGGGATAAAGCCGATGAGCCCCACGGGGACCAAAAGACTCGTGCGTCAGGCCATCGCCTATGCGCTCCAGCGCGGCCTTCCCTCCGTCACCCTGGTCCACAAGGGAAACATCATGAAATATACCGAAGGGGCCTTTCGCAAATGGGGATTTGAACTGGCGCGGGACGAGTTTGCAGACCGCACCGTTGCCGAATCCGATCTGCAGGAAGGAAAAAGCCCGGAAGGTAAAGTGGTGATAAAGGAGCGCATCGCCGACTCGATGTTTCAACAGGTGCTGCTCCGTCCGGAAGAATACAGCGTGATCGCTACGCCCAATTTGAACGGCGACTACCTCTCCGATGCGCTCGCAGCGCAGGTGGGCGGGTTGGGAATGGCGCCCGGGGCAAACGTGGGCGATGAGGCCGCGGTCTTCGAGGCCACCCACGGAACGGCCCCCAAATACGCCGGTCTCGATAAGATCAACCCGGGCTCGCTCATTCTCTCCGGCGTGATGATGCTCGATCACCTTGGCTGGGCGGAGGCGGCAACCCTCATTCAGCAGGCCATGGAGCGTACCATAGGGGAGGGGATAGTAACCTACGATCTCGCCCGCCAGATGCAGGGGGCCAAGGAAGTCGGATGCTCCCGGTTCGGCCGGGCGATCATCGAACACATGGACTGAGCAAGGGAAAGGGGGGGCAATGTCTGTCCGGTTTGTCAAAAGCTCTGTCACCGCCTGTGGTCTGGCGCCTTCCGAGGAAGGCCGCGCTTTGCGTCTTGTCGAGTTGTGCGGCAGGACGGCCTATAAGTCCGAGGACAAGATAACCGGGGATTCGGCCAAAAAATTCGTGCTCATGCTCAAATCGCACGGCCACCTCTCGGTGCTCGAACACAGTAACATCGTGTTGCGGGTGGAAAAAGACCCCGCTACGCCGCAGAGTGCGCAATCCGCCTCGATCTCCCTGGATGTGATGCTCGAAGCGCTGCGCGAAAGGCTCGGGTTCCACCGTCTCTATCCGCTCGATTCCGGAAACGGCTTTTTACTGGCTGGAAATTTCCGCGCGTGGGTCGAAACGCTCGACCATCTGAAAGAGCGCGCCGAGATGCACGATTTTTTACTCCAGGGCCTTGGGCGTTTCTTTCCGGCCATTTTCCCCGAGGCTTCGGGGCGGGAGCCCCGGGAAGCGTCGTTCCGGATCTCGCTCGTCAGCGAAGACGAGCAGCTGGAGCTGCTTAAAACCAGCCCCTCTTTGGATCTTCCCGTCTTTGTCTTCAGGTTTGTCTGCGATCGCGGTATAACGCACGAGGTGGTGCGGCACCGCGTCTTTTCTTTTACCCAGGAAAGCACCCGGTACGTAAACTACGGAAACAAAGGGATGGTGCTCATCCTGCCCGAGGAGTTGAACGGGGCCTATGACGACGCAACAGGCGAGCTTGCGCCGCAGGACCCGCTTGCCTCCAAATGGCTCGAGCGCGCAGAACTGCTCTTTGAGTGGTACGGCGAGGACCTGGCGCGCGGCTTGCGGCCCGAGATCGCACGGGATATTCTGCCAAATCTTTTAAAAAGCGAGCTCTTTGCGAGCGGCAGGTGGAGCGGCTGGAAACATTTCATCAGACTTCGAGACTCGGCCCAGGCCCATCCTCGCATACGGCTTCTCGCAAAAGAGGTACGAACCTATTTCGAAGGCCTGGGGCTCAGGTGCTGATACAAACGGGGGGAAACACGAAGGGATGCGGGACATATTTTCTCTTCAATGGGAACTCAATATCCACACGCTGGCAAATGCCGGGAAAGATTTTGTGGCGACAATGAACGATCCGGAACAAAAGCTTGTCTGGATCGAAAACTACCGCAAGGCGCTTTCCGCAGAACTGGCAGAACTCGTCCGGGAAGTTCGCGACCATGGTCTTTCGACGCAGAACGGCAAGGTCGAAATCGTCGATATGCTTCATTTCCTGGTGAGCCTTTCCCAGATCGTCGGCGTAGAACCCGGGGAGATCCCGCCGTTTAGGTTCGATGCCAACGGGGAGTCGTTCGAGGCGTGCGCTTTGCGCGCCTTTCTCGGCCTCGACGATCTGCAGTCCAGCCTCAAATGGAAATGGTGGGCCAAGGGCGGAGGGTTTAAACCGGAGAGGGCCAAAAGCGCCATTTTGGACCTGTGGGATGTGGTTTCCCGCATCTGCGCCGTTTTCGCCCTCGATTTCCAGGAACTGAAAAAAATCTATATCGCCAAAAACAGGATCAACTTCGAACGGCAGAGCAACAATTACAATGAGGACACTAAAACCGAAGATGACAACCGTTCCATCCGGATATAGAGCCTTTGTCCATGAATGATCCGCAAAAGGCAAAATTCGTAAGTTTCGAAGGGATCGACGGCTGCGGCAAGAGCACCCTCATGGACCGGCTGGCCGACTGGCTCAAGGAGGCGCGCATCCCCTACGTCAGAGTGCGCGAGCCCGGCGGAACGACAATCGGTGAGAAAATCCGCCAAATCCTGCTCGATCCGGCGTCTTCGGATATGACCGGCCGGACCGAGGTGCTGCTCTACAGCGCGAGCCGGGCGCAGCTCACCTGGCAGGTCATCGTGCCGGCCTTGGAAAGAGGCGAGTGGGTCCTTGCCGACCGGTTTGTCGACGCTACCTTTGCCTACCAGGGATTCGGGCGCGGCTTCGATCCGGAGAGGCTCGAGATGATCCAGCGCTGGGCGACCGGGGGGCTGTGGCCCGACAAAACGATCCTTCTCGACTGTGAGGTCGCTTTGGCCATGTCCCGCCTTGGGGGAAGGGAAGGGACGGACCGGGACAGGATCGAACTCGAAGAGGAAGCCTTTCACCGCAAGGTGCGCAGCGGCTACCTCGCGCTCGCCCGGAAGGAGCCGGAGAGGTTTATTCTCCTCGATGCCTCGAAGCCGCTCGAAGAGGTGGTGGAGGATTTTCGAAAACGCTTCTGGCTGGCCAGGTTTTAAAAGGCATCAAAAGCGCGGGGGCTTTCGCCCCCGCACCTCCACGCCGCTACGCGGCTCATTTGGCAAATCCGTATTACTTGTCTTCCAGAAGCTTTTCCACCTCGGCCATTTTCCCCATGGCGAGTTCGGCGGTTATGAGCGTTTGCCCGCACCCGGGGCACCTGGGCAGATCCACGGGAAAAAACTCCCCGAGGTAACCGATGTTTACCTTTCCCACTTCGAGGGAAAGCGAGCACTTCGTGCAAATCCAGTCGTCTTCCACGGCCTTTTGGTTCTCCCCGGGGATTTAGATCACTTCCATCCTGTGGCTGTACGCATTGTAGATGATAAATTCACCGCCCTCGGCTCCGTATTCAACCCAGAAGGTAACGGTTTCCGGCCTGAAATGAGCCAGCAGATGCCCGCTCTGACGGTTTAAAAGCCTCACTCCGCTCCTCTCGGCATAGTCGATCACCTGCCGGATATCTTCTTCGAGGATATGCCTTTTTTCCAGGAGCGTTTTCAGTTCGTCTGAAATCCGCAGACGAATTTCTTCTATTTGCTTTTCACTCATACCCTCTCCGCTTCCGCACGCCGCCAACTGAGCCGCGCAGCGGCGTGGGGGTGCAGGGGGCGAAAGCCCCCGCGCTTTTCCCTTCGCCTCCCGCTCAGTTAACTTTTCGCTCCCGGCCTTCCCACTCTTTGTCACGCAGCTTGAACTTCTGGATCTTGCCGGTGGCCGTTTTGGGCAGTTCCCCGAATTCCACCGATTTGGGGGCCTTGAAGCGGGCGAGATTTTCCTTGCAGTGGTCTATGATGTCCTTTTCCGTAACGGTCCTTCCCGGCTTTACCACTACAAAGGCCTTGGGCGCCTCGCCCCATTTGTCGTCCGGGGTCGACACCACGGCCACTTCCAGGACGTCGGGATGCTGGAAAATGACGTTTTCCACCTCGACGGTGGAAATGTTTTCCCCGCCGCTGATGATGATGTCCTTCTTCCTGTCCATGATCTGAACGTAGTTGTCCGGGTGGATTACGGCAAGGTCTCCGCTGTGAAACCACCCGCCTGCGAATGCCTCTGCGGTTGCCTTGGGGTCTTTGTAGTAGCCGAGCATGACATTGTTGCCCCGCATGACGATTTCTCCCACCGTCTTTCCGTCCCGCGGGACCGGTTTCATGCTTACCGGGTCGAACACATCCATGTACATGGTGGTGACATAGGGTACGCCCTGGCGCGCCTTTATCTGCGCCTTTTCCTCGATTGAGAGGCCGTCCCATTTCGTCTGCCACTCACAGATGCTGTGCGGGCCGTAGACTTCGGTGAGGCCGTAAACCTGCGTGACGTTTACCCCCAGTTCCTCCATGTTCCTGATTACCGCGGGCGCGGGCGGGGCTCCGGCGGTTATCACCTGGAGCTGCCGTTTGAACCGCACCTCTTTGGCCCCGGGATAGTTGGCCATGCCGATCAACACGGTGGGTGCGGCGCACAGGTGGGAAACGCTCTCCCGTTCGATCAGGCGATAGATTTCCTCCGGAACGACCTTGCGAAGACACACGTGGGTCGCCCCCATGGCGGTGACTGCCCAGGTGTAGCACCATCCGTTGCAATGGAACATGGGGAGCGTCCACAGATAGGTCGATTGCGACGTGAGGCTGAATTCGACCGCCTCTCCGATGGCGTTGAGGTATGCTCCGCGATGGTGGTACATGACGCCCTTGGGCAGCCCCGTCGTGCCGCTCGTGTAGTTGATCGTGGCGACCTGGTATTCGTCGTCCACATCGGCTGCGATGGGCTCTTCGGAGCCGGTCTGCAAAAACTCTTCATAGTCCATGCCCCCAAACGGCCTCTCGGAGCTCGCATCGCAGATGTTTACCACCGTCTGGATATTGGCGAGCTGGCTCATCACCGGTTGGACGAGATTTGCAAATTCGTTGTCCACGAACAGGACTTTTGCATCCGAGTGATTGATTATATAGGCCACCTCCCGGGAAGAGAGCCGGATGTTTACGCTTACAAGCGCCGCACCGATCATGGGCACCGCATAGTGCGCCTCCAGCATCGGGGGGGTGTTGGGGCAGATGAAGGCAACCTTGTCGCCCCTGGCCACACCGATCTTTCCAAGGGCGCTCGCCAGGCGGTTTACCCGGTTGTAGAACTGCTGGTAGGTATACCGCTTGTCCTCATAGACGACGGCGGTTTTGTCCGGGTAGATCGAAGCGCTGCGGCCAAGAAAAAGTACCGGGGTGAGGACATCGAAAAAAACATTGTTTTGCATCTGAGTCATGGTGGCCTTCTCCCTTCACCGTGTGTTGGGACATCTGGATGTAAGAACCCACGTCCCCCTTTGAAAAAGGGGGGATCCGGTCCAGCCGCGCCTTAGGTCGGGTTTCCGGATGGATACGAGTTAGTGGACAAAATCACATTTTCCCATAGAGTTGCAAGCATTTTTTAAGTTCGAAGCGAGGGGAAAAAACTGCGGCTGCTTCGGGTCCCGCAATCCGGGACTCCGTCAGGGGCTTTCTTCGGCACTGTCGCTCTCGCGCGTCAGCCCTTTTTCCATGGCGAAGACCGTAATCGAGGAAGCGCTGTGCAGGTCGAGTTTCTTCATCAGGTTGGCACGATGCTTTTCCACCGTTTTGATGCTTATGGCGAGGGAATCGGCAATTTCCTTGTTTTTGTGTCCTTTGGCGATCATTTTGAGAACTTCGCGCTCGCGCGCGGTAAGACCCTCCAGGGGCGTATAGGATTGGAGGCTTTTGCCTTCCGGATAGCCTTCGACCACCTTCTGCGGGATAGCCGGGCTTATGTAGCCGCGGCCGGCAAAAACGTCCTGTATGGCCAGCATCAGTTCGCTGCGCGTGGCGTCCTTTAAGACATAGCCGTCGGCGCCGCTGGCAAGGGCATTTACGATGTGCTCTTCGGTCTTGTGAACCGTCAGCACAAGGATTTTTATCGAGGGGTTGATCTTCTTTATTTTCTTGATTGCCCCCACGCCGTCGAGCACCGGCATGGAAAGGTCCATGAGAATCAGATCGGGCTGTAGCGACTTGACGGACTGCACCGCCTCCAGGCCATGCTGGGCCTCGCCAACCACCTTGAGCGAGGGGTTGGTGGACAAAAGCATCTTGAGCCCTTCCCGAAGGATGGGGTGGTCCTCGGCGACAACGATCCTGATGGTCTCCTGCATGGTTGGTTCCCCTCTTTTGCCCGGGACCCGTCGAGGCCTCTTGGCGGGAGTGGTCTGGAACCTATGTTTGCAACAAAAATGCCAAAAAATCGGTCCGCCCCCGTCTCCCCGGGAGCGAAAGGGAAATCGATCTCCTAGTAAAGTAGTTCCTGAAGCTCCTTTCTAACACCCGAAAGCCACCGGAAATTTTCCTCATCTCATTTTTCCTTTTTACTTTTTCCCTTTTTCTTTCTATTTTCCCTGTGTGACTCTTAAGGAAAACCCCATGGTCTGGGATCGACGCAACCGTCCTTTCTGGCTGCGCTGTGTTGCGGCCGTCTTGCTCGCTGTTTTTGCCGCCCTTATCCGGTGGCAGTTTCTCGGGGTACTGGGACTGCGCGCCGCCTTTATTACCTTCTTTCCCGCCGTGACGCTGGCCGCTCTCTATGGGGGCTTTCTCCCGGGACTATTGGCCGCTGTGGTCTCGGCCGCCCTTGCCGACTATTTCTGGGCCGAGCCCGTCGGCCGCTTTGCGACCAAGAATACCCCCGACCTCATTGGCATACTCGTTTTCCTCGCTGCCGGCGCTTTGATTTCCTGGCTCGCTGAGGCGGCCTTTCGCGCACAGGTGCGCGCAGAAAGGGCGGAGGGACGCTCGAGGTTTCTCGCCGAACGCGAGCGGGCCGAGGAAAACGCGGCCCGGCTGGCCGCGATCCTGGAATTTTCAAACGACGCCGTTATCGGCAAGACTTTGGAGGGGAAAATCGTCTCGTGGAACCGCGCCGCAGAGACCATCTTCGGGTATGGCGCCGCAGAGATTCTCTCCCAGCCGGTCTCCATGCTGTTTCCTGCCGAGGCTGCGCCTCAAGTTCCCGATATTCTGGAGAAGATTCGGTGCGCGGAGGTCGTTGAGAACCTTGAAGCCGTCTGCAGGAAAAAAAGTGGAGAACTTCTCGATGTCTCCCTTTCCGTATATCCGATACGGGACAGCTGGGGAAACATCGCCGCGGCCTCGACGATTGCGCGGGACATTTCCGGGCGAAAGCGTATGGAGCGCGAGCGTGATGTCACGATAGAACTGCTCAAGATCATTAACGACAACCCGGGGACGGTCGAGCTCGCGAGGGCTTCCGCCGCCTTTTTTCGCAACCAGTCGGGCTGTGAGGCCGCAGCCATACGGTTGAAGCAGGGGGAGGACTTCCCCTATGCCGAAGCGCTGGGTTTTCCCGAGGAGTTTGTCCGCAGGGAAAACAGCCTGTGCACGAGGGATTCTTCGGGCACTGTGGTTCGAAACGGCGCGGGATATCCTTTTCTTGAGTGCATGTGCGGAAGGGTCATCCTGGAACGGATCGATCCGTCGAGCCCTTTTTTTTCTGCGGGTGGAAGCTTTTGGACAAATTGTACGACAGGACTACTTGGCACCGTAGCTGATGCCCGTCATCAGTGCAATGCTGCCGGGTATGAATCGGTTGCCCTGATACCCCTTAACATCGGGTCGGAGCGCTTCGGCATCCTGCAGTTGAACGACAGGCGCGAGGGAATGTTTTCCCCCGAGCTTATCGCACAGTGGGAGAGGCTCGCGGGCTACCTTGCCGTAGCCCTTGCCAGATCGAGAAGCGAAGAGACCATGCGCGAGAGCGAGGAGCGCTTCCGAGTGCTGGCCGACTCCATTCCGCAACTGGCCTGGATTGCCGATGCGGATGGATCCATTGTCTGGTACAACCGCCGCTGGTACGAATACACGGGCGCGAGCCCCGAGCAGGTGGAGGGCTGGGGATGGCGAAGCATCCATGACCCTTCCGTTCTGCCCGAGGTCATTGCCCGCTGGAAAGAATCCCTGGCCACCGGAAAGCCCTTCGATATGGTCTTCCCGCTGCGCGGAGCCGATGGAGACTTTCGCCAGTTTCTGACCCGCGTCGAGCCGGTGCGGGATGTCAACGGGAACGTGGTTCAATGGTGCGGGACCAATACCGATATCACGGAACGCAGGCGGATGGAGGAAGAAATCCGCACATCCCACGATGAGTTGGACTTGCGCGTCCAAGAGCGCACCGCGGAACTGAGAAAAGCCAATCAAGTGGTGCAGACCGAACGAAAGCGCCTGTTCGATGTTCTGGAAACCCTGCCCGCGATGATCTGCCTGCTCACATCCGATTATCATGTCGCCTTTGCCAACCGTAGTTTTCGCGAAAAATTCGGCGTTTCTCGAAGCAGGCATTGTTATGAATACCGCTTCGGAAAATCGGAACCGTGCGATTTTTGCCAAACCTACACCGTGCTCCAAACCGGAGCGCCTCACCACTGGGAGCTAACTGCGCCCGACGGCAGCGTGATCGATGCCTGGGATTTCCCGTTTACCGACGTCGACGGGTCCCCGATGATTTTGGAGATGGACATAGACATTACGGATCGGAGGCGAGCGGAGGCCGAACTCAATGCGACCATGGAAAAGCTCAGACAGAGCAACCAGGCGCTCCAGGACTTTGCTTCGATTGCCTCACACGATCTGCAGGAGCCGCTGCGGAAGGTCATCTCCTTTGGCGACATGCTCAAAAAGAGATCCGAAGCCGCCCTGGGAGAGACAGGAAATGAATATCTCGACCGTATGCTTGCTGCGACCCGGCGCATGCAATCGCTTCTCACCGGGCTCCTGGAATACTCGCGGGTGACCACGCAAGCCAACCCCTTCACCAGGATCGATCTAAACGAAATTGTGAGCGAGGTTCTCTCCGATCTGGAGATCAGGATAGAAATGGTCGGCGCCGAAGTGCGGAGTGCAACCCTGCCGATTGTCAAAGCCGATCCTGTCCAGATGAGGCAGGTTTTCCAAAATCTCATTGGAAACGCACTCAAGTTTTACAGGGAGCAGAAGCAGCCTCTCATAGAGATTGAGGCCGTCCGGGACGACGGCAAACTCGAAATCATAGTGAAAGACAACGGCATCGGTTTCGAAAACCGGTATATCGATAAGATTTTTGCCCCCTTCCAAAGGCTTCATGGAAAAGAGAGCCGCTATGCCGGAACAGGCATGGGCCTTGCCATCTGCAAAAAAATTATTGAGCGGCATGGCTGGCGCATAACGGCCGAGAGCGTGCCCGGGGAAGGTTCGAAATTCATCATCGGTTTGCCCGCCTACGCCTGCGAGTGAAAACACCGCAGGCGCCCTGCCCACAAGCTAAGACCCCCTCAAAGAACCCCGGGCTCTTTCCTTTTACCCGGAAGAGTGATTATCTTGCTGCTGAGTTGTATGTAGAGCGCTACAATACGGCCGGGAAAGTCTCGGCCACTGGAGAACAGACAATGTCGCCGGATTCGAAAAACAATCGGTTTTTCATGGGATTACTGGTCCTTTTGGCGCTGCTCGTGTTCCCACGCCTGACCCGGGCCGAAGATGCGAACCCGATGGGAGTCATAAAAAACGGTACGGACAAGGTGCTCTCCATCCTGCGCCAGTCAAGAAGCGGCCGAGGGCTCCCTCTGCGACAAAGAGAGAGCGAGATTCTCAATGTCGTGAGCACCTATTTCGACTTCGGCCAAATGGCCGAAAGGTCCATGGGCACTACCTGGAACCAGCTCTCCCCCCGGAACAGGCAGGAATTTGCTTCCCTTTTCAAAAAGCTTCTTTTCAATACTTACCTGGACCGGATGCAGCATTATCACAATCAACCGATCACCTACGACTCCCAACAGGTCAATGGCGACCTGGCGGTCGTCAAGACGCATTTTCTGACCGAGGGCGGCAACATTCCCATCAACTACAGGATGTACAAGGAAGGGGGATACTGGAAAGTATACGACGTAGTCGTTCAGGGGGTAAGCTATGATGACAACTACCGGGCTCAGATAACTTCCATTCTGGCCAGCCAGTCATTTGAGTCCCTGCTCGTAATGCTTCGCCAGAAGGTCGAGCGTCCCGGTTAGGCGATTGGCCCAATCCGGGGCGCCGGCGCGTCTGGAAAACGGTTCGATCCCGGGGGGGCTTTCCAGCAGATGATTCCCGGTTAAGATTACTGGAAAATCCTCGCAGTGCGCAAATGGAGTTCGACCCGTTTTCTTGTGGCGCCGACTTGTGGAAGGGAGCACCCACTCATGTTGTCATCCTGGGGACGCTTTGTTTACCGGTTCCGGTGGTGGATTGCGATCATTTCTCTGCTATCCCTTTTGCCTTCCGTCTGGCTGACAATGCGGGGGGGGCATCTCGAATCGGTTATGAATCCGACGGGCAGCCAGTCCGCCCGGGCCCTCCAACTCATGAAAGAACAGTTGCTGCCCTCGCGCCCTTCCTTTGGCCTGGTCTTTCGAAGCCCGACTCTTAAAGCCTCCGATCCGGCTTTCAAGGCTGCAGTAGAACGGGCGATCGCCCCTCTCCGCAAAGATCCGCTGGTCGCCTCCGTCGACACCGCTTATAAGGGGAGCGAGATTCGCCCGCTGCTCATCTCTCAGGACGGGCACGCTACGGTCGTTACCGTGAAGATAAAGAATCGTTCCGCGGGCGAGACAGAGCTCGCGATGCAGATCTATCCCGGACTGCGCGCCAAGGTGCATTCCCCCGCACTGGAGATAGCGGCTTTCGGTCCGATAGTGCTCAATCACGATATCACGCGCCAGGCGGAAATAGACGCAAGAAGCGCCGAAATCAGGGTGCTTCCCTTCGTAGCGCTTCTGCTGCTGTTTGTGTTCGGCTCTGTTCCGGGAGCCGCACTGCCTCTTGCCGCAGGCCTTCTCGCGGTCACCTCGGGCATCGCCGGCATGCTGGCTTTGGCCCGCGTCACCCCCGTAATGGTATTCGCCCAAAATATCGTCGTCATGGTCGGGCTGGGCGTAGCGATCGATTACTCGCTCTTTCTCCTCAGTCGGTTTCGCGAAGAAGTGCACCGACGTCCCGTCGCCGAGGCCCTGGCCACGACACTTGCGACCACCGGGCGCGCGGTTCTTTTCTCGGGAGGTACGGTAGCCGTCGGTTTGTTCGGCATCCTGTTTCTACGGCTGGGCAATCTCGGCTCCATCGGGCTTGCGGGCGCCATTGTGGTGACTCTGGCCGTCGTCTATTCGATGACCTTTCTCCCGGCCCTTCTCGCCATTCTGGGTCCGCGGGTCGATTCGTTGAGCCTGCCGTTTCTGGCGAAAAAAGCCGATCGCGGCGCCGGCTTCTGGCAGCCCCTGGCCAACCTGGTGATGGCCCACCCCTGGAAGGTCATTGCGCCCTCCGCACTCCTGCTCGTCCTGCTCGGCCTGCCGTTTTTGCATATCCGCCTCGGCTTCGATTCCGCCGCCGGACTTTCCCCAACCGTCGAGTCGCACCGTGGCATGGAACTGGTGCGAGAGGGCTTCCCGAAACTGGACACCAACCCCATTGTGGTGATCGTTCGTTTTCCAAAGGGTTTTACTCCGCTTACCGTAGACAACGTAAACCACCTCTACGCTTTTAGCCGCTGGATGGCAAAGCTGCCCGGGGTAGAGGGCGTGAAGAGCATCGTCGATCTTTCTCCCTCCATTACCCGCTGGGAATATGTTCAGATGCTCACTCCGCCCATGCCCCCGCTCCCGGAAGGCATCCACCTCGCTCTCAAGAAGATGGTTGGCAGGGATATCGTCATGCTCGTCGCCGAAACGTCCCTGCCGGCGAACAGTGCGAAGGCGTTCGACCTTGTCCGCACCATCCGCGCTTCGCATCCTCCCGTGGGGGGCGAGCTTCTGGTTACGGGGGAAACCGCCTTCCAGCTCGACTTCATTCATGCCATCCAGGCCAATACGCCACGGGTAATCGGGATCATCGTTCTTATCACCTATTTTGTCCTCTTCCTGCTCCTTCGCTCCGTGCTGCTCCCGCTAAAGGCCGTGCTGATGAATCTGCTCTCCATCACCGCATCCTACGGGGCGCTCGTCTGGCTTTTTCAATACGGACATCTGGCCTCAGCCCTGCACTTTACGCCGGGCCCCATCGCACCGATGGTCCCGATCATCATGTTTTGCATCCTCTTTGGTCTTTCGATGGACTACGAGGTGCTGCTGTTAAACAGGGTGCATTACGAGTACGAAAAGACAGGCGACAACACCCGGGCGGTGGCGCGAGCTCTCGAACGCACCGGCCGCATGATTACCGGGGCTGCGGCCATAATGGCTCTTGTGCTGTTTGCCTTCGGCTTTGCGAACATGACGGTGGTGAAGGCCATGGGCATCGGGATGGGCATCAGCATTGTGGTGGACGCAACGATTGTGCGCTGTCTGCTCGTACCGGCAACGATGCGGCTGCTTGGCCATTGGAACTGGTGGGCGCCGCATCTGAGGCTGCGCCGCAGGCGGCGGTCCTTGCGGAAAAAGTTGTCGATTGTCCCGAACCCGGGGGGCTCCGGCGGCATTCAACCTGGAGCAGACAGTGAACCTCTTGTCCGGGAAGACCTCAAAGCCTCGAAAAAGGAGGATCGGTGCTCATCCTGCGGTTAACGACTCACCCACAGGGCCGCTTTTTCGATGGATTCGACGAGTTTCATCGTTCTTGAGCCGAGAAGCCATTCTTTTAAAAGCCCTTTTTTCATGCCCGCTCTTCCCACCCCGACTGCCGCATAGCCCTTGGCTTGAGTCTCTTCCAGGATGGTTTTCGCCACTTCCGTGATTCCGCGGGCCACTACGAGGCTGGTAACCCTCCCATCGGAAACCCAGTTGTCGAGAAGAGTCTTTCGGGCCTCCCTCATAATGGCTTCCGTGTTTTGCCCTTCCCCCGTATCGACGTGCAGAAGGGTTATGGCGTGCTCGTTTTCGTCTTTCAGGATGAACCCGGCGTGATCGACCATACGCAGGCTCGCTTCGGAGCCGTCGAGGCAAAGAAGCACGTTTCTGCGGTTTTCCTCCGGGCGCCTGCAGACCCAAAGAGGAAAACCTATCTCCATATCAAGAATTTGCCTGGTGACACTCGTTGCAAGAGCGGATTCGAAAATCATATAGCCGCGCCGTCCCAAAATGACCGCATCGTATTGTCCCGATTTTGCCTCTCGAATGATGTCCTTGACCGTTCCGAATTGCCTCAGGATGAATTTGGTATTGACGTTTTGAGGGGCAAACCCGCTGTCGCAAAGGATTTGCCGGGAGGCATCGAGCGCGTGTTGCGCCTTCGCCCGGCATGTCTCGGCCGCTTTCCGGTCAAGCTCGACGGGTCTAGGCCGATCGGTTCCGGCAATACTGGCGTGAGGGGCGACATAGAAAAGTGTTGCGCTCACGGCCGCTTTATTTCTGAAAAACGAGCCGACGAACCGCACCCCGTGAAGGTGGCTGATTTCGTCACTGACTGTGATGAGAAGCTTCTTTTCCATGGTCTTGGCTTCCTTTCAACAAGATGAGTTCCCTGACGACAGCCGGCCTGCGGTACGAGTTGTCCTGCCCGAGGGACCCGCTTTTGCACGAATCGACGCACACGCCGCAATAGACGCAGGCGAAAGGGTCCCACTGCCATGCCGCCTTCTTTTTATCCACCGCGATGCACCGGGAAGGGCATTTGGCGGCGCAAATGCCGCAGAACGTGCACCGTGCGATATCGTTACCGATCGCTCCCCGTCCCTTTTCAAAGGGGTGCCTCGAAACCTTCGGGTATCTCCTGGTGGCTCGCTTCGAGAAGAAGTTTCTCACTAGAACGGGCGTCATGGTGAACATTGTCTCTGCTCCAGAGCCGCGCAGCGGCGTTGGGGTGCAGGGGGCGAAAGCCCCCGCTCTTTTGCCTCTCGCTCTTCGCCTTCCGCCTCTATCTTTCAGCGCTCGGTGCAGCTTATGCACGGGTCGATCGAGAGCACGATCACCGGCACATCGGAAAGATACATGCCGGGGAGCATCGTCATCAGGGCCGGCAGGTTGGCGAAAGTGGGCGTTCTGATGCGCACTCTTTGCAGGTATTTTCCGCCGTCGGCCCGTACGTAGTAGAACACCTCGCCTCTTGGCTGTTCCACCCGGGCGGTGGACTCGCCTTCGGGCCGCCCTTTGGCCGGGGCGCTGATCTCACCTTCGGGAAGGTTTCCTATGGCCTCGCGAATAAGATCTATACTCTGGAAAACCTCGCGGTAGCGCACCTTGCAGCGCGCATGGCAATCCCCCTCCCGTTCCAGGACCGGCTCGAAGGAAAGCTGCCGGTAGGCTGCGTAGCCGCCAAGGCGCATGTCCTGCGCTACACCGCTCCCCCGAAGGGTCGGTCCCACGCACCCCAACTCCTGCGCCCGGGCAGCGGAAAGAACGCCTTTTTCCCGAGTTCTCTTTTTTACCGTGTAGTCATCCAATAGCGGCTTGTCGAGTCGCTTCATTTCCTCTTGCACCTCGGAAAGGGTGGTCAGGATCGAGCGGAGTTGCTCCCTGTCGAGGTCTTTTCTCACGCCTCCTATGATGTTTACCGAGACGATGACGCGGTTTCCCGCCGTCGCTTCCTGCAGGTCCATGATTTTTTCGCGGATCTTCCAAATCTGCATGAAGAGGCTTTCGAACCCGAAGCTGTCTGCAAAGAGGCCCAGCCACAGGAGGTGGCTGTGGATGCGGTGCAGTTCCGCCCAGATGACCCGCAAAAAGGTGGCCCTCGGGGGGGGCTCGATTCCCAGCATGGTTTCGATGCACTGACAATAGCACATCGCGTGCATCATCGAGCAGATGCCGCACACCCGCTCCACGATCTGTACCATCTGGTGAATATCGCGAATTTCGGCCAGCTTCTCCAGCCCCCTGTGCACGTAGCCCAGGGCGGGAACGGCCTCCCGTATCACCTCGTCCTCCACTCTCAGCTTCAGGTGGACGGGTTCGGGAAGGACCGGGTGCTGCGGGCCGAAGGGTATCGTGGCCAAAGCCATGGCGTTTCCTCTCTTAAATCTTTTATTGCGGGCTTTCTTTCGCCGCATGGCTCATAAAGGGCGCCTCGGCAACTTCGGGGTCCAGGTAGAGCGTTCCCTCATAATCGGGGGCAAGCCCTGAAAAACGCACGCCAAAAAGGTCGCGGATCTCGTTTTCCACGAGAAATGCGGCAAAATAGACCCCCGATATGCTGGGTAGGGGAATTCCCCGCGCCACGCGGAGCCGCAGGTGCGAAAGCTCCAGATCCCTGTCGAAATGATACAGGATCTCCACTGCGTTTTCTTCCGGCGCCGTGCAGGTCATGGTGACCAGCCTGTGCCCTTCGGCCTTCTTCCGGGCGCATGCCCCGACCACCTGGTCCGGGCTTATCGAAACGACTTCGCCTGTCATGATTGGCTCCCCCGGAGCTTCCCGGTAAATTTTTCCAGCCCCAGCACCACCCCGTCGATTATGGCCTCGGGTTTTGCCGCACACCCCGGAACGTAGACATCCACGGGGATCACCCTGTCCACCCCGCCCGCCACGTTGTATGCGTCGCGGAAAACCCCTCCAGACAAGGCGCACGAACCGATGGCGATGACCACTTTCGGATCGGCCATCTGGGCGAAGAGGTTGCGCAGCACCTTGCCGTTCCTGTGGTTGGCGGCCCCGGTCACCAGCAGGATATCCGCATGGAAGGGGTTTCCGACGTTTACGATGCCGAAACGCTCGAGGTCATAGATGGGGGTAAGGCAGGCGAGAACCTCGATATCGCAGCCGTTGCAACTGCTGCAGTCGTAGTGCAGAAGCCAGGGCGACTTGACGAGCGTTCTGCGTATCAGCGGTTCCAACATTTTCTCTCACCCCTTGTAGACCCAGACCAGGTTCACAATGCATAGACCCAGCCCCATAGCCCACACATATCCGAGCATCCAGCGCCAGTTCATGCGGGCCGTCGCATTGTCGGCCACTATCTGCGCCAGGTAGGCGCCCGCCACCACAACCACCGCCCCTCCCCAGCCGGTTGCCCAGAAAAGAGAGCAGATTCCGAGCAGCAGCACCACGTCGAACCAGTGGCCTATTTCGATAAAGGCCAGAAAAGATCCCGAGTAGTCGGTGAGAAGCCCTTTTACGATCTCCTGGTGCGCGTGGTGGGAGGTCGAAAGATCGAAGGGGGACTTTCGCAGCTTGATGGCAAGAACATAGCCCAGGGCTGCGAACAGCAGGGGGAGTTTGAACAAAAGAGGCGTGCTGTGGGTGAAAACCGCGCTTATCCGGAAACTCCCCGTCGTAAGGTAAATCCCGACCGCCACGAGCACCAGCAGCGGCTCGTAGGAAAGGACCTGGAGCAGTTCGCGGTGGGCGCCCACCTGCGAATAGGGGGAGGTCGAAGAAAGGGCGCCCACCACCAGGAAGACGGCTCCGACCGCTTGGGTGAAAAGAACCAGCAGAAGGTCCGTTCGAAGAAAAAACAGCACGACCGCTATGATCGATGCGCTCAGATAGGCGTAGGCGCAAAAGGCCTGCCAGATGTTTACCGCAATCTGTTCCTTGGCGAGCAGCTTTATAACGTCGTAGAACGGCTGTATCACGGGCGGCCCGACACGGGCCTGGAGGCGTGCGGTGAGGACCCGGTCGAGCCCGGTGAGCAGACCCCCGGCCAGAGGCGCGCCCAAAAGAGCTGCCGAAACGATGAGAGCGGTCTCTGTCATAGCGCGCTCCCGAGCAGCAGCCCCAGAAGCGAAAATGCTGCAAAATTGATCCAGGCGGTGAGCCTCTTTTCGCCAAAAAGTGACGAGAGGTAATAGTTGCCGGCTTCCGCCTTCACCGGCCGGTTCATCGGTCCGGTGAAAAGTCCCGGCGCATCGGCTTGGAGACCGCTCAGGTAGGGCTTTACGATGCGTGCGCGCGAGGCCCGTATGAGAGCCAGTATCGATACGGCAACCCCCGCCGCCGCAACCACGGCGAGCGGCACGACGGGAAACACTCCCCGAGCGTTTTCCAGGATACCAACATGGACGCCGTAGGGCGCCCCGTAGACCGCGCCGATTATGCCGGGAAACAGTTTCCTGTAGAGCCACGGGGCGGCGACGCTCAGAATGCAGCCCCCGGCGCTCAAAACCCCCAGGGCTCCCCAGGTAAGAAGCGGCTGGCGCTCCGGGGTGAAGCGGCCCGCAAAAGGGTCGCTCATGAGCGTTCCCGCCCACCGCGCCCAGTACATCACGGTGAGCGCGCTCCCCGTTGCCGCCATCACGATCGCCTGGAGGTTTCCCGACGCCGATTCGATGGCCATCCATTTGCCCAGCAAAAGACCGAAGGGGGGCATGATCACCATCACGACACCCAGTACCGTAATGAGGGCGGTGACGGGCATCGTGGCATAGAGACCGCGCATGTCCTCTATGTCGCGGCTTGCGATCCTCTGCTCGATTGCGCCCACACAAAGAAACAGGAGCGCCTTCACGATCGCGTGGAAAAGGATCAGCATGACGGCCGCGGTGAGCGCCTCGGCTGTGTTTAATCCTGCGCAGGCAAATATCAGCCCGAGATTGCTGATCGTCGAGTAGGCCAGCACCTTTTTTCCGTTGCTTTGCCCAACCGCGAGGGTCGCCGCGGCAAGAAAGGCGAACGCGCCGAATACCGTCACGATCTCGCTCAAAAAGGTGCCCCGCATGGCGGGGGCGATACGCAAGACCATGTACACCCCGATTTTTACCATCGTGCTCGAGTGGAGCAGGGCCGATACGGGCGTCGGTGCGACCATCGCCCCGAGAAGCCAGCTCTGGAAGGGAAACTGGGCCGACTTCGTAAATGCCGCAAGGCACAGAAAAGCCAGGCAGATGCCGCCCGGGCTGCCCGGGGCGATCATCTTCTCCATATCGACTCCGCTGGGTCCCAAAGACATCGCGAGCATCGCCGAGAGCACAAACAGGCCTCCCAGGCTGTTCATCCACAGTGCCCGCAATCCATTTTCTATCGCAATCGGCGTATCGTCATGCTTTATGAGCAGAAAAGAGCACAGCGTGGTGACTTCGAAAAAGAAGTAAAAAAATCCCATGTCGTTTGCCAGCACCACCCCGTTCATGGCCCCCAGAAACAGCAGCATGACCGAAAAAAACCGGTGGGCGCCCGATCGTTCGAGCTTCCGGTGCTCTTCGTGCGCCTGCATATAGGCAATCGCCTGAAGGCAGATGATCGACCCCACGAGCGAAACGATCAAAACCATCACCAGGGAGAGATTGTCCCCGCGGAAGGCGACCGGGGCACTATGGCCATTCGCGGTGAGAACGCCCAGCAGGACAATTTGGAGCGCCGCAAGAATCTTTATCAATAAGTGGCGGTGCTTGAATCCAAAGTAGAAGACGACGCCCAGTAGAAGGAAATCTCCCGCTTCGGCGAGGCTTCGCGCATCGAATCCCGCAAGGCGCGAGGGCCCGAGGCGAAACGGCGTTCGCCCGATCAGCAACAGGGCGCTCGAAACCAGCAGCAGGCAGCTCACAGCCAGAATAGAGGAGCGCAAACGGTGCGAACGTATCCCGTAGAGGCAGATTGCAGTCAGGAAAGGAAACACGATGAGGATAAAAAGCAGCTGCTCGGTATCTATTCCGTGGAACATCGGCTTTCCCCCTTCTCCCTCACCGGAGGCAACCGGGCGGGGACGGTTCTGGGACTTTTAGAGGCAAAAACCGTTCCAGCAGAACTTGTGATTATATTTCAAGCATTTAAGGCTCTTTTCTCGAAAAGCGCACGGTAATCTGAACGATACAGGTGACACCGGGCTGTAACGGGAAGGATTCACCGGAGGACCAATTCCTGCGAGGGGAAAAGAGCGGGGGAGCGTCTCCCCCGCGCCCCTCCGGGAGCCGCACAGCGGCGAAGAGGCGCAGGGGAGGTACTCTCAATGCTGAGCCCTTCCTTCCTTTGCCTGCAGGCGTCCGAAAAGGTAGGTCATAAGAATGACGATTCCAACACCGAAAAGTGCGCAAAAGATGTAGACGAGGGCCGACGAGCCGAAGCTGTCGAGTCCGGGAAGTGAATAGTCGCGGAAAGGCGCATGGCTCCATGTATCGGCCAGTCGCCCGAGTCCTGCGGGGATGAAGCCGATCGCTTTTTGGAGCTCGTCGGTCCCCCACTCTCCCCAGGCAGTTCCGCCGGCAAGGAGCCCCAGGGGAGACAGAACGACCATGGCGCCGAGCGCCCACCACATCTTCCGGTAGCCGATGGAAGCGTGCGGGGATGGCTCGCAGGCCGGTGTGTCGCTCTTAAGCAGTTCAGTGTCGTAGGATTGCAGATAGCGGACCACCAGAGCGGTCACCACGGCTTCGAGCGGGCCGGCCACAAGGAGGTGCGCGAGCAGCATGGCGGGGACGGAAATGCTCAGCGGGTATGGGCAATAGAGGGGAACCCCGCTTGCCGTGTGGAACAAAATGGGTTGGAGTCCCAGTTCCACGGCGGCGCACAGGGCCGCGGCGCAAAGCCCGAGATAGCCGCCTGCGGCCGCCCCGATCCAGCGGCGCGGCGAGGTGAGTTCGCTCCTGGCTGCGATCAGGCGGTAGACGCCATAGGCGACAAAAGGCATCACGAATGCCATGTTGAAACAGTTGGCCGTAAAGGTCCAAACGCCCCCGTCCCCGAAGAGCAGGGCCTGGATGGCAAGGGCTATGGTGATGCAGATTGTGGCCGCCCACGGCCCGATCACGACCGCGAGCAGCCCCCCTCCCACCGCGTGCGCGGTGGTTCCTCCCGGGATCGGCACGTTGTACATCATTATGGTGAAGGCAAAAGCCGCCCCGATGGCCATCAAAGGAACATATCGGGACCTGATCCGGTTCTTTACATTCTTTACCGCCTTCGCCCAGACCGGAAGCATGACGACACCGAAGGCTACGCACGTCGATGGGCTCAAATACCCGTCGGGAATATGCATTTTTAGTCCTCCCCGGACATACCGAAAAAGAGCGTGAAGTGCGAATGAAAAAAGGCCATAAAGCTCCTCTGCTCCCCTCCAGGGAGAACAAAAGACCTTCATGGCCTCTTACTGGTCACTATGGCGATTTCGGAAGGCGCTTGTACCTACGGCGGAACCCTCTTTTCGGCCCTCTCGCCCGTAGTTTCGCGCCGGGGCGCACTCCATGCGCCAAAAGTTGAGTGTCGAATAGCATTCGTGAACGGCGTTGTCAATGTAAAAATCGTTTCTCCTTGACTTCTTCGCCTCCCTCCAGTATTGGGCTGAATTCAAAGGTGCGATCTGAAATCGCACTCCTTAATTGCAAATCCCGAAAAAACGAGTATTGAAATTAGCCCGAGCCAGGAAGGCCGGTGCAGAGGTATGTCCTTTGCCCGACTGTCCCGGCTTTTTTATTTTGCGTGGACTTCCGGTCGAAGGACCGTCGTGGATCGCGCCGCCGTTGTGAGATCCATATAGGCGCAACCAGGGAGGGGATTGGAATGAGAAGTCTACACCATTCGTGCGGCGGCTTCGCTTTGCCGGCCGTTGGCGCTGTATTTTTGCTGCTTTTCGTGATTTCCTTCGCGGGAGGGGTGCTGGCCGATGAACCCTCCCCGACCGAACCGACCGACCTGTGGGAGCGAACCAGCCTGTTTGGCGACATGGCGGGGCTGCGGACTTTCTTGGGAAAATACGGGATAGCCTTTTCCTTGAGCGAGACGAGTGAGGTGTTGGGAAACGCCGGTGGGGGCGTACGGCGCGGCGCGGAATACGATGGGGTTACTGCGATGAGTCTCGGCGTGGATATGAACAGGGCTTTCGGCTGGCAGGGCGGGAACTTTTTTGCGAGTGCGCTGCAGCTCCACGGCCGCAATCTTACCGCGGACAACCTGTACTGTATCCAGACGGTCAGTGGAATTGAAGCTGAAAGCGCGACCCGCCTGTGGGAGCTTTGGTTTGACCAGACGTTTGCAGGCGGCAAGGCCGACGTAAAGATCGGGCAGATCGGCATCGATCAGGAGTTTATCGTAAGCCAGGGTTGTTGCCTGTTTATCAATGCGGCGATGGGGTGGCCCGTATTGCCTGCCTCCGATCTCTACGCGGGCGGCCCGGCCTTTCCTCTTTCCTCACCGGCCGTACGGTTCCGGGTGCAGCTCGACAGTTCGGTGACCGTGCTTGCCGGCGTCTTCGACGACAACCCGCCGGGAGGCCCTTTTGACGACGATTCGCAGCTCCGCGGCGCGGAAGCCTCCGGTACGCGGTTCAATATGACCACGGGAGCTCTTTGTATAGGCGAGGTTCAATACGCGGTGAATCCACCCTCGCCCGAAGAGGGCGGCAAAACCGCCGGGCTTCCGGGAATGTACAAATTGGGCGCGTGGTACGATACGGCGAAGTTCCCCGATCAAAGGTTCAATGCGTCCGGGGGCCTTTTAGCAGAGGGTGGAAGCGCCCGGATGGTGAGAAATAATTTCAGCATCTACGGCATCGCCGATCAGGCGGTGTGGCGGGAGGCGGGCGGGAAACGCATGGTGTGTACGTTCGCTCGGTTTATGGGTGCGCCCCCGGATCGCAACCTGATCGACTGGAGCCTTAACGCGGGAGTGAGCGCGACCGCCCTGTTGCCCGGACGCTGCAGCGACGTCTTGGCAATCGGCTGCGGCTGGGCCCACATAAGCGGCGCAGCCGCCGATTTTGACAGGGATACTGCTTTCTGCCAGCATTTCCCCTATCCCGTGCGCGGCAGCGAGGAGTTTATCGAACTGAGCTATCAGTGTCAGGTAGCGCCCTGGTGGATCATTCAGCCCGACCTGCAGTACATAATAAATCCGGGGGGCGGCGTCCCGAACCCGCTCAACCCTTCCGAAACAATCGGAAACGAACTCGTTTTCGGTGTGCGCACGATAGTCAATTTCTGAGATTGACAAGGAGGCTGAAATCGTTGTAGAGGTAGCGCGAAGGTAAATTTTTGAGCATCGGGTACTAGCAATAGTTCAATAGGGAATCCCGTGAAAATCGGGAGCGGTCCCGCCGCTGTAAACGGGAACGAAATCCGGGAAGACCACTTTTTCGCTCGGGCGAAATGGGAAGGTCCGGAGAGTAGGACGATCCGTGAGCCAGAAAACCTGCCTGATGCCGTTTGGCGAACCCGTACGTGGACCTATCGGGCAGCCACCATAAGGACCAAGTGAAGCAGGGTGCAATCCTTAGGGCGTTTCCGCTCTAAGGATTTTTTTTTGTGCGCATAGAGTCCTGGCGCAGCTTTCGCATCAGGCGCCAACCGGGAAAGGAAGAATCGATGCACATCGAAGATGGAATCCTGCCGCCGAAGGCATGGGGAATGTGGTACGCAGTGAGCGCCGTCTTTGTCTATGCGGGTGTCGTCGAGATTAAAAAACGCGTTCAGGAGAACCTCTATTATAAGCCGTTTCTTGCCATGGTGGGCGTCGCGGTGTTCGTAATTTCCGCGATGCACCTGCCGGTGCCGGTCACTGGCTCCTGTTCGCACCCCTGCGGCACCCCCCTTGCCGCCATCATCATCGGACCTTTCGCCACCTCCGTGATCTCGGCGATTGTTCTTTTCTTTCAGGCAATCTTTCTGGGACACGGGGGAATCACAACCATAGGGGCCAACGATTTTTCCATGGGCATAGTCGGTGCCATTTCCGGCTGGCTTTGCTGGAAGCTTCTCAGAGGCTGCGATGCCCCTTTATGGCTGGCGGCGGGGACTGCCGGCTTTGTCGGCGATGTCATGACCTACCTGACATCCTCCTTCGAGTTGGCCCTGAGTCTTCACGGACATATTCCGTTAGTGAAACAGTGGATGATCTTTTTTGCCGGCTACGGCCCCACGCAGTTGCCGCTTGCGATTGCGGAGGCCATATTCACTGCCGCTGTGCTTCAGGTAATGTATACCCGCAGACCCGACTTGCTGCCTGACATAGGCGGCAGGAAACGGCAGGACCAATAAGAAAGGAAAATCGTTGCACAGATAATAGCATAAAGATTTATTGAGCATCAGGTACTAGCTATAGTTCAAAAGGGAATCCCGTGAGAATCGGGAGCGGTCCCGCCGCTGTAAACGGGGACGAAATCCGAAGAGGCCACTTTTTCGCCATGGGCGAAATGGGAAGGCTCGGAGAGTAGGGCGATCCGTGAGTCAGAAGACCTGCCTGATGCCGTTCGGCGAACCCGTACGTGGAAATATCGGGCAGCCACCATAAGGACCAAGTAAACAAGGGTGCGATCCTTAGGGCTTTTTTGCTCTAGGGATTTTTTTTTGGCCCAAGCCGATGGTCCCATGCCCGAATGTTTCCACCCTGCGGTGTGAATGGAAGCGACTGGAAGCATTTATTTTCGACGGCAGGAGGAAACACGAAATGTTCACTATCCGGAGCAGGAAGTTTCACCAGCATTTGATTGCCAAACCAAGGGGTGTTTCTCTGAGTTTCCCCCCGCTATCTGCGAAGTATGGAAGTCGGGAAGCATGCAAAAGTTCGAAACCGGCCCGGTCGAGCAAAAAGTAATCCCCGCAGCAGGTGCGAGGGTCGGTTATTCCCGCCGGAGGATGATACGGCAACTTTAACGAGGAGGATCAAGTGAGGCTTATCGCGATAGCACTGTGTACGGCGCTTTTCCTGTTACTGTCGGCATGTCCGGTGGTTGTGCGGGCGCAAACCGCCCCGGCCGCAGATTCGGGAACAATACAAGTGCCCGTGGAAAAGACAAAGCCCGAAAACTCGAAAGAGAAAAATAAGGCTGAAGCCCAACAGTCCTATAATCTGCAGCCGGTCGTGGTAACGGCGACCAAAACAGCGGTTCCCCTTTCGGCGACCACCAAGGATGTAAGTGTCGTAACCCGAAAAGACATGCAAACCTTGCAGCAGGTTTCCATCCCCGAGGTGCTCGATACGGTGCCCGGCGTCACCGTCCAGAACGAAGGAGGCCCCGGTCAATACACAAATGTCGATATACGGGGCCTTGGCGGCGAGTATACCCAATTTGAGTTCAACGGTTTTCCGCTGCGGGATGCGGCCGACACCCAAGGTTCCCTGCAATATTTGACCAACGATTTGTTCGCGCAAAGCGGGATAAACAGGATCGAGGTATTGAAAGGCACCAACAGCGTCTTATATGGTTCCTCGGCCATCGGCGGCGTAGTGAATATCATCCCCCAAAAATGGGGATGCGGTTTTACCGGCGGGGTATTGAGCGAGATAGCCCCTGATGACACCTATGTTGAAAATGGGGGCGTTTCGTACGGAAATGATAGATATTATATCAATCTCAATCCTACATATATTACGACCAATGGACTTTCCAATGGAGGGCCCAACAGCTACTGGTATCATAATTTCGGTTTTAACGGCAGCGCGGGCGTACGGTTTGGCAACAATCTGTCTCTGGAAGTTTTCAATTGGACTTCTACCGCCGACCTGGCTTTGAGTTCGCTCTATCCATCCCTGAACGCGCAGCTCCAGTTGATCCCGAATCAGGCCTCCTCAACCGACCATCTCGAAAGCCTGCTCGCTTTGACCGGAGTGACGTTAAGCCAGGTAGTTTCTCCCCTGTGGGACTATAGCATCAAATATGCCTACGGGGACACCGAACGTCATTATTTCCAGCCGGATGTTTACGGCGGAGCGCCCGGGTCCTCGGACCTCGATGGAACCACAAATTGGCTGGAAATGCAGAACAATATTCATGCAACGGACTGGCTCACCCTGACTGGAGGCGGGGACTTCGACCAGGCGTCCTATTCCAACAGCACGCCGGTAGTGGCAAACTACCTGTGGAACGGCTCTTATACGACCACCAGCAAGGAATGGTATGGCTATGACCTCTTCGGGGAGGCGCAAACCGCCTTTTTCGACAAGTCGCTGCTGATCAACGCGGGCCTTCGCTTCAACGATCATCAGAATTTCGCGTCGAAAGTGGTGGAGGAGGCTTCCGCGGCCTACATCTTCAAACAAACAGGCACAAAAATTCATACCGCCTTCGGAACGGGCTACCGGACGCCGTCCCTCTACGAAATGTATGGCGATTATGTCGATCAGTATAGCGGCCGGGCGGTCACGGTCGGAAACCCCGATCTCCAGCCCGAAAGGAGCACGAGTTATGAAGCAGGCATAACGCAGCCCCTGTTTAACAACCTCGCAAACTTAAATGTAACATGGTTCCATATCGACGTTAACAATATTATATATTATAGCCTTTTCCAGAATGAGTATTTAAATGGGTCTACAGGACGAACGTCTGGAATCGAGGCACAGATTAATACAAGGCCGTGCAAATACATAAGTCTTGGTGCTTCCTATACATACGCATTTGCGCAATACAAACCTGATAGCGCGAGCCCCTGGCTTCGGCAAAACTATATCCCTATGAACACTCTAGCATTTACCGGTACTGTTTATCCTGTCGACAGAGTGCGAGTCTCATTGAAAGTATTGTGGGAAGGAGACAGGATTGTTCCTCTCTACGATTCAAATTTTGACGAAATATACTGGAAGGAACCATCGGACGTACGGGTTGACATGATCGCCAATTACAAAATTTTGGAAAATTATGAAGGTTTTCGCGATGTCAACCTGTTTATGAAAATCACGAATCTTTTCAATGAACATTACACGGAATATGGATATCAAATGCCGGGACAATGGATTTGGGGCGGTGTAAAGATGGATTTCTAAACACAGGGCGGTGTCTTCGATGAACGGTTTGGAGGTAATGGAGCCACTGGAACCCGGAGAGGTTTCGGAGCTGTTTTGCGAAGAGGTTCGATGGGACCACGAGGCTGTTTCGGAACTGTTTTCGCTACAACCTTGCAGGGACTCTATCCTGGCATCGTCGAATAGAGGTTTTCTCCCGGCCGAACCGAGAAGCTGGTCCAGCCTGGCGCTCGCTCTTCTCGTTCATTGCTTCCTGTTTGCCGCGTTTTTGGCTGCGGGTCGGACTCCGTCTCCGATCCGGAACGATTGCATCCAGGTGCAGTTGATGGAGTTACCGGGAGGTTCGGAAAAAACGGGCGGCGGTGGAGCAAAGCCGTTACTTCGGCCGGGGACGCCCGAAGCGGCGCCCCTTCGGCTGCCGGTCGCAAAAGAGGCTGCGATTTTGCCAAAAAAGATCGCTCGTTCGGTTAAAGTCGTTGAAAAAACCCGTCGCGCTGCGGTACGAAAGATAATTGTGCAGAAAAGGGTGGTACGGGCGAAGGCGCCCATCCCGAAAGAAACACATCGGGGTGGACGAGAGAGTTTTAAGCCCGCGCAACAGGCTGCTTCGGCCGCCGCCGAGAATGGCCGCGCAGTTCACGCGACCGGAACGGGCGCCGGTCCGGGCCGCTCCGGCGGACCTGCGGGAACCGGAGGCGCCCTGGAAGTCGGTTTCGGCTCCGCAAATGGTCCCCGCTTCCTGCACAGGGTAGTGCCCTCCTACCCCGCATTCGCGCGGGAGCAGCAGATGCAGGGGACGGTCGTACTCAGTTTGCTCATCGATCAACACGGGCGGGTCCTGAGCGTCACCGTGCTGAAGAAGGCCGGGTTCGGGTTCGACGAGGCGGCGGTGAAAGCCATCAGGCAATCCACTTTCATTCCTGCCCGAAATAATGGCAAACCCTGTCGTTGCAAGGTTGTCATTCCGGTCAGGTTCGAAATGGAGTAAAGGATGGGTATGGTCATGACCTGGTTCCATGCCTCGAAAAAGACGCCGATTTCCCTGCGCGGGAAATTGTATCCGGCGCTCCTGCTGTTGGGGATGATTCTGGCGGTCGCCCAAGCGGGGGAAGCCCGACTGCTCTCTGACCAGACAGGGCGCAAGGTGGATGTGCCCGAAAATCCCCGGCGCGTCGTGTCGCTTGCCCCCACGGTCACGGAAATCGTTTTTGCCCTGGGGAAAGGGGACCTTTTGAAAGGCGTTACCGAATACTCCGATTATCCGCCTCAAGCGGAACTCTTACCCAGGGTGGGGTCTTACGTGCGGCTGGATCTGGAAAAGATAGTGGCGCTAAAACCCGACCTTTGTATCGCGGATCGGAACGGAAACCCCGAGAACGAGGTGAAGGAACTCGAATCGTTCGGAATCCCCGTCTACGTGGTAGACCCCAGAAGTCTCAACACCACCATCGGCGCGGTGCTGGGCATCGGGCAACTCCTTTGCGTCGATCGAAAGGCACGTCACCTGGCGAACCAAATGCGCGCGAAGATCGAACGGGTAAAGAAGCGCATCGCCGAAACCAACCGGCGTCCGCGGGTTTTTTTCCAGATCGGGACCTCTCCGCTCGTTTCGGTGGGGACCCATACGCTCATAAACGGACTCATCGAGGCGGCGGGGGGACAAAATGTCGCAGCGGGTCCTGCGGCTTACCCGCGCTTCGGGATGGAGCAGGTCCTGGAGCTCCGACCCGATGTGATCATCGTCACCTCCATGACCGGACATACCGACCTCCGGCAGGTGAAAGCCCAATGGGACAGGTTCCGGGAACTGCCCGCGGTGAAGAACAACCGGATATTTGTCGTGAACGCGGACCTTTTCGACAGGGCCTCGCCGCGCCTGGTAGAGGGTCTTGAGATTCTGGCCAGGCTCCTGCACCCGGAGCTCTTCCGATGAAAACAGACTGTATCGGCGCCTCTCCGGTCCTGCAGCGCATCACCCTCGTTTGCCTTCTTCTGGGTTTGCTTTTACTGGTGAGCGCTTTTCTGGGAGTAGCGATCGGCTCGACCGACCAGAGCCTCGGGCGGATTCTGGCCGTGCTCGCAGGCCATGCGAATCGATTCCCGACCCTTTCCACGATCATCTTGAAGATCCGGTTGCCCAGGGTCGTACTGGCTGCGCTCGTCGGGGCGACACTCTCTCTAGGAGGCCTGCTCTTTCAGGCGCTTTTGGGAAACCCGCTCGCCGAACCCTACATCCTGGGAATCTCGGGGGGCTCGGCCGTCGGGGCGATTCTCGGCATCCTCCTCGGGTTGTCGCCTTTTCCGGGCATGGCCCTGCTTGCGTTCGCCGGCAGCATGGCGACTCTATCGCTCGTGCTCCTGATTGCGACCTCCCGATACGCTGTGAAAAAGGACTCGCTGATTTTGGCGGGCGTGATGGTCAATGCCTTTTGCGGCTCCATCATCATGTTTCTCATCTCCATAACCCGGAACTCCCGGATGCACACCATCCTTTTCTGGTTGATGGGAGACCTGTCCTCTGCCGATTTTCACCGGATGCCCCTGCTTCTGGCAGTGCTCCTGCCCTGCTTTGTCATCATTTTCCTGCTTGCCCGTCCGATGAACATTCTTCTCCTGGGAGAAGAGGCGGCGCGCAACATGGGGGTGGACGTACGGGTCGTCTCGCTTGCCCTCCTGGTGGTCACCTCGCTCATGGTGAGCGTTGTCGTCTGTCAAACCGGGCTTTTGGGATTTGTCGGCCTGGTGATGCCGCACCTCCTGAGGCTCCTTTTCGGCGCCGACCACAGGGTGCTCGTGCCCGCATGCATTCTGGGCGGGGGGGCCTTTCTCATCCTGTGCGATCTTCTTGCCAGATCTCTTCCCGCACAGGGGGAAATGCCCGTGGGGGTGATTACGGCGATGATCGGGGCTCCGATCTTTATCCTCCTGCTGTGGAGATCCGGACTATGAAAATCTCTCTGGCGGCAAAAGATGTGAGCCACAGGTATGGGGGGAGACCCGTACTCGCGGGAGTCTCCTTTTCGGTGCGGGAAGGGGAGTTTTTCATCGTGATCGGCCCGAACGGTTCGGGCAAGACCACTCTGGCAAAGGCAATTTCCGGAACGCTACGGCCCGATAGAGGGCGAATCGAGGTGCTTGGCCGCCCGATCGGGAGCTATTCGGGGAAGGGGCTTGCCCGGAAAGTGGCGCTGGTGACCCAGACGCCTCCGGCCAATATCCCCTTTACGGTGGCAGAAGTGGTGCTCATGGGGCGTTCGCCCCATTTGAGTCTGTGCGCTCTCGAAACACGAAAAGACCTGGAGTTGGCCGAACGCGCCATGTCGTTTACCAGCGTGGAGCACCTGGCCGGGCGCCGGTTCGATCAGCTGAGCGCAGGCGAAAGGCAGCGGGTTCTCATCTCCGTTGCGATTTGCCGCGAGCCCCGCATTATCGTGCTCGATGAACCCACCTCCGCGCTCGATCTCGCCCATCAGGTCCAGGTCATGGATCTTTTGGAAAGGCTTCGGCGCGAGGAAAAGGTCACCATCATCATGGTTTCTCACGACTTGAATCTTGCGGCCCTCTATGCCGACAACCTGCTGCTCCTGAAAGACGGCGCCGTTGTGAGCGCGGGCGCCCCACACGAGGTGCTCACCTTTCAAACCCTTGAAAAAGCCTACGGCTGTGTGCTCCTGGTCGATGAAAACCCGCTCAAAAAGGTGCCCCGCATCACCCTGGTGCCACACTCCCTTGCCTGCGAAACAAATCTTTCGGCGAAGCCACTTAGTTGAGAAAGAAAAATGCAAAAGAGCGGGGGAATGTTTCCCCCGCGCCCCCCGGGAGCCGCACAGCGGCTAAGCGGACTCTGCCTTATGATTTTCAAATGACGCAGTTGCCAGATTCCCGAAGGTTTCGTACTGCTCCTCACTTCCAATCGCTGCTACGAAATCCCCCGCTTCGAAGCGAAATGCCGGGTCGGGATTGGGGTGAAAAATCGTGCCCCGCACCACCCCGACCACAGAGACGCCTGTTCGGGTGCGTATGCCAAGTTCTCCGATAGTGTTTCCCTGAAGCGCACTGTCGGGTTCGACGGTCAACCAGTTCAACTCCAAAAGTCTGCCCGCGCTCTTGAGGTGGGAAAGCCCCCTATCCACACCTTCGCCGATCGAGGAGTAGAATTGACGGCGGGCTTCCTCGACATGGCGAAGGATTTGTGTTGCAGGAATGTGGAGGTGCACCAGCGCCTGCCTGGTCATATCCAGGCTTGCTTCCAGTTCGGGCTGGATCACTTCCGTCGCCCCGCTTTCCAGCAAAACCTTCATCTGTTCGATCCCTTCGGACCGGGCGACTATCGGTATGTCCGGATTGACTGCCTTCACCTTTTCTACGATGGACCTTGCGGTGACGGCCGCGGGGGTAGTCACCACGAGCAGGCGCGCTCTGTCAACAGCCGCCGCATCCTGGACCGTTTCCTGGCTCGCGTCGCCGTAGATCATCGCAAGACCAGCCCTTTTGATTCTTGCAACGGCGTAATAATTGAGCTCTATAATGACAAAGGGAACCTCGATGCTCCGGAACACCCGGGCAACCTGCAGACCGATTCGCCCCCCGCCGGCAATGACGACATGCCTGCGCAATCCGGACTCCGGCAAATTGAAGGTCTCCAGGCTCTCATGCCTGAACAGGCGTTTTTTGAGAGAGTATAGCGGTTCCGTCAGACCGGAAATGAAAGGCGTCAGTATCATACCGACCACGGCGCTACTCAGCACCAGCGAATAAACATCATTGGAAATCGACTCGGTCGCCACCCCGATTCCGGCCAGAACGAAGGAAAACTCCCCCACCTGGAAAAGCCCCAACCCGACCGCCAGGGGAACCACATTGCCGTAGCCGAACAGCCGGGTTGTCAGTGCGAAGATTAGTCCTTTCCCAACGCTTACCGCAGCAACCAGAAGCAGAATTTGCCTCCAGTGAGCGGCAATGAAGGAAGGGTTGAGGAGCATCCCGACCGAAGTGAAAAACAGCAGTCCGAAAATGTCCCGCAGCGGTATGATTTCACTGAGGGCCTGGTGGCCATACTCCGACTCGCTCAGTACCATTCCGGCCACAAACGCTCCAAACGCGAAGGAAAGCCCGGCCAGATAGGTTGCCAAACCAACCCCCAGTCCCGTGGCCGTGACAAACAGAAGGAAAAACTCGCGTGAATTCCATTTGACTATGTAGGCCATCATCCGGGGAAGAAGCCTGGTTCCCAGCACGATGAGTGCCAAAATGAACGCCGCCGCCTTGAGAGCAGCCGCTCCCAGCAGAGGCAAACCGGCTTGGGGATCGTTCAGTTTCGGCAAAATGATCATGAAAGGTATGACCGCCAGATCCTGTACGATGAGCATGCCGAGCATCACCTTGCTCGAAAGGGTTCCGAGCCGGCCCTGGTTCATGAGGGTTTTCAGAATGACCATCGTACTGGAAAGAGAAATCAACGCCCCCAGCCAAATGGCTGCCGTCCAGTTCCAGCCGAACAATTTTCCGATTGAGGCGCCCAGGCCGATAGTGAGTAGAATCTGCAGCGGAGTGCCCGCCAGGGCAATAGCGCGAACCGGTTTCAATTGATTGAAGGAAAATTCCAGTCCCAGCGCGAAGAGCAGCAGGGCGACTCCGATTTCCGCCAGCAATTCGATATTGTGAAGCTCGGAGACGGTAATCCCGCCGGTATGGGGGCCAACGGCCACTCCCGCCAATATATAGCCGAGAACAAGAGGCTGGTGCAGTTTCAAAGCGATAAAGCCCCCGGTGAGGGCCGCAACGATGATGATCACGATGTCGGATGCTATCCCCACTCGAGTTTCTCCATTGAAATAGAGGGTCTTGGAACTGTAACGGCTTTGTGCCGGGATGGTTGAGACGCTCCCCGATCAGGCTGAAATCACTATAATCATCGAGAGCGGTTGCTGCCGACCGGGCAGGACCGGTTGCCGGCTTCCGATTGCGATCTTATTCTGACGTCCACAAACTAAAATTTTGAGGGGTTTGTCCATGGCACCGTTCCCCAGCATCAAGACCACGAGGTTTTTTCTCCTTTTTGCCTTCCTTGCGGCAGCATTTCTTCTAAGCGGCTGTGCGAGCGTACCGAACATGGATTCCACCTTTCGATATCGGGCTCAGGCGCAGCCCGTTCCCACCATCATCAGCGACGGCAGGCGGTTTACACGCGTTGAAGTCCGCTCGGTCATGGAGAAACTGAAACGAAAAGATCTTTCCGCGGAAAACCTGGCGCGTCACATGGCCCTTGAACAGGCGATATGCGGCTGCCCTCTTGTAGCCGGAAACAAAGTGACCCTGCTGATCGACAGGCCTGCTGCATACCGCGCGATGTTCCAGGCGATCCGAGGCGCCAAGAACAATATCAATATCGAAATCTTTACCCTTTTGGCCGATAAAGCGGGTTGCGGTCTGGCTCGCCTGCTCATGCAAAAGGCTGCTGACGGGGTATGTGTGAACCTGATCTACGACAGCTTCGGCTCTATCTGCACGCCGCAGTCCTTTTTCGACCGTTTGAGACAATCCGGTGTGCACGTGTTTGCTTTCAATCCGATCACTCCGCTCGGGGTGCTGCCGTTTCGCGGCAGGCGGTCCCCGGTACATCGCGATCACAGAAAGCTGGTGATAGTAGACGGCTCCGTTGCTTTCGTGGGCAGCGCCAATATTGCAGGCACCTATGCCAGAACCGCCGGTCCGATCATTGGCACGGAAGGGAAAAAACTTCCGTGGCTCGATACCGAGGTTCAAATCGAAGGGCCCGCTGTTGCGGAATTCCAGAAGCTGTTTTTAAAAACCTGGCTGGTGGAAAGGGGACAGCAGGCTACGAAAGCCAATTACTTTCCGGTGTTGCAGCCCCAGGGCAACGAGTTGATAAGAGCGATCGCCAACACCTGGGGCGGCAAAAACAGAGACGATTATTTTGCTTTTCTTGCCGCCATACGTTCCGCGCAGGACTTCATCGATATCACCTCGGCCTATTTCGTTCCCGATGAGCAACTGGTGCGGGCGCTTACCAACGCCAGCCGGCGCGGGGTGGCAGTTACAATCGTTCTCCCCCATGGAAGCGATTCGAGGCTCGCCCTGTATGGCGGCCGTAACTTCTACATGCAACTCCTGGATTCCGGGGTCAAGCTCTACGAGTACCGCGGCGCCATAGTCCATTCCAAGACTGCGGTCATCGATGGAGTGTGGTCAACCGTTGGCTCCATGAATCTGGATTTATGGAGCATCTTGAGAAACAACGAACTGAATGCGGTAATTGTGAGCCCCCGCTTTGCAAAAGCAATGGAGGCTCTGTTTCGAAACGAGCTCGACAATTCCGAAGAGATCACTTTGCAGGGCTGGGAGAGAAGATCTCCCATGGAGCGGTTGCTGGAGTTGCTTACAAACCCTCTGGTCTATTGGCTCTGAAATGAAACTGCAGAGGCCTTCTCCTCTATTTTCCAAACCGCCTTCACCGTTGTGCCTTTGCCGGGAACCGACCGTATTGTGAATCTGCCTCCGGTGATTTCCGTTCTTTCTCGCATTCCTATGAGCCCCAGGCTTTTTGCGGAACGCGATTCGAGAATGCGTTTCAGGTCCATTCCGACCCCGTCATCGCTTACCTCCAGCTCGAGCGTGTCATCATTTCCGGTCAGACGGACGTCTATCCACTCCGGTGTGGCATGCTTCAGGGCATTGTTGAGGGCTTCCTGGACTATTCTGAAAATGGTGGTTTTCAGCTCGTCGGGGATCTCTTGTTCTCTGATCGAGCTTTCGAGTTCTATGTGCTGGTTGGGATAGAGCTTCAAAAGCTCCTGGCGATACCACTCCAGGGTCGCTACGATGCCATACTCCGAAAGGATCGTGGGCCGCAGACCCATATAGATTGTCCTGGTTTCATCGATAGAGCGCTGAAGAACGGGAACGAATTCACTCAGGAGTTCCAGCGCCCGGTTGCAATCCTGTTTGTCAAGGATACTGATCACGTGCTCGATTCGAAATTTGAGAGCTGCAAAGGTCTGGCCGATACTGTCGTGCATCTCCCCGGCAAGCCTCTTTCTTTCCTTCTCCTGGGCCTCGATGAGCATGGAAGGAACCCCACGCAGTTTCTCATTGACCAGTTCCAGAGCGGCGGTTCGCTCCCTTACCCGCACTTCGAGATTGTCGCGGGATTTGCGAAGTGCCTCGATCATCCGGAATCGCTCGGTCATGTCCCAGATAAGGCCGTTCAGCCTCGCTGGCCGACCGTTGTCATCGCGGACCAGCTTCCCGCGGGCGGCTACATAGCGCACCTCGCCAACAGGGGTGTTTACCCGGTACACCGGGGCGTAGGGGACATTTTTTTTCAGAGTTCGAGAGAGCGCTCTTTTGACCCTTTTGACGTCGTCCGGGTGCAACTTGCCGAAGAATTCCTCCTCCTGTCCCGTGAACGTTTTTGGATCGATGCCCAACAGAAAACAGGCCTGGTCGTCAAAATAGCGTCTGTTTTCCACGATATCCCAGTGCCAGGTTCCCATGCCGGCAGATCTTAGCGCCAGATCGAGCCGCGCCTGACTTTCCCGCAAATTCTTTTCGGACAACTCGTGAGCATGACACATCCTCAGGGCGGAAATCGCGTAGGCGAGTTCATCGGCCAACCTGGAAAGCAGCCGCTCCTCCTCCGCTCCAAACGAATTCGGCTCCTTCGAGTAGATCGTAATGGCTCCAAGAGTCCGCCCGCCCGTATTGAGCGGAAGGGCAAGCGAGGAGGCATAGCCTCGTCTCGTCGCCTCCTCTCGCCACGGCGCCATTTGGGACTCGGTGAAGATATCGCTGCAACCTGCCGGAGTTCCCGTCCGAATGGCCGTCCCGGTCGGTCCACGCCCCAGTTCGGTATCCGCCCAGCTGACCCGTATGGTTTCCAGGTATCCTTCTTCACACCCCGCCTGCGCCACAGGGGTTACGCTCCGGTCTTCATCGTCTTCTGCAAGACCTATCCACCCCATAGTATAGCCGCAGTCCTCCACCATGATCCGGCATACGGAATTGAGCAGTTCGGATTCATGAGCGGCATGGATGATTGCCTGAGCGGTATTGCTCAACGCTTTCAGCGCCCGGTTTACCCGACTCAGTTCTTCCGCCCGTTTGGTCAACTCCGTAATGTCTTCGCTGAAGATCACAATGCCGGCGACATCTCCTGCTCCATTTCGCCAGGGCCGTACTTCCCAGCGAACCGATCGCACGGAGCCGTCGGTTCGTATAAAAACATCGTTATCCGACTTCAGCACCTCGCCTGCCAGAGCCCGGCGATGTATCTGCTTCCATCGCTCCGGAATCCCGGGCAATACTTCGTAATGGGAGAGCCCCATAATATTGCGATCACCAAGTTTGTGGTCTTGCAGCCACCTCCGGCTAAAACCCAGGTAACGCATGTCACGATCGAGCATCGCGAGCGATGCGGGTGCGTGTTTGATGAATAGATCCAGCAGTTCCTCACGCTCCCGCAATGCACCTTCAGCCATTTTACGTTCGGTTATGTCGAGCAGCATGCCAACCGAGCGGAAGACGGTCCCTTCGAGGCCGTGCTGATGTTCCCATTTTGCCTGCACGTGACGGACTTCTCCCGTGTGCCTGCGGACGATGCGGTACTCGATATCAAGGGGGGCCTCTTTCCCCCGGAGGGATCTGGAGAAGGCAATGTCTACGGCTTTGCGGTCATCCGGATGGACGGCATCCAGAAAGGCTTCATAGGTCGCATCCAATTCCCCGGGTTCGAGCCCGGCAATGCGAAAGATCTCATCGGAGCAGGTAAACCGGTTGGTTCGCAAATCAAAGCTCCACCAGCCCAGGTGGCCGATCTCCTGCGACTTGGCCAGAAGCGCCTCGCTTTCCCGCAGCCTTTGTTCGGAGCGCTTGCGCTCCGTGATGTCGCAAAAAACGCAGGCGCTCATGACTATCTGCCCCTGCGAGTCGCGGATCGGCGCGGAACTCATGCTGATTGAGAGCCGAGCGCCATCGGCCCTCTCGTATCCGAACTCCTCGACATCTACTGTTTCCCCCCTGGTCAGGGTGCGAAAAAACGGCCAGTCTTCGACCCGGTACTGACGGCCGTCGGGATGAAAAAAGCGATAATTCGGGAAATGTGCGATGTCCTCAACCAGGGTTCCCGCTATTTCTCTGCCCTTGAGGTTGGCGAAGAGGAGCGCGCCGGTGGGAAACTCCCGCACCGTGACTCCTGACGGCAGTTGATCCAGCACCGTTCGCAGCGTTATTTCATTTTGGCGAACCTTTTCTTCCTCCCGTTTGCGCTCGATGATTTCCCACGTCACATCGCCCAGGTAGGTGAGCGTTTCCGCATCCTTTTCCGTGTAATCCGCCGGTTTGTTGCCAACGCCCAAAATCACCACGACCCTGTTTGCCCGAATCACCGGGACAACCAGCTGCCGCAAAATTCCGGGACGGCCCTCCGGCATCGGCTTTCCGGTTTCCGGGGAACCGGAATCGTTTTGCAGGAACGGCCTTTTCTCCCTCAGACATTCCGCCAGGATAGCGGCCCGGGTTCCCCCGACCCCGCAGAACTCCTCCAAGGTGCTCGAAGAGCACTGCTGGAGAGAGAGGCTCTTGGGGTCGGTTTCCACGACGTGATAAAAGCCAAGGGGGCTCTCCACGATCTCGCCGATTTTGTCCAGCGCCTCGTGCAGCACTTCTTCCATCGTGTGGTCGCGCGCGTATTCGATCAAATCCAGGCGGGCCTTGATCAGGCGCTTCCTTTCTTCTGCAGCCGTTGCGCGCTCGGCGGCGACTCTTGACTGCTCTTCCGCCTTGTGCGCCCTCGACTGCGCCCGGGAAGTCGCATCGATCAGGTAGGAGACCAGAATGCCGGTGGCCAGAAAAATGAAAACACCCACCAGGCCGCCGATATCAGGAATCGCGAAGCGGCACACAGGCGGTATCAGGAAACAGTCGGCCAATATGGCGGAGAGGACCGATGCCACCACTCCCGGGCCAAGCCCCCCGTGAAGAGTCGCAACGGCTATTGCCGGGTAGAATGTCAGGAAGTTTGCGTGAAAACCAATGGCTTCCAGGAATTGCCATCGAATAACAAAAGCAATCCCGACGGCAAGAACGCTTGTCGTGTAGCAAACCCATAGCGGACGGTTCGTTCGGTCGCGAGTCATGCGGAACTCATCCCTGTTGGCGAACCGGTTGGCATGCTCCGGTTTTTCGGCTTCTTCAAAACCGGCACTGCCGACCGGGGAATAGAATCGATGGGATCATAAGGTAATTCACCTCATTCTAGTTGCATACTATCACCGATTGAGGCCAAAAGGGAAAGAATAAATCTCAACAACGAGGCAGGAATCGGACTTTATTGGAATATGAACCGTTATTCAGGAATGGCCGAAGGGGCTGCGACGCAGGAAAAAATCGCCGAAGGAAACGGACAGTACGAGAGTGCCCTGCCTGTCTCATATAACAAACGATTTGACAATATAGTGCGCGAGCGGTACAGTACTCATCTCCGTAGCCAGACAAACAACCGTTTGTTCCCTGTAAGAGGCGATCTCGTGAAAATTGCATTGGTTCCCCTCATTTCTTTCGTGCTCGTGACCAGCTTTACGCCTGGGCCCAACAACATTTCGTGCGCCTCGATGGGCGTTTTGTGCGGCTACAGAAAGACCCTGGAGTACATCGCGGGTATCGTGAGCGGTCTTTTTGTGGTGATGCTGACCTGTGCGTATCTCTCTTCTGCTCTGCTGACTGTCATGCCCGCTGTGGAGCGCTACTTTCGATGGATCGGAGCGTGCTACATTTTATGGCTGGCGCTGGCCACACTGCGATCCAGCTATTCTTTCTCGGAATCGGGAGAAGTGCCCGGCGCATTCACAAAAGGATTCCTTTTACAGTTTTTCAATCCGAAACTGGCGGTGTTCGGCTTGACTCTATATTCCACTTTTCTGGCCTCCATCTTCGGGCGGTTGGAATATCTTTTCTTCTCGGCGATCCTTGCGTCCCTTGCCTCATTTGCGGCTACCTCGACGTGGGCCCTGTTCGGGGCGGTCATCAAGAACAAGTTGAAAAACGACTCGATGAGGAAAGCAATCAACGCCTTGCTGGCCTTATTACTCGTCTACACTGCGGTAGTGATTTCAGGGATAGCCTGACTTCTTTCACCATCCCTTTTTTTGTTTCGGAGAAAATTAGGCTTTTCTCTCCTTTTTCCCGATACGAAAATCGAACGAGATATATTGATCAATATCCCGAAAAATTCAGACTGAAGCGGTTCTTATTCCAAAGATACAGTCAGCACGCCACTTCCAGCCTTAAAAGACTCACTCTTTATGTAACCACTGTGAAACCGGGGTTTGATAGAAGTCTTCCCGAACGTAAGAGCCATAAGGAGGAGGACGTGCGAGACGTCATGCGGTGCGGGAGAAAGGGGCCGTCCGAAGCCCGGAGGAGTCACAGGTCTTGCTGAGGGGCAAGTCGAGCAGAGTGGTTTGCCCCTCACGTCGGGGAAAAACCAATTCCCGGAAAGGAGAAGGCAATGAAAGCGACCACTGGTATTTTACTGGTTTTGGTGATGGCATTTGCGGCGGTTCCCCTCTTCACTCCGGCAGTCCACGCCGAATGTTGTTTGACAACCCTGGGTTCTCCTTGTCCTGTTGAACGGCCCGCCACAATCTGCTCCAAGTTCCTGAACACAGTGGTACAGCCCCTGGGAGCCGTTGAAGACATTTTCACGTTCAAGCCGGCCACTATATTCGCCCGAGCCTATGGAATCGTGGCCAATAGCGTGACCCTGCCCGGTAACCTCATTGGAAACGCTCCGGGTTGCTGCGGAACGGAGGTTGTCGATCATGCGCCGGGCATCGAACCTGTTTGTGGGCTTGCGCTCACCTGCCCATCGTGTCTTTAGGCGGTTCGGCTCCTACATTTGAACCCACCCCGGGTTTGAAGAGTTCCAGGGGGGCCGGAAAACGAACCTGATTGGCTGGAGGCATGCGTATGCGAGAAGCAGAACACAACGCAAGCCTCCAGTGAAAGACACTCCTACAAATGGTTGCCAACCAGACACTTACAAAAAGAGGAAACGAGGAGAGGGAAACGACCCGAAGAAATTGGTGTAAAGGAGGGAGAAATGAAAAAGGGAGCTTTTCTTCCATTACTCCTGGGCTGCTGTATTCTTACTGCAGTTGTATTTATCAACAGCGCCGGAGCCCGGGAAAACTCCTACCCTCCTTGCTCGAGGAAAGCAATAGCAGAGAATTTTCAGCAACTAACCACAAGCATCAAGCACGATCTGGAGCGCATTTTTGCCCAGGGGAGCGACATTCCGAAGAAAATTGGTTCCCTGATCGTTAATGTCGCCAAAGCCCCGGTGGTTATCGCCCCCGGTCAAAAAGCCTGCCGGCTCCAATCGCCTGAACCGGCAGCAATCGTCGAGATAATAAGGCTTCTGGCTGCCCGGATTTTACACCATAAGGATTTAAGACTGGAAAACGAGGAACTCCGCATTGAAAAAGAGCGGGAACTCCAACCGGTATGCGACAGCTTCGTTGACGTCTACACGATGGGCGTCAGCTCCCTGGGGCGTCCCTATAAAGAAATTAAACGTGATCCGGATAGAAAGATGCGATACCTTCGTGCTTTCGAAAGGTATTTCAAAAACGGCGTGTTCCGGGTGGCAATGAAACACTTTTCCAGCCAGGAAATCAAGATCACCGGGCAGGAGATAACAGGAGATTGGGCCCGGGTAAACCTTCTGGCGATGGGCGCAACCTATTCCAACTATGTTCGGGAAACGACGCCGATTATCCTATACTTCAAACGTGCAGACAATCAGTGGAAAATCATCGATTTTCAGGTGGCGGGACTTCACTACACATCTCATAATCGAACGACTTTCGGGCAATATTACAATCGGGGCTTCGATTACCTTATCGCTTTCCTGGAGGGCAAGTTGTCCGCTGGAAAATAGCCATGGTTGTTGGCCGGCTGTTTACAATTGCGGCAGTCTTCGTCATGGCACTTTTCGTCCCATTGCTACTCGCGGGCCGGAAACCACAAAACCTGTTCGAATCTGCCGGTTTCAATTTTGGATATGTAGCGGACTATATCGAAACTGGTCAGAATTCCTACTGCGCGCTTGGGTCCGGCATGCGGATCAACAACGATCAGGTGCTCGATCTTTTTCGTCTTCATTGTCTCTATTGCTTTTTCAACCGGCCATTGGGGATCGACCTCGATTTTGTAAGGCCGCATTACATCCTCGGCCGTCAGTTTTTCCAGATCGCCCGCCACGAACCTCATAAGGTCTATGGCGGAAATAAGCCCCCAAGTATCACCGCTCGGGTCGGCCACGACAACGGCGCGGAACTTGTTTTCCCGCATCACCGCAGCCACTTCCTTTAAACTGTCGGCGGGGTCGCAGGTTACGACGCCCTTATGCATGAGATCGCATACTCTCGTCGTCAGGTCACAGTATTTCATCATTTTTTTTCGCTCTCCCAGCCACTCGCCATCTTCTCCACGATTTCTTCGACGTGAAGCATCCCAAGAATCGCCCTTGCACCCGGCCGGTCCGGTATTACTATCAGGTGCTCGATTTTTTTCCTGCTCATAAGATCGACTGCTTCCTCCACCGGCGTGTTCGGGCCAATGGTCACAGTGTATGGCAACAAAATATTGCCGGCCGTGGCCTGCTCGTGGTCTTTGCCAAATCCCCGCAGAATGCTGCGCGCAGAAATGACGCCGAGAATTTCATGCTGGTCATTCACTACCACGCAGTACCTGATGTTGTTTATTGTCATTATTTGGGCCACATCTTTTAGAGTCGCATCCTCAGTACAGGTAAAAGCGCCCTTTCTCATAACGTGCATGACTTTTTTGTCCAGCATCGCTTGACTCTCTCTTATATAATCCATTAACCAGGATCGTTAAGAATAACTCTGACTGCTCTGAACTATCTTTTTTCGAAGAATTGGTTCGAACCATGCGTGCAGTTCACCGGTGTGCCCGATTCCAACAGGGAATCACCCGCCACGCCTGGAACGATGATAAGAGGAGCATTCTTTGAATCGGATCGGCCGGCGGAATTGTGGGCCCTCCAATTCTCAAACCGGACGTTCCACACTTGGAGCCAATCGTTTGCTGAAAGCAAAGTAAGAATCGAATGAATCAAAATCAATCTGCCGGGAAGTCCATGCAGGACTACTCCGGACCAAAAGGCTCGGTCCAGTTTTCACGCGATTGTACAACGATATGAAGAGATGCCTACATTTCGGTGGCGTTTCGAGCAGAAACCCGGCCCTGCCCCGAGCGCCGGATCGGTGCGTCGATCGGAAGCGCTGGAGGAGGAAGATGCGGCTGTAGCCCATGGGGCCGTGTATGACCTCTCTCCGATTCTTCAGGATGGACATCCCGGCCTGCCGGGAGTTACATCGCTTCGGCGTTCAACTTCTTCCTGAGCATTTTCTCCGTACCCTTGATGATCTCCTCGCCTGCCTCGCCGGCCTTTGCCAAAAGATCGGTTTTCCACCCTTCCACCTTTTCGGCATCGACGCCCGGAACGAAACCGGACATTGCAGCGCCCAGTGCCAGAGCGGAAAGGCCCAATTTTATGGAACCAAAGGAGCGCGGCCCGGATTTTCCCTCTCCCGCAGCCTCCGTTTCTTCTCGCAGCCGAGTCGCCGGGTCGGCAAAGGCGAGACGATCGCCGTCCGGGGCGGTCTTTCTGATGGAATAAAGGCTCAGCAGCACCATGCCTGCCCCGACCCCGATCAGGAATGCCGGCAGGGGGTCTTTATTTACGGAACCCAAGACTCTTTGCAACGTTTCCTTCATTGTGTCTCCTAATTCGTTCATGAGCGGCTTAACCTGTTCCTGCAACATTTCCTTTCCCCTGGCCGCAACGGCAGGCAGGAGGGATTCGAAAGAAAGCCTGTCCTCAATTTCCCGCAGTTTGTGTTCTATCTCCTGTTCCGTGCGTTGGATATTCTCCCGTAAGGTGTCTAGCCTGTCGCTCCCGCCTTGAAAGGGTTTCTCCTTCATGCCGTCTCCTCCCTGACCAGTTCTGCGGGCTGCTCGTTGAGAGGCGGGGTGCCGCTGCCCGATTGCCCGCCACCTTCGGGGTCTCCAATCCCGCGGGGGGTGAACTCTTCTCGTGAAAGTTTGTAGATCCCAATCGCCATAAGCAAAAGTCCTGCGCCGCCGGCGCAAAAAGATACGATCACGGCGGAGCTTACGGGGGGGAAGAATGGAATGAGGGCAATGACAATTCCATGGAGCAGTACGACGAGAGCGGCCAAAAAAACCCCGATACCCAAAACGAAAAGCATGGAGTATTTGGCCGCCCTTCGGGCGTTGATGCTCATCTCCACCTTTGCAAGCTCGATTTCCTGCCGGATCAGTGCGACCTCCCGGTGATACAGATCCGAAATCAGCTCGCTAACGGGTTTTTCGATTCTGTTTCCTTGCATTGTACGCTCCACCACCTCGAAAGGTTTTCAGGACCTCCTGCGAAGCTTGTCCGAAATCGCGTTCCATGCCGAGGAGAAAGTCCTCCGGTCGCTTTCTTTCCTCCCGCTACCTGTTGAGAGCGCGAGAATCCCATCGCCCGGCAAAAAAACTCCAGCGCCCGGCATCGCCCGGGAAACTCCCCTGCCGTCCGCTCTTTCTTTGCGATTTGCTGTGAACTCAATTTTCACTGTCTGCGGGACTCCGCGGTACACAGCGTGATGGCGAACCCGATTTCCGGCGGCTGCAACTTCGAAATACTCCTGCGCATGGCGGGCCGATTCTTTGCCCGAATAGATCAGGTATATCTGCATGATAAGTCCGCCGGCAACGATTGCAAGAGAGCCGGGAAGGGGTATGCCATCGGCCCGGGAATTCTCGAAAAGACGTAGGAGGAGCGGAGCCCCTGAGCCGAGAAGGATGGGGAAAGCAGACAAGCGGTATTGAGCACGATTTCCCGGATAATCCTGATTACTGCGAGGCCGGCGGGTCCATCGCCGAGGTTGCCGGATAAGATCACCCCGGTCACCTTTGGTCCGTATGCGGCCGCAGCGCTTCGAAACAGGGGGGCTATTGCCGGGGG
>JAKAJS010000102.1:0-26723 GCA_021813685.1 Deltaproteobacteria bacterium | reverse complement strand
AGGACGGGCCGTCGTCGGGGGGGGAGCGGTTTTCCTTGGGACCATAGATGAGGCGGATGCGGCCGGGCTTTACCGGCATGTGATGATCCGGAGGGACGACGTAGACAGTCCCCGCGACGATGGGAGCGTTGTCGTTGGGGGAGACAACCGGGCGGGCGCAGCTTCTGGAAAATACCTGCGGAAGCTTACCCGGGTCATCGGCGGTTAGGTGAAGCACGATAAAAACAGCGCCTTCGAGATCAGGTCACAGGAATGCCAGGATCTTTTTGCAGCTTCCTATTCCGCCCGCCGAAGCGCCTGTCGCAATGATGTTTTCGGGAATCATCCGAGTCCTATCCGCCGATAATGTCGCTACGTGCGGCGGATTTGTCAAGGAAACGAAAAATCCACCGCAGAGTAAATGACATTTCCGGGTTTTGACCGGAACCATTCCTGAACTGTAAATTTTACAGTGATTTTTGCCCTACACGTCCGGGTCTGCGGCCAATTCTTTGGAGGTGCAAACCTTCAGCAGGGGGTAGAGGGGGTTGCGGCGGTAGTTTTCCACCGTTCGCCTGTGGATTTCTTCGGAAAATGCCGCCGTGCAGTCTTCGACCAGGACGGCCCGAAAACCGGAGGAAAGGGCGTCAAAGACGGTGGCCAGAACGCAAAAATTGGTTGCAATTCCGGCTACCGCGCACAGGGTTACCTTATCTTCTTTGAGCCTTTGGGCCAGGTCTGTGTCGAAGAAGGCGGAAAACCTCGGTTTGGGCAGCCACAGATCGTGCGGCTCCATGTCGAGATCTTCCACCACCTTGGCTCCTTCGGTTCCAGCCAGGGAATGAGGCTTCATGCGGCCGGTAAAGATGAAGTCGTCCCTGTGGAAGGCGTCGGTTGGAAAAACGACTGGCCAGTTCCGACTGCGGAAAACGGCGATGAGATCGTTTATCGGGGGGATTATTTTCCGGGCCAGGGGGGTGATGGGGTAGTTTTCCTCGAATGTTTCCCGGACCATGTCGATTATCAAAAGCGCGGCTCTTTCCATTTTCCCTCCCGGCCCCTAAACGATTACTTGTTTTTCCACACCGGTTTACGTTTTTCCTCGAAGCTTTTTATGCCTTCCAGGGTGTCTTCGGTTTTCATCAGGGAATTGAGGAAATAGTCGTTTGTCTTCCTCGCGGCTTCCCTGGGAGCGCAGCCCCGCGCCATCCGTATGGCCCGCTTGTTCATGCGAATGATGAGAGGGCTTGCAGCACAGATCTCCTCCACCATGCCGTTTACGGTTTCGGTGAATTTTTCCTCCTCCGCGACTTTACCGACAAACCCCATTTCGAGGGCCTCCCGGGCGGAGTAGATTCTGCCGGTGGTGCAGATTTCGATGGCCTTCGACTCTCCGACCATTTCCGGAAGCCGCGCGGCCGCATACGGGGGGAAAAAGCCCAGCTTGATTTCGGGCTGACCGAATTTGGCGGCCGCCGAAGCGACTACGATGTCACAGCCGATGGCAAGCTCCATCCCGCCGCCCAGGCAGGCGCCGTGGACCGCTGCAATGGTCGGCACCTCCAACCGGTCGAGCAGTTCGAAAATTCGATCGAAATGCTCTATCATCCCGGGGGCGCACTCGGGCTTGTGATCGGCTACCTCGACCCCGGCGCACCAGCTTTTCCCCTCGGCGAGCAGCACCAGGCATTTGAGCTCGTTATCCGAACAAAGCGATTCCAGAACGGAGTTGAGTTCTTTCATCATGTCCAGGTTCAGCACGTTGTGCTTCGGACGGGCGAGGCTGATGCGCGCGGCGCCGTTCGCCTTTTCAAACTTCAAAAATTGGAGCTCGGACATGTTCGTCTCTCCTCATGCAAAGCTAGATGTACTGCCCGCCGTCGACCCGGATGACCTCTCCGGTTATGTGGCGCGCCTTCTCCGAGGCAAGAAACGCGATCACCGAGGCGAGTTCTTCGGGCTGTCCCAACCGCTTCAGCACGATCTCTCCCATGGCCATTTCGACCACCTTTTCCCGGTTGGAGGAATCCCGCAGCATCGCCGTTTCGATCAACCCGGGGGCTACCGCATTGACGTTTACGTTAAATGCCCCCAGTTCTCTCGCCACTGCCTTGGTGTAGCCGATTATCCCCGCCTTGGACGCAGAATAGTTCGACTGGCCGAATTTTCCGCGCATACCGTTTATCGAGGTGATATTGACGATTTTCCCGTACTGCTGCTCTTTAAAAAGCGGGGCAACATTGCGGGTAAAATTGAAATACCCTTTGAGGTTTACTTCCAGGACCCTGTCCCATTGCTCCTCGGTCATCTTCCAGGACACCGCGTCCCAATTCATCCCGGCATTGTTTACCAGAATGTCGATGCGCCCGAACGCCTCGAGAGCCTGCTTCACAACATTTTCGGCTTCGGCGTACACCGCGATGTCGCACTTTACGGCGATCGCCTTGCGGCCCATCTCGCAGATCTTTCGCACATACTCATCGGCCTCTTCCGCGTGCCGGCGGTAGGTCAGGCAGACATTTGCCCCTTCAGCGGCAAGCTCCAGGGCGGCGGCTGCGCCGATACCCTGCGAGCCCCCCGTTACAATGGCATTTTTTCCTTCCAGCAGCATGGCTTCCCCTGTCCCAGGTTTAATAGGAATACTGTAATGGTTTTCTCTTCGACCGCTGCTTCACTTTTCAGTTGGTGGCGAGCGACTTAAGAGCTATAATACAGCTATAATGTATTTAGTCAAGACTAACTTGCATGCGGACGAGCTGCGAGGTTGGGGAACCGGGGGCTCGCCGGACAGTCGCAATATGATTGCTTTATAGCTGGTAAAAAGGTTGACCCGGAGGCGCGCCGGATGGTAAGCTACCATGCTTTTTCATCCGTGGTGGCGTTTGGGGCGGCCTTGGTTACAGCCTACGGGGAAGATGTTGCCATGGAATTTAAGCCGGTAAGTGAAGCTTCTTTGCCGACGGAGAAAGACCTTGCTATCCTCAATAGTGTCAAGTTCGAGGTCTTTGGCGAGGAAATGGTAGAAAAGCAGGTCAAACCGAGCGGCAACAGTGGGCGGGTGTATCTGCCCCCGGACTGGGTCGGCTCCCGGGTAAAGGTGATACGGATAGGGTGAGCGGGATGGAAAAAGACAGGAATGAAGATCGCCTTCCGATGGAGGAGACTCCGGAAGAGGAAACCTTTCCGGATGCTGCTCACAAGATGGTCCGGTTTGAAGTCTTCGGAGAAGAGATGCTGGAAAAGCGGGTACGGCTCAGCGGTAACAGCGGTCGGATCTACCTGCCGCCGGACTGGGTGGGCCACCGGGTGAAGGTGATTCGGATCGATTGACATCCCATCTGCGGGGGGAACGAAAAGGGAATGGATTCAGCCGAAAAAGTCGCACTGATCAGGGATATGAGGCCGGAAGACTCGGAGGGGGTAGCCAAGATCTACCACGAAATCACGAAAAAACCCGTAGATGCCGATTTTGCGAACCTGATTCACGCACACGCCATTGGAGAGGATTCCGCCTGTTTCGTCGCGGAGATGGACGGAAAGGTGATCGGTTTCATGATCAGCTACGTTTTGACCCTGGGGTTCGGGATAGACAAAGCGGGTTGGATTGCAACCCTTGGCGTGGACCCGAGGCACATGGGCCAGGGCGTGGGCGCCCGTTTGGCGGAGGAAAGCTTCAAGTTCTACAAAGCCCAGGGCATTACCCGGGTTTTTACTTCCGTGCGGTGGGATTCCACCGACCTGCTCTCTTTTTTCGGGAGCCTGAAGTTCGAGCGAAGCGACTTCATAAACCTGACCAAGAACCTGGAGTAAGAGTTTTCCTGACATTTTCAGGTTACAGCACATGTCACCGGAAACGTTCGCAACGTGGCTTGGGCATCCGACCGCTTTTGGGGTAACTCTTTGAAAATCAGGGTGAAAAGAGATCCGCGCAACGGATGGAACGATACTTGCTCAAGCCTTTACGGCTCGCAAAGCCGTCTACCCCTACTGCGCGGAGGATCCCCATGGTACACGCCCTGCTCGCTCTCTCGTCTGCACCGCTCCTTCTTTTTTTCCTGATCGTTTTCCCCTTTCCGGCGGCCCTGTGCGTTTACCAGGCTCGATCGCTCTCCGTCCAGTCGTGTGTCGCAGCCGCGGTCGCCATATTGCTGGCGTCGTGCGGACTGCTGCTGGTTTCGCATGCCCCCTTCACCTTCCGACTATCCTCCGTTTTCGGAATCGATCCGCATGCGGTGGTAAACGGCGCCGATTTTCTTCTGCTGTGTGTACTCCTCTACCTTGGTTTCCGACATCACCATCCGGTGATAAAGGCCCTGTCGGCAGCCCAGATCATTCTTCTGGCCGCCCTGGAATTTTTCATCCGGCACGGCACGCACCCCGCGGACACCTTCTACGGGGATGACCTCGCGCTCATGCTGATTCTGGTCGCAGCCACGGCCACCGCACTCTCGGTAATTCGCCTTTCTTTCATCCCGAGTCTTAAGCCTCTGGAAGATCACCCGGACTTGAGCCCCGCGAGCAGGAATCGCTTTTTCGCGCTGATGCTTATCTGCCTTGGGGCTTTTAACGGCATGCTGCTTGCCAACGACATGAGCTTTTTCTACTTCTTTTTTGAATTGATCACGCTTTGCTCATTTTTGCTCATAGCGCAAAAAGGCACACCGGCGGCTGAAAGAAAGGCAGTGCAGGCTCTTTCGCTGACAAGCCTTGCCGGCCTGGTTTTCCTGCTTGCCATGACCTAGCCGTTGTGCTAGCTTAAGATGGGCGTGCGGGTTTGACCCATTGCCGATATTCAAGAAAGGAAACGAATTTTGCCTTCTCCCAATTTCAGAACCGGTCTGGCGCCTTTGGCGTGCAGCGCCCTCGCGGCGGCGGCCCGATTGCCCGTGGCTCTGAGGGGAGAGGAAAAAAGATAACTCTTCGAAATCAACTCAGGGCCGCGGGCAGGCTGCCGCGGCCCTCTGTGTTTTTTGGGCTGCGAAGGACTCGCGGCCCTTTTTTTTGCCGCATTCGAGTCGAGCAGCCCCACCCGCGACAGGAAGGAAAGGGGTAGGGGATCGGAAATGCGAATCGATATCGTGCACACCGGGGCAGGGGAGCTCAATTACGAAATCCGAAACATCATCCGCGTGGCGGAGAAGCTTCAGCAGTTTGGAATCGAGGTGAACCTCGAAAACATAGGGGACCCGGTCGCCAAGGGCGAAACTATTCCCGCCTGGATGAAAGAGATCGTGGCCGGCCTCGCCATGGAGGACAATTCCTACGGCTACTGCCCCACGCAGGGGATACTGGAGACCCGGGAATTTCTGGCCAACCTCAACAACAGAAACGGCGGGGTTCGCATCACGCCTAACGACATACTCTTTTTCAACGGCCTTGGCGAGGCCATAACCAAGGTCTACGGGCTCCTGCGAACCACCGCAAGGGTGATCACCCCGTCTCCGACCTACACGACCCATTCGGCATCGGAAGCCGCCCACGCCGGGCAGCCGCCGGTCACCTACCCTCTCGACCCGAACAATCACTGGTTTCCGAATCTTGTGGAGTTGAGGAGGCGCGTCAAGTACAACCCTTCGGTTGCGGGTATTCTGCTGGTAAATCCGGACAATCCGACGGGCGCGGTGTTTCCAGAGGAGATCCTTCGCGAAATAGTCGCTATAGCCGCCGAGTTCGACCTTTTCCTGGTAGCCGACGAAATCTACCAGAACCTCATCTACAACGGGCACCGTACCAAACCTCTCGCCGATTGTATCGGGTCGGTCCCCGGACTCGCGATGAAGGGCATCTCGAAAGAACTCCCCTGGCCGGGAGCACGCTGTGGCTGGATCGAAATATACAACGCCGACAGGGATCCGAACTTTTCCCGATACGTGCAAAGCATCCTCAACGCCAAAATGGTCGAGGTCTGCTCCACCACCCTGCCGCAAAAGGCCATCCCGAGGATTTTGCGGCGCCCCGAGTACAAAACATCGCTCGAGCAAAGACGCCTCCGTTACGAAAGGCTTTCCGCCATAGCCTATGACGGGCTCAAAGATATCGACGGGGTGCTCGTAAACCGCACCAACGGGGCGTTCTACATGAGCGTTGCTTTCCAGGAAGGGGTGCTCGACAACCGTCAGACCCTCGACATTGCGATCCCCGAAGCAAAAGCGCTGGTTGAGGAGCTCGTCTCAAGCCCCGCGACGGCCAACGACAAGCGTTTCGTCTACTATCTGCTGGCGGCGACCGGTATTTGCGTAGTTCCCCTGACCTCGTTCAACACGGAGTGGGAAGGGTTTCGAATGACTCTGCTGGAGCCGGATGAAGCGAAATTTCGCGTCATAATCAACAAATTGGCCGAAAATATCAGGCTTTATCTCCATTGCAGCAGAGGGATTCAATTTTCGGATCGAGACATGGAGGCTTTGGGTTCCCTGCAGGTAGGGGTGGGGGCGGCGTAGGCGGCTCTCCTGCCCCGGAAAAGATAGTTCGAGAGCTGGGAGCAAAGCATTCCGGCCAGCATGAGCGTGCATCCCAGAAGCGCTCTGGCCGAGAGGGTCTCCTGAAGGAGCAGCCATCCCCCAAGGGCGGCGAAGGCGGTTTCCAGGCTCAGCAGGATGGCCGCATGAGCGGCCGGGGCGTGGCGTTGGGCAACCACCTGCAGCGTGTAGGCGATGCCCACGGAGACGCCGCCTCCGTAGAGAATCGGTACGGTCGCGGCAATGATCGCCGACAGGCCGAAGGTTTCCGTTGCGGCAGCCGTTACCAGGCTGAGAAGAGAACATGCCGTGTATTGGACAAGAGCGAGCTTGAGAGCATCCACGCGTGGGGAAAGCCAGCCTACAAACAGGACATGCATCGCCCAAAAAACGGCCCCCACCAGCACCAGCAAATCACCCGTGGATACGGTAAATTCCCGGGTGATGCTCAAAAGATAAAGCCCCGCGACAGCCAGAATCGCCCCGATCCAGGTCCCCAACTGCACCTTCTGCCGCCAGAAAAGCCCCAGAAGCGGAACCATGACCACATACAACCCGGTGATGAAGCCCGCCTTGCCGGCCGTGGTGGTCATGAGCCCCAGCTGCTGCAGGGAAACCCCGCTAAACAGGATCAGCCCCAAAAGACCGCCCCCCCAAAACAGGGTGCGGCCCTCGGTGTTTGGCATCCTAGCGCTTTTGGCAGGTTTTCTGCCGTTCGTAAAAAGCACCACGGGAAGCAGACAGAGGCTGCCCAAAGCGAAACGGAGCCCGTTATACGTAAAAGGGCCCACATGTTCCATCCCGGCTTTTTGGGCAACGAAACCAAATCCCCACAGAATCGCAGTGGTGAGCAGCAGTATATCGGCTTTGATCGTTTGAGTATTCACGCGCGTTCTCGCAAAATGAGGGAAGAAATGAAAATTTCTTTCTATCACCTCGCGATCCGGCAAGTCAAGGCATGTGAAACGTTAAAGGAGCCGCGCAGCGGCGTGGGGGTGCGGGGGCGAAAGCCCCCGCGCTTTTTCCCGTATTGCAGTAGATTTTTAGAGAAGAACTCGCTCCAACCGTTCGAGCAGATAGTCGATCTCCTCGTCCGAGATCGTGAGAGGGGGCGAGATCCGGATGGTGTGGCCGTGGCTGTCGTTTACTATGACGCCCAGCTCCAGAAGACGTCGGCAAAAATCCATGGCCCGGCCGCCGTTGATCTCGATGCCGATGAAAAGACCCTTGCCGCGAACCTGTTTCACGTGGGGCGACTTACGGGCGATCTCCTCGATGGCGGCCTTTAGCTTTGCGCCTTGCCGCGCGGAGCGTTCCACCAGGCCTTCCTCCTCGATAACCGTGAGAGCGGCGATGCCGGCCACACAGGCGAGCGGGTAGCCCCCGAATGTCGATCCATCCGACCCGACGTTGAATGCCAGGTCCATGAGCCGGGCATTGGTCATGAAAACCGAAAGCGGTACCAGGCCGCCGGAAAGGGCTTTGCCGAGAATCAGACCGTCCGGCCTCACGTTTTCATGCTCGAAGCAAAAGCGCCGACCAGTGCGTCCCAGTCCCACCTGGATCTCGTCAAAAAGCAGCAGCAGGTCGTTATCGTCGGCAATCTGCCGCAAGCCGCGCAGGAACCCTTCGGGGGGAATGTTCATGCCGCCTTCCCCCTGCATCGGCTCGACCAGTATCCCGCAGGTGTTGGCGTTTACCGCCTTTTTCACCTGTTCGAGATCGCCGAAGTCAACGCTCACGAATCCGGGGGTGAGCGGCCCGAAACCGCTGCGGTACTTGGGCGTGGAGGAAAAAGAGACCACCGTGATCATGCGCCCGTGGAAATTGTTGTTGAAAACGATGATCTCCTGTTTGCCGTCCTCGATTCCCTTTTTCTTCCACCCATAATAACGGGCCATTTTGATGGCGGTCTCCACTGACTCGACCCCGCCGTTTTTGGGCAGGACCTTGTTGCCGTTTTCCCCGAAGCGGGGGCCCAGTTGCGGAGCAAAATTGGCGGTCTTTTCCAGGAATAGGCCCAGTACGTCCGTGTAGACAACATTGGAAATCACCGACCCGCAATTGCCCATAAGTGACTGGACCAGCGCGTTCACGATTTTCGGGTGGTGATGGCCGGTGTTGGCAGCCGAATAGGCAGCCAGACAATCCAGATAGCGCTTGCCTGCCGCATCGGTGATCCAGGCCCCCCTGGCTTCACGCACCACAACCGGCAATCTTTCGTAATGGTGGGCGCCGAAGCGCTCTTCCATCTCGATCACGGCACTATCGCTCACATGGGGCAGACAGTTGGCCGCATCTACTGGGGGACGGGTCGATACATTGGACATAATAGGCCTCCTCGGTACGCAGACAAAAAGCTGTAATGTTGCTAACACAGTAACAACATAGTCGCTCCCGACCCTGGTTGTCAACATCCTTTTTGTGGGCTCAGCGGGTGTGTCGCACGCACCTTGACCCCGCTTCGCTGTTTGCGGTAGACTGCAAAGAAGCGGTGCCTATTTTTCGGGAGACGGGGGGAGTATGGACAACAGCGCCATATTGATGGAGTTTGGATTTTCCAAATATGAGACCGATTGCTATATGGCTCTATTGGCCCATCATCCGTGCAACGGCTCACAGCTGAGCAAGCACTCCGGGGTGGCGCGATCGCGGATCTACGATGTGCTGCGGAACCTCGCCGCCAAGGGGATGGTGTTCGAGGCCATGCCCGGCCAGTACGTCCCGCTGCCTCAGGAGGAGCTGAGAAGGCGCCTTGTCAGCCACTTCCAGACCAATCTGTCTCTTTTGGAAGAGCAGCTTACCAGCGCCGCTTTGGAGGGCGACCGCTCCTACATCCTTACGCTCAAGGGGTATCGCGAGGCGATCGAGAAGGCCGAGGCGATCGTCGAGGCAGCTCGGGAGGAGTTGTATGTGCGGTTGTTTCCCCACACGGGTAACCGCCTGGAAAAGGCACTCCAGGAGGCAGCGGCAAGGGGGGTCGGTGTACGCTACATAGGCATGGGCAAGATGCGCAAGACCTTTCCGGTGCAGATCATTCACCCGCATTGGGAGAGTCTCTACGAGCGGCTCGGGGGAGAATCGATCGATATCGTAGCCGATCGGGAGGAGGCGCTTGTGGGGATGTTCGTCAAGGGGCGCGAGGAGCAGTCATCGGTCATCTGGTCGCGCAACCACTGGTTTGTGGTAGGCAATCGCGACAGCCTGCAGCATGATTTCTACCACTATTTTCTCGACAAGGTGTACGATCGCGGCCAACCGCTCACGGCCGAAGAAAAAGAGATCTACGAACTGATCAAGGCGGACGTCTGAGGCGAAACGGTCGCGATCGTGGCCGGCAAGCAGGGAAAGAGCGAAGGGAAGGGTAGAGTTTCCGGGACGTTGTCGGCAGATGCCTACAGGATCTTGGACAGAAACTGTTGGGTGCGTTCCTCGCGCGGATTGTTGAAAAAGTCCGCAGGTACTCCCTCCTCGATGATCTTGCCGCCATCCATCATCACCACCCGGTCGGCCGCCTCGCGGGCAAACCCCATTTCGTGGGTGACCACCACCATTGTCATGCCCTCGCGGGCAAGTGTTTTCATTACATCGAGCACCTCGCCGACGAGTTCGGGGTCCAGAGCCGAGGTGGGCTCATCGAAGAGCATGAGCTTGGGCTGCATCGCCAGGGCGCGGGCGATCGCCACACGCTGCTGCTGCCCTCCGGAGAGTTGCGCGGGAAAGGCATTCGTGCGATCGGCCAGGCCGACGCGGCGCAGCAGTACGTGGGCGCTTTCAAGCGCCTGCTCCCGGCGCATCTTGCGAACGCGGATGGGCGCCTCGATGACGTTTTCGAGGGCTGTCATGTGGCCGAAGAGATTGAAACGCTGAAACACCATGCCGATGTCGGCGCGTCGGGCGCAGACCTCGCGGTCGTGCAGCTCGTAGATGCGATCTCCCACCTGCTTGTAGCCGACCATTTGACCATCCACCCACAGTCTTCCGGCATCGATTTTTTCGAGATGATTGATGCAGCGCAGGAAGGTCGATTTCCCCGAGCCCGAAACCCCCAACAGGCACACGACTTCACCGCATTGCACTTCGAGCGAGATGCCCTTGAGCACCTCGATATGGCCGAAGCTTTTGTGCACCGCTTCAGCTTTGACCATGGTCTTCGAGGGGTTGGCGGGTTGTGTGGCGGATAGATCATTCATGGCTGGGTACTCCGTTGGTGAGACTGATAAAGAAACGGCGGACCTTCTGCAACGGGGTGGCCGGCAGGCTGCGGGTGGCGCCGCGGCCGTAATAACGCTCGATGTAGAACTGGCCGATGGACAAAATTGTCGTCACCAATATGTACCAGATGCTGGCCACGATGAGCAGCGGGATGGTGCGGTAGTTGACCGAATAGATGAGCTGGACGGAGTAGAGCAGTTCGGTGACCGCGATGACGCTCACAAGCGAGGTGGTTTTGAGCATCGAGATGGTCTCGTTGCCCGTGGGCGGGATGATTACCCGCATCGCCTGCGGCAGGACTATACGGCGAAGCGTCAGGAGGCGTGACATGCCAAGAGCCGAAGCCGCCTCGCTCTGGCCCTCATCGACCGAGAGGATGCCGGCGCGGACGATCTCGGCCATGTAGGCCGCCTCGTTTAGTCCAAGGGCAAGAATGGCGGCGATGAGCGGAGTGATAAGGGCGTTGGCGTTCAGGGTGAATCTGCCCCAGCCGATGACCGGGTAGAGTGCGGTGATGTTGAACCAGAAGATGATTTGAACGAGTACCGGGGTGCCGCGGAAAAACCAGATGTAGAACCAGGCCGAGCCGGAGACCAGCGCGTTGGGCGACAGGCGCATCACCGCCAGCACGATGCCCAGGGCGATTCCGATGGCCATGGAGATGACGGTGAGTTCGAGGGTGAGCCCCAAGCCGTAGAACACTCTGCTCGAGAAGAAAAACTGCCTGACAATGTCCCACTCGAAGCGCGGATTGGTGGTAATCGAATAGAGCGCGGCAAACGTCAGCAGCACCACCAGTGCGCCGGCGATCCATCGGCCGGTATGGCGCACCGGTATCGCTTTGATCGGTTCATGCGCTTCCAGTGGCAATGGTTTCCTCCCGTCTTTCGTTCATTGCAGTTTCCTTTTCAGGAATTGGATAAAGTCCCGCGCGGCAGGACGTGCCGCGCAGGACTGTTCTTGCTATCACTATTACCGGGAAGGGGCGTTGTCTGCTCCCCTTCCTTTCCACCAGGGATTATTGCGTGGCATCGTTAATTTTGGAGACCTTCACAGCCCCCTGCTCAATACCCCATTTTTTCAGGATTTTGGCATATTTACCGCTTTTAATCAAGCGTTCGACGGCGGCCTGCAACGGTTTGGCGAGACCGGAATTCTTGGGCACCACGATTCCATAGGGCGCGGTGTTGTAGGGCTTGCCCGTGAGTTTGAACTGGCCATGGGATTGTTGGACGATCCAGGCAGCAACCGGGGAATCGGCCAGCCCTACCTGGGCGCGGCCACTGGCGATGGCCAGATTGGCGCCGTTCTGATCGGGGAAAATGGAGACGGTCACAGGTTTTTTGCCCTCGGCGACACATTTTTTGCTCTGTGCATTGGCGTCATCGACCTGGATCGTGCCCTTCTCGATGGCTGCAGTCTCGCCGCACAGATCGCCCAAGCTTTCGATCTTGGGGCCGCCCTTCTTCTTCACGTAAAAGGAGGTGCCTGCGTTGAAATAGGTCACGAAGTCGACTACTGCCTCGCGCTTCTTGGTATCGGTGAAAGAAGACATGCCAAGGTCATATTTCCCCGCCTGCAGGGCCGGGATGATGCTGTCGAAGGTGGCGTTTTCGAACTTGAACTTCACGCCCAGCTCTTTGCCGATAGCCGTGCCGAGATCGACATCGGCGCCGATGACCGTCTTGCCGTCTTTCCCGATGAATTCCATCGGAGCATAGGTGGCATCGGAGGCCACGACGAGAACGCCCTTTTTCTTGTATTTTGCGGGCAGGGGGATGCCGGCGGCGGCGGCGACGGTGGTGAGGGCCATGACCAGGGCCGCGCCAAGGCAAAGCGTGCGGCCGATCGAGTGTTTCAACGTACGGCAATGTTTCATAGATGCTCCTCTGGTTGGGTGATAAGGAATCGCTTTTTACAGAAGATCTAAAACCCGGCCCCCACATTGCGGACCACTACAGTAGCCGCAAATAGTACCCGCTCTGTCCGTTTGGAGCAACATTTTTTCCGTTTTCTGCGTAAAAACCCTACTTGACACGCGGCTGGCGCTGCGGGCCGATGGGCGGCTGGCGCCGCACCCGGATGGCCAAGCCCGAGGCACTGCCATTCGCGATTCGCAGAGAACCTTTATGGCTTCTACGAAGTGGAAACGGGAGGGTGCAGGGACACCGGTTCGAACCTGATCTCGAAGACCCCTTCGAACACCTCCTTGAGATGTCGGCGCACCTCCTCCATGGGCAGGGGGCGGGAGAGTTCGCGCTCAAGAGAGGTCATGGCGATTCCCTGCAGTCCGCACGGGTTGATCCAGCCGAAGGGGGTAAGAGAAACATTTACGTTGAAGGCGAACCCATGATAGGTGATCCCGGAGCGGAGGGCGACCCCGATGCTGCCCAGCTTGGTGTTGCCGACCCAAACCCCGCGGTTTCGCTCGTTTCTCGCAGCGCGGACGCCGTAGCGGGCGGCGGTGCGGATCATCACCTCTTCGAGCCGCTCGACGTAACCTGTCACCCCCCAGCCTGCGGCGCGCAGATCGATGATCGGATAGCCCACGAGCTGCCCGGGGCCATGATACGTGATGTCTCCGCCCCGCTCCGCATGTACGACGGAAATGGAGGCCTCTTCGAGAAAACTCTCGGGCACCAGCAGATTTTGCCTGCCGCCCCTTCGGCCCAGCGTGAACACCGGCGGGTGCTCCAGCAGCAGGAAGATGTCTTTGGACCCCTCCCCCGATTTTCTGGCCGCAACAAGCTCGATTTGCAACCGGTGCGCAGCCTCGTAGTTTAGAAGCGAAAACTCGGCGCAAAGGCAGCTTTTGGGGATGCGCGCGGGCTCCAGGGCCATTCGGTTCTCCTATGCCTGGCCTTTGCGCAGCTCGAATCGCTTGACCTTCCCCGTGGCGGTTTTGGGCAGCTCGTCAACGAACACGATCCACCGGGGGAACTTATAGTGAGCCAGCTGCTTTTTGACGTATTCCTTTATCTCCTGTTCCAGTTCGGGGCCGGCCGTATATCCCTCCTTAAGAACGAGGAAGGCTTTGGGCTTGACCAGGTCGTCCTTGTCCGTCGCCCCGACCACGGCGCATTCGAGGACCGCGGGATGCGCGATGAGGCAGGACTCGACTTCGACGGGCGAAACCCAGATGCCTCCGACCTTGAGCATGTCGTTACTGCGCCCGACGTAATAAAAATAACCCTCTTCATCCCGGTAGTACTTGTCGTCGGTGTTGATCCACTCGCCCAGGAAGGTCGATTTTGTCTTTTCGTGCTTGTTCCAGTAGCCGGAGCAGATGGAGTCGCCCTTGATCAGAAGGGTGCCGATCTGCCCCGGGGGAAGGTCCTGGAAGTTCTCATCGACGATCCGTGCCTCATAGCCCGGGACGATCTTTCCCGAGCTTCCCGGCTTTATGTTTTCGGCGGAATTGGAGATGAAGATGTGGGCGATTTCCGTCGAGCCGATCCCATCGGAGATCTGGACATGGTGGCGCTCGACCCAGCGCCTCAGGATATCTGCAGGCAGCGCTTCGCCGGCCGACACGCAAAGCCTCACCCCGTCGAGGCTGCCTTCGGCCTGGAGCATGGAGGCGTAGAGAGTGGGGACCCCGAAAAAGAGAGTGGGCCTGTGGCGCCGGATGGTTTCATAGACGGAGGCAGGTGTGGGCCGCACCGGCATCAGGACGGTCGTGGCGCCTGCGCTGAACGGAAAATAGAGTCCATTGCCAAGCCCGTAGGCAAAAAACAGCTTGGCCGCCGAAAAGCAGACGTCGTCTTCGCGAACGCCCAGCACCTGTTTGCCGTAGGTTTCGGAGCAGTACACCATGTCATGCTGCAGGTGGATGGCGCCTTTGGGGGAGCCGGTCGACCCGGAGCTGTAGAGCCAGAAACAGGAATCGTCGGGACCGGTCGGCGCCGGTTCGAGTCGGCTGGAACTCCCCTCGACAAATCGGTCGAAAGAGAGTGCCCACTCCGGGGCGGGGCCGTTTACCACGATGGTGTGCTCGAGGAATCGCAGCTCTTTTCTGATCGGGTCGAAGACATCGAGAAGGGATGCATCCACAAGGAGCACCCTGGCCCTGCTGTCATTCAAAAAATATAAATAGTCCTTCGGGCGCATGAGCGTATTGAGGCAAATCGGAACGGCCCCGGTCTTGATGGCCCCGAAAAACGCCTGGGGATAGACTTCGGTGTCGAGCAGCAGCAGCGCTACGCGGTCCTCCATCCGCACGCCCAGACCTTTGAGTCCATTGCCGATCCTGTTCATTCCGGCCTGAACCTGAGAATAGGTCAGGGATCGGTCCTCACACAGGACGGCTGTTTTCTCGCCGCGGCCTTCCCGGACGTTTCGATCCACAAAAAAATCGGCAGCGTTAAATTGAGCAGGAAGTTCCAGTTCGATTCCCATCGCGTTTCTCTCCTTTTCAGTCATAGAACGTTATGGTAAGGCGACCGCGCCTTGAACTCACCGGCCGGAGTTGCGGATAATGAACTACTATTGTACAAGTTTATAGCCGAGCCGTCACAAAATGCAAAGCCAAATAAGCTCTTACTGGGTAAGGACGAAATCCTTTTCCTTTATCCTAGCCCATACACGGTCCGGGTCGAGTTTCAGGAGGTCACAGATCCAGCGGAAGCTGCCCAGGTCCTCCCGGTTCGATTTGAACCACTCCTCGGCCCTGCGTTTGTCCCGGCGTATTTCTCTATCATAGTACCAGCCGCGCAGCCTGATCCCGTTTACCGCCATGTCAAAGCCGGCGCCCTTGCGCTGGTAATCCTCAATAGCCTGAAGCAAAACCGCACCCCAAAGCTCCAAAACCCCGTCGTTGTCGCCCTCGGCCCCGAAGTGAGGGCAAGGTTGCCCCGACCGATTTTCACCGCCACCTGCTTCCCGTTCGCCGCTTTTCTGGATGCTGCAATGTGGAGCGTTCATGCTGCCATCCTCCATATAGGGGTTAAATGCCGGAGCCCCAGCCTATAGCCTCAAAGATTGCGCAGCGGCAAACGGCACCCGGAAGCGGCAATAGAAACGGAATTGAGAAAGGGAAAATGAAGCGGCAAAACGCAGGCATCGGCAAAAAATATTCCTCTGCAGTCCTTGATGTTGCCCCGGAGCGCCGGAAGCAATGAAAAGATTGGCGGCGTGCGCCTTTATTCCGCTTCCTGCTACTCGCTCACTGCTTCTTTTCGGCAGGTTTGTTTGGCAGCCGGGGGCCGATTTTCATGGCCACCAGGTCAACTATCGGTTTAGAATGGAAAACGGGAAGCGGGCCATTCCATACCCGTAGACGATCGAGCAGACTCCTTCGGGCCGTTGAAACCCAATGGGACCGATCCCCATGTTCCGAAGCACGCCCGGAGAGATACAAAAGGAAGAAAAAATGAGCAGTTCGCAGGAATCCGGACGCAAGGCAAAGTGGCGCCGGGCTGAAAAATATGTATGCGCAGCATGTTCGAGGGAGCAGAGCTTTTGCTGGAGCTGTCCCTGCGGCTTCATGATTTGCTGGGAGTGCATGGAGGAAAACTATTGGGGCATGACCTGTAACGGAATCCTGTGGACATGCCCCGACTGCGGAGCCATCCGTAGTTTCGGAAACGACTGATGCGGCGAGCCGCCGGCGGCATGTTGCCGCTGCCGGGTTGCGCGCTTGCAAAATAGCCGCGCGCAAAGCGTGTTGAAATCGCCTGCCCGGATAAATGGAGGAAGGGAAGGACTATGGGTGGAAAAAGGGTAGTGATAATCGGAGGCGTTGCGCTGGGTCCCAAAACTGCCTGCAGGCTCAAAAGACTCGAGCCCGACGCCGAGGTGGTGATAATCGACCAGGACGAATACATTTCCTATGGAGGTTGCGGCATCCCCTATTTCATCTCGGGAGATGTGAACAGCGTGCAGGATCTTATGAGCACGAGCTTCCACATGCTGCGGACCCCGCAGTTTTTTCAGGACGTAAAGGACGTCAAGGTACGGGTGCGCACCCGGGCGACCGCAATAGACCGGGAGAAGAGGTGCGTGCACCTGGTGGACCTGGCGACGGGCGCCGAGGAAGAGTTGCCCTACGACCGGCTGGTGATCGCGACCGGCAGCACTCCCAACAGGCCTCCGATTCCGGGCATCGACCTTCCGGGAGTAACCTCGGTTACGAACCTGCACGCCGCAATGGCCGTAAAGGATATGATTTCGAGCGGAAAGGTCGATCGGGCCGTAATCATCGGCGGGGGGGCGATCGGGTGCGAAATGGCCGAGGCCCTGGGGGACCTGTGGGGCATCGAAACCCACCTGGTGGAAGTCGAAGAGCAGGTGCTGCCCGGAATCCTCGCGCCCTCGCTTGCCGGCATCGTCCGCACCCATCTGGAAGAAAAGGGCGTCCACGTCCGGCTGGGCCGTCGAGTGGTCCAGATCAGGAAAGATGACGAGGAGGGCGGACTGGTGGTGGAACTTAAACCCGAGGAGAGCCTCCACGCGCAGCTCGTTATCACCTCTGCGGGCGTGCGGCCAAACGTCGAGCTGGCCAAGAGCGCGGGACTTGCCACGGGGCCAACCGGCGCTCTGATCGTAAACGAAATGCTCCAGACCTCCGATCCGCGGATCTTTGCAGGAGGCGACTGCATCGAAATCCCCCACCTCATCACGGGAAAACCTGTCTTTTTCCCCCAGGGCTCCCTCGCCAATCGGCAGGGACGCATTATCGGGACCAATCTCGCGGGAGGCGCCGCGAAATTCAAGGGCACTGTCGGGAGTTTTTCGATCAAGGTGTTCGACCTGGGGGTCGCTTCCACGGGCATATCTCCCCAGACGGCGGCCAAAAACGGTTTCGACGCCGAATCGGTGCTGGTCGTCCAAGCCGACAGGGCGCACTTCTACCCCACCCAGGATCTCATCTATTTTCAGCTGACGGTGGAGCGAAAAACCAGGCGGATCTTGGGGGCGCAGGCCCTGGGCGCCAACGGCGACGCCGTAGCGGGCCGCATAAACTCCATCGCTTCCCTCCTTCCCTTCCATCCCACGGTTGAAGACATCTCCAACCTCGAGATAGCCTACTCGCCCCCGTTTGCCTCCGCACTCGACGTGGTGAACGCTGCCGGAAATACCGCCGAAAACATCCTCGACGGCTTGAACCGGCCGATGGATCCCGCCGAGTTCGAAAAGTGTCTTCTGATCGATCAGGACGAGGAGTGTCTATGCCTCGACGTGCGCGGGCCGGCCAACGCGGCCCCGTTTGTCGAACGCTTCGGCGCCCGGTGGGTCAATATCCCGCAGGAAACCCTCAACAAGAGAATGGACGAGGTGCCCCGGAATAAACGGCTGCTCCTGGTTTGCAATTCGGGCGTACGATCCTACGAAGCGATGCGCCAGCTCGAAAGAGAAGGCATAACAAATACGAAAAACGTACAGGGAGGAGTCGCCGCGCTCAAAAAGTCCGGGGTGTTCGACAGGGGAAATGAGAGTAGCGATTAGTCGTTAGTTGTTAGTTATCAGTTGTTAGTTGCTGGATTCTGGATGCTGGTGGTTGCTTGAGGAGGCAGACATTTGCCGGAAGACTTGATATCCCGCAGGGAGGCTGCCGGGGCGTGCTGCCGGGACAAGCCCCCCGTTGCGGTCCTCTGGACCCAGTCGCTCGTCTGGGGGCTTCTTTGCATAGATACCCTGTCGCTGCTGGGGATCCCCTTCGAGCTTCTCGACGCATCGGATGTTTGCGAAGGACGCCTTGATGGGTTCCAAACCCTGATCGTTCCCGGGGGGTGGGCGGCCCACAAGGCACGTGCGCTCGGAGAAAAGGGCAGATCGCAACTCGCCGCGTTCCTCGACGAGGGGGGCTCTTACCTTGGTTTTTGCGGGGGCGCCGGGCTCCCCCTTTCCAGCCCTCCCGCCCTCTATCTCGTCCCCGTTCAAAGAATGCCTCTTTCCGAACGGTTGCCGAGCGCGAGCGGGCAGGTGCATGTCTCCGGCATGCCTTCCCACCCGGCCTGGAAAAACATTCCCGATCAAATCCCGGTTTCGGTCTGGTGGCCCTCGCAGTTTCTCGTTCCTTCCGGGTGCGAAGTATCTTGTCTCGCCTCGTACACGAACACGCCGGGGGAAGATTTTCAGGTAGCCGATCTCAGGGTGTGCGATATGGGGGGAACGGTGGACTGGGGGGAGCTGGAAGGCGCCTACGGCATAAATCTCGACCCGGCCCGGATCGAGGGACATCCGGCGATACTCGAGGTCTTGCGGGGGAAGGGCAGGCTCGTTCTCTCGTATGCTCATCTCGAAACCCCCGGCGATTACTGGGGAAACCGGCTTTTCTCAAACCTGCTCCACTACCTGGGCGCCCCCCGCCGCAGTCGATCCGGAGGAAAAAGAGGCCAAAGCGGCCGGTTTTTAACGGAGAGCGGGTTCCGGGCGGAGCCAAACCCCGGGGCTGCGCCATCTGGAATCTTGCGGGCAAGAAAAGCCGCCTCCGATCTCATTGCCTTTGGAGAAGCCAACCTGCTCTGGAACTGGAGAAAGCCCTGGCTGCTGTACTGGCGGCGGGGCATTCGCGGTTTGGAGTATGGCTCACTTTTCGTATGTCTGTGCTGCATGGCCGAACTCGAGCAAAGATCGGGACGACACGTGAGAGCGGAGAGGGACGAACAGCTCGAACATATGACGCTTGAGTTCTGCCGTTTGGCCAGGCAGTTGCTTTTCGAAGAAAAAGTGGCCTCAGGTCTTGGTGCGGTGAGCAAAATCGGAAGAGTAAACGACAAGGTGGATCGCCTTCGCGTCGAGCTCTTTGGCAAAAAGATGAATCACGGCGGCTTGTGCGGAGCACTTTTCGAACTCATCGACCGCATGCTCCTGGAGTTGCTCCGGGACTCTTTTTCGAACCAGACGGAAGCTTGACAAGAGTTTTCTGCATTATATATTATCGCCATCATGTAAATGAAAAAATTTCATACAGGCGGAGTCACGGTATGAAAGCGAAGGTGACGGCGCGCGGCCAGGTTTCCATCCCGGCGAGCATCAGGAAAATGTTCGACATTGCACCGGAATCGAGCGTGGAATGGATTGTGGAAAACGGTGTAATAAAAATGATTCCCCTGCCCAAAGATCCCGTATCGGCATTCAGGGGCCGTGGATCCCGAAGGTTTACAACGCAGCAGCTTGTCGAGCAAAGGCGGGCTGAGACAGGAGAGGAAAATTAGAGGGCCAAACTCCGTCGATACGTTTCTGTTCGATACATCTGCTTTGCTAACCCTTTGGAATGATGAGGAAGGGGCCGATCTGGCCGAAGACATTCTGCGCTCCGGAGCTCGTGTCTGCGTTTCTTTTATGAGTTTTATGGAGGGACGCTACCGGATTTGGAAAAACGCAGACAAGGCGGAATCCGACGAATTTGCCCGTTATCTCGACCTTCTGCCATTGAAGAAGGTAGACGTGACCGAAGTCATCTTTGAAAAAGCGATAGAAATAAAGGCCACGAAAAATCTTTCCGTTTGTGACAGCTGGATTGCCGCAACGGCCTTTGCGGAAAACGCCGTTCTCCTCCACAAGGACCCTGAGTTCGAGCAGTTGAAAACGATCGTAAGGCTCAGGTCGTTACCTTATAAGTCTTTATAAGTCTTTATAAGTCTTTCAATCCCTCTGGGCGCTGATCTCGATTCTTATCGGGTCTACACACTTTCGCAGAGGCAAAGCATGCGCCTTGCCTCTGCGACCCGAAAAGGCGACCCGGGCACCTAAGTCGTCGTCTTCACCTGAGCCGAGGCGGGATCAAGTGTTGCCTGGACATCTTCCCCGCTCTCTTCCGGCACGGCCTCCGGGCTCTCGACCCGGATTTCCACCGGAGCGGCCGAAGGCGTGGCGTAGTACTCGGCGGGCTTGCTCTTTATTGTGGCAAGAAGCCCCGGAGCGAGTTCGTCGATGATCGCGTCGATATCCTTACGGTCGAGCGTCTCGTGTTCGAGCAGGGAGTTGGCGATTTTTTCCAGGATCGCGTTGTGCTCGGACAAGATATCGCGGGCGCGCTGGTAGTTCTCTTCGACGATTCGGCGCACTTCCTCGTCTATGTCGAGCGCGGTCTGTTCGCTAAAATCTCTCTGGTGGCCCAGTTCGCGGCCAAGGAAGGGCGCATCGTCGCGCCTGCCGAAACTGACCGGCCCCATCTTTTCGCTCATTCCCCATTCGCAGACCATGCGCCGCGCGATCTGGGTCGCCCGTTCGATGTCGTTGGACGCCCCTGTGGTGTACATGTTGAAGGAAATCTCTTCTGCGACGCGTCCGCCCATGAGAATGGCGATGTTGTCGAGCAGGAAGTCTTTGGGGTAGGTGTGGCGATCATCCTGCGGAAGCTGCTGGGTAAGTCCCAGAGCACGTCCGCGGGGAATGATCGTGACCTTGTGCAGGGGATCGGCCCCGGGGAGCAGTCTTGCGACCAGCGCGTGTCCGGCCTCATGGAAAGCCGTTACCCGCTTTTCTTCCTCGTTGAGGACCATGCTCTTGCGCTCGAGCCCCATCATGACCTTATCTTTGGCGTCTTCGAAGTCGCTCATGCCGATAAGTTCTCTGTTCTTCCGGGCTGCCAGAAGAGCGGCTTCGTTCACCAGGTTTTCGAGGTCGGCCCCCGAAAACCCGGGCGTCCCCTTGGCCAGGGTCGAAACGTCGACGTCGGGGCCAAGCGGCTTGGTCGCGCAGTGAACCTTGAGAATGCCTTCGCGCCCCCGGATATCGGGCACCGGAACCACCACCTGCCGGTCGAACCTTCCGGGCCGCAGCAGCGCGGGATCGAGTACATCAGGCCTGTTGGTCGCCGCGATGAGGATTACGCCTTCGTTGGACTCGAAGCCGTCCATTTCGACAAGGAGCTGATTGAGGGTCTGTTCGCGTTCGTCGTGCCCGCCGCCAAGGCCCGCGCCACGATGTCTGCCCACCGCGTCGATTTCGTCGATGAAAATGATGCAGGGGGCGTTTTTCTTGCCCTGCAAGAACAGATCGCGCACGCGGGAAGCGCCAACGCCCACAAACATTTCGACAAAGTCGGAGCCGGAGATGGAAAAAAACGGCACCCCGGCCTCACCCGCAACGGCTTTTGCCAGAAGAGTCTTGCCGGTGCCGGGCGCGCCCACGAGCAGTACGCCCTTGGGGATTCTGCCCCCGAGCCTCGTGAATTTTTTGGGGTCTCTTAGAAACTCGACTATTTCCTGAAGCTCTTCCTTGGCTTCATCGACTCCGGCAACGTCGTTAAAGAGCACTTTGCGCGAACTCTCGTTTAAAAGACGCGCCTTGCTCTTGCCAAAGCTCATCGCCTTGCCGCCCCCGACCTGCATCTGACGCATGAAAAAAATCCACACGCCCACCAGCAGCAGCATCGGCAGCCAACTCACAAGAACGTTCATGTACCAGGGCGACTCTTCCTGTGGTTTGGCATCGATATTGACTCCGTGGTCCCGCAAGATTTTGATCATGTCGGAGTCCTTCGGGGCATAGGTCTTGAAGCTCGTGCCGTTGGTGAGCACTCCCATGACGTTGCTGCCCTGGATGGTCACCTTGGCTACGTTGCCCTTCTGGACGGAACTGATGAATTGACTGTAAGTGGTCGCGGTGTTGGGTCTCTGTGTCTGGTGAAACATATTGAAGAGAAGAATCACCATCAGGCTGATTACCAGCCAGAGAGCCAGATTCTTATAAAATGGACTCAATTGGAAAGCCTCCTGACCAACGATTTCAAGGCAGCCGGTGGAGTAAACCTCCTCGCCCGGCGGCCGTCGAGATTTCCTGTACGCCTGTTTGCCAAAATCCCCCGACTCAAAAATTATTACCCATATCGATTTGTAAGTCCAGCCACTCCAAACAGCAACAAAAAAAAGGAGCCCAAAGCTATTGTTTTTGCGGCCATCGACAATCAGGCCGGCTGTTTCATGCGAAATCTGCGCGTGTCGATCCCGTATTTTTCGACCTTGTACTGAATGATCCTCTTGGTTGTCCCAAGCAGGCGGGCCGCCTGCGACTGGTTTCCGCGAACGTCTTTTAACGCGTCGGTGATGAGGTCGCGTTCAAAGGCGCTGGTGAGAGCCTCGAGTTTTCCCCGGCTGACGTTTTGCATGCTTTCGGGTTTCATCTGCAACGTGGGCGGCAGGTGCCAGGAATCGATCGCATTTTCCTGCGAAAGCAGCACCGCGCGTTCGATGCAGTTTTCAAGCTCGCGGACGTTGCCGGGCCAGTGATAGCTCATCAGCAGATCGATGGCGCTCGTGGTGATCCTCTTTATGTCCTTGGCAAACTCCTGAGCATAGCGCAGGACAAAATAATCGGCCAGAAGCAATATGTCGGGGCCGCGCTCGCGCAAAGGCGGCAGGTAGATCGGGAAGACGTTCAGCCTGTAGAAAAGATCCTGGCGAAAGGCGCCCTGGGTTATTTGCTCTTCGAGGTCCTTGTTGGAAGCGGTGATGACCCGCACGTCGACCTTTATCGTCCGCGAGGAGCCTAGGGGTTGGAATTCCCTTTCCTGCAGGACGCGCAGAAGCTTTGCCTGGGCTATGGGCGAAAGTTCCCCCACTTCGTCGAGAAAAATCGTACCCCCTTGCGCTTCTTCGAATCTGCCTCGCCGCCGCGTGATGGCGCCTGTAAAGGCGCCTTTTTCATGGCCGAACAACTCGCTTTCCAAAAGCGTGTCGGGCATTGCCGCGCAATTGACCTGTACCAGGGGGCCTCCCGCCCTGCGGCTGTTTTCGTGAATGGCTTTCGCCACCAGTTCCTTGCCCGTGCCGGTCTCCCCCGAAATGAGCACGGTCGTGTTCGTATCTGCGACCTGATCGATCAGCCGAAGCACTTCCTGGATCACCTTCGATCTGCCGATGATATTGGTGGTAGGGCGCTTCGCCTCGGCGAGCATGCGTCGAAGGCGCCTGTTTTCCTCCTCGACCGCGCGAAAATAGACTACCTTGCCGAGGAGTTCTGCGACCGCGCTCAGGATGGCGAGTTCCTGGCCGATCTCTTCGACCTTGTGGGCCAGCTTGTCGGCCGACAAAATGCCCACACAGCGCCCCTGGTAGAAAATGGGAACACACAGGAAGGCCAGTTCGGCCCTGTTGAGCGACTTGCGCGCTCCGGTGCGGTCCAGAAAAAGGGCTTCTTTTCCCAGGTTGGCAATTGCCATGGGACGGCCCGTCTGGGCTACTTTCCCCGTGATCCCCTCTCCGGGCCGGTAGCTGATCTGCCCGGATTCGAAATCGACGCCCCGTGCCACATCCAGCCACGCGGCACCGGTCTGAAGATCCAGAATGGAGATCATCCCCCTCTCCATCCCGAGGCGGGTACTGAGAACATCCAGGGTTTCCTGCAACTGGTCTTTGAGTTCGCTGGAACGGCTCAAAACCCTGGCTATCTCATGCAATGCTCTCAGCTCAATCAAGGTGAAATTGTCGGGCATAAGCCAACCTGCCTCAAGGCTCCAATCATCTGTTTTGGGTAAGGAAAATCACGAGATAACAAATATGGACAAAATTGTCATTAATTTAATGCAGGACAGGTCGCACTCGGGGGGCTAAATGTCGAGGATAACGAAGGACTCCCATCCCTCCGGAATTTGTTCCACCTGAAACCGGTGCAGGGTAACTGCCTTCACGTCTACCAGCAGTTCATGGCGTCCCCGGTCGATCGGCTCGCCCCGCGCGGTCGCCGTGGCGACATACTGAGCGTCCCGAGAACTGACGGTTAGTTTTTGGATTCGAAGCAGGAGTTGTTCGGCGTCCTTAAAGAAGATGATCTCCTGGAGCAGGTTGAAAAGAAGCATGTCGAGGGCGGAGGAGCCGATTTCGATCTGCCGCTCTTCTGCCGGCTCGATCGTCTCCAGTCCCTCGACCATGACGCCCAGAAGGGCATCGCAAGCGGCGAGGAACATCTCCTCGATCGTCTTTCCCCAGGCCCGGAAGGCGGCGTCGGCGATCGCGATCTCATCGATATATTCGAAGGGCATCGGCGCCTACCCTTTCACGTTTCCTACGGGGACAAACCGGGCAACCCGCTTGCTGATGCCTGCGGCTTCGGTCGCCTCTGCGACTTCGTCGATATTCTTGTAGGCCGGCCCGGCCTCTTCGGCAAGACCCGAAAAGGAGGCCGTTCGAACGTAGATGCCCCGGTGCTCCATATCCTGCTGGAGCTTTTTGCCGTGAAACATCTTTTTTGCCTTCTGACGGCTCATGGTCCTGCCGCTTCCGTGGGCGGTGCTGAAAAAGGTCTGTGCTCCGGAGGCCACCCCCGTAAGCAGGTAGGAACCCGTCTCCATGCTTCCGCCGATAATAACCGGCTGGCCGGTTTGGCGATAGAGCTCAGGCAGTTCTTCGGCTCCCGGTCCAAGGGCCCTTGTAGCGCCTTTTCGGTGGATCAAAAGCCGCCTGGACTCTCCTTCCACGGTATGCACTTCAAGCTTGGCCGTGTTGTGGGCGACATCGTAGACCTGGTGCATCCCCAGGTCGAGAGGATCCTTTCGGAACACTTCCGAGAAGACCTCGCGCACCCTGTGCAGGATGACCTGTCTGTTTGCAAACGACATGTTGATCGCACATTTCATCGCGGCGAAATAGTCCTGCCCTTCGGGCGACAAAAACGGGGCGCAGGCCAGTTCCCGGTCGGGCACCCGGATCGAGTATTTGGGCTCCATCACTTTCAGAAATGTCTGCAGGTAGTCGGTGGCGACCTGGTGGCCAAAGCCCCTGCTGCCGCAGTGAAACATGACGACCACCTGGTCCGGTATGGTTAGCCCCAAAGCGTTGGCCAGGGCGCGATCGAAGATGTTTTCCGGCTTCGCCACCTGAATTTCGAGATAATGGTTTCCGGAGCCGAGGGTCCCGATCTGTTTATAGCCCCGCTCCACGGCCTTGCGGCTGATTTTGGCGGCGTCCGCGCCGCTGATACGCCCCGATTCCTCTGTCCGTGCGAGATCCTCCTCCCACCCGTATCCGTTTGCAATGCACCAGTGCGCGCCCTTTTCCACAACGGTCAGAAACTCGTCCTGCGAGAGCCTGACAAAACCGCTTCCGCCCACCCCCGCCGGCACCCGCTGGAAAAGCCGGTCCACCAACTCCCGCAAATGTTCCCGCACTTCGCCGTAGCTCAGGCTGGTCAAGACCAGCCGCATGCCGCAGTTCACATCGAATCCGATGCCTCCCGGGGAAATGACACCGGTCCTTTCGTCCATTGCCGCCACTCCTCCTATCGGAAAACCGTACCCCCAGTGGCCGTCGGGCATGCACAGAGCATAATTTCGTATCCCGGGAAGGGTCGCCACATTTGTTACCTGGTCAACGACCCCTTCATCCATCTGCGAGACCAGCCTCTCGTCGCCGTAGAGCCGAGCCGGTACACGCATTCCCGCCTTGTAGTCCGTCGGGATCTCCCAGACGGTGTCCGATATCTTTTTGAGCCTGGTCAGTGTGGCCATACAATTTGCACCTGATGAACCGGAATGGATTCGATCTAAGGTTGACGATTGCGCGCCCACGGCATACGAGCACTCCGATAGGCGGCCGCTTTGTGCGGGCCGTGGGGACTGCTCGCGCCGGGATATTTTTGAAAGTATGACCGAAAAAACCGATTGTCCATAGGAAGGATTTCCCGCGGAATCTGCCACGATGATGTCCGATAAAAATGGGAATTATATCCTAACTGATTGTTATTAATATGAAATAAATATAATTTGGGTAATGTGATTACCCGCTTTATCCACTGCGATTTACCCCTTGTGTTTTCTCTATTTAATACCATATTAGTGTGCACCAAATGGCATATATTATATGTTTTTATATTTGAATTTGTATTAATATCGCAAATGATTGGCGTTGTCTGCACAATGTAGGATCGGGTCAATCCAAATGTTTCTGGAGAGAAGATGCGTGCTACTTTCATTTTGATTCTGATGTTGGCCCTTATGCCCGGTTGCAGGGGATTGGCCGCGCCACTGGAAGCGGTGCCTCCGCCGGTTGTGCACGCCAATGACTCTCTGGCAGTTTCTTCGGCCATGGCCGGGGCTGCTCCGCCTGTCGTGGCCGTCTCTTCCTCGACTGCCGGGTCGTCGGTTCCCGTCGGCGATCCCATAGTCGGGGGCGCCAAGACGGACCCCCT
>JAKAJS010000091.1 GCA_021813685.1 Deltaproteobacteria bacterium | reverse complement strand
TCTACCGCGGCGCGGCCACGTTCCCGCGCGGCGCGATTAGGCCGTTCCATTGGCGCAACGGGTGGGCGGAGACCGAGTTCACCAAGTCCGCCGAAAACAAGGAGGTAATTTTCAAATCCGCGCTCGCGCAATGTTGACCAAGTTATCTCACCAGCAGCGTATTTTCGTAGAAGCGTTTCTCGTTCCCCGTTTTCCATGTGCGGTCCCTCTCTCTCTAAACTCGTGTGAGTATACATGTTTGGAGAAATTGGAATCAAGAGAGAACCGGGCACGAGCGCCAAGGTCGGCATCGCCGCCCCTTGGCACGTCCCTTGCTCCACTACCGGTGCGCGAATAGCGTAGGAGGCAAGATTTCGCCGCGGAGCAGGCTCCCGGCCCTTTGCGAACCCATTTCGACACAGCTCCAAAATGGTGGATTTCCCGGCATGAACACACTCAAGGCCCTGTCCCGTATCGTGCTTACAACTCTCATTCTCGTAAGCTTTGCCGCGCCCTTTTGCGGGGCTGCGGTGCGGGGCGGGTCGGAGACGCGAATCATCAGCCAATGGCTGCGGATTCGGGGCAATCGCACCTGTCTGTTTTTTGACGTTCAAGGCCCGAGGCCAACGCGAATCGGGCCGGCCTCGGATGTCGGGATTTCGGTTTTCTTTTCCAAAATGGCTCCGGGAATCCGGGACAAGTCTTTTTCGACCACTGCGGTAAAGGAGATTCAGTACAGGCGGGCAAGCGACTTCTTCGAGGTCCTGTTTCGCTGGCAAAACACATCTGTCACCTACTCCATTCGGAACGGCAAATACGGGCGCTACGTTCTGACGATGATTTTGACTCCTCCCGCCGCAAAGAAGCCGGCATCGGCATCGGCATCGGCGCCTTCGACTGCGTCCAAGAGCGTGGATTTCATCGGCAAGCCGGGAGAAATGGCGCCCCAGGTAGCTATGGGAAAAATCAAGACCTCAGATCTGTTTGGATCGGAGGTTTCGGCACAGATGCGCGACGATCTGGAAAAGGCGCTCCAGGCGCTGGGAGCGGGCGGGGCTGCGAAAGCGCAGCAAACCACCCCCGGGGCCACTCCTTTCGTAGAACCGGACAAGGCCGGACTTGCCCTCTATGCGCACGCGAACAAGAAGTTCGAAAGCTGTTCCCGACACCTTATATTCTGCGCCGCCGATGTGGTCACAGCCTACCGGAGGGCGCTTCGGGCGGGACCGGAGTCTTCGCAGGCGCCCCTGGCCCTTTACCGGTCGGGGATGGCATATTTTCTTATGGGCCGCTATATAGACGCGGAAAAATTTTTTAAATCGGTCACCTCCCAGTGGCCCGACGATCCCGTCGCACCCCGGTGTTGGATAGGCCTGGGGGACCTCTATCTCAAAAAGGAAGCCTACATCGAAGCAATGGCGGCGTACCAGATGGCATCGTTGCGGGCGAAGGGAAACAAGGACAAGGCGGAGGCCGATTACGCCCTGGGAAAAACCTACCTGACGCTGGGAGCGGACAAATATGCGCTCGGTTTGCTCCAGGCCTGCCTGACCGAGGAACCTGATTTCTATGTCACAAATCCGCGCGTCCTGCGGCTTCTCGGGGAGGCGGATTTCGCACTGGGAGATCTCGATAACGCAGAGCAGATGCTTCTGCGGTATGTAAATCTCCAGGAAAACGATCCCGACCAGGACGTCCTTTTAGCCAAGATAGCCGAAATTTACCTGAAAGAGGGCCAGGTGGACGCGGCAAAGAAGATGTACGGCTTTGTTCATAAATATTACACGAATTCCGAAGGCGATATGATCTGCATGATTCGCCGAGCGGAGCTGGTGGAAAAATCCGCCCCGAAGAAGGCCATCAAGATGTATGAGGCGCTTCGAGGCATGGACCTTTCCCCCAGCCTTCGGAGCATAGTCCTGGCAAAGCTTGCGGAAATGGAAGTGAAAAAAGGCGATCTTTCCCATGGTCTAGCGCTCATGGACCAGGCCTTTCCGCTCAAGGGCAACGATGTCCCGCCTGGAATCGCGGTACTCAGGCAAAGGGTGCTCTGCGATCTTGTGCGGCAGTATTACGCCCAAAAGGATTTTAAAGATATTGTGCAGCTGGTCGGCAGATATCAACCGGTTTTCAATGCGATCAACGCTCCCGAGACCATGGAGGAGATCGCACTGAGCTATGGAGGGCAGAAGTTGTATGCGAATGCGCTCGACACCTTTGACAAGCTCATTGCGCAGGAGCAGGGCGTAAACCTAGACGGCATACTGCTCAAATGCTCCGTCTATGCGCTTCGTCTGAAGGATTACAAGAGGGCGCTGCGGTACTGTCAGGCGGCGCAAAGCGGGGCCCTGGAGAGTAAGAAAAATGAGATTCTCGGGCAGATCTATTACCGCAAGGAGCAATACGGCGACGCAGTAGACAGTTTTGGAAAAGCGCTCAAGGCAGGGGGGCGGTTGGATATAAGGGACCCTGACTCCTATGCAGCCTTCGGCGACTCGCTCTATCAGATGAAACAATATGGCCAGGCGATCCCCATGATAAAGACTGCCTTGCTGAAAGCGACTCTTGACAACGCGGCCAGGCGGTCGATGCTGGTAATGCTTTCCGACTGCTTCAAGGAGCAGAAGCAATACGCAGAGGCAGCGCAAAACCTGGAAACCGCGGTCCAAATCTCTACCGGGGAGCAGAAAAGTGAACTGCTCTACAAGCTTTCCAAACTCTACGTCGCGACCGGGAATACGGATTTGGCCGTCAAGAGCCTGGATCGGATAAAGGCCTCCAAAGACACCTTCTGGAGCGCTATAGCCCAGCAGGAACTCAATACGATGGAAATAGCGGCGGGGACCGGCGGCAAACAACCCTAAGCGGCAGCTGACTCATTTTGGATATTTTGGATGAATGTACTCCTCATTGAAACGGACTCGGAAGATGCACGAATGGCTTCTTGTCTTTTGCGGGAGCAGGGCCATTTCTGCCTGACGACCGACTCGGCCAGATCGGCCAGGGGGTTATTGAAAAAGGAGTCTTTCGGGCTCGCGCTTTTTCATCTGAACGGCAATATCACACAGGGGATGGACTTTCTGGAAGCGGCCCGGGCGGTCGAGCCCCCCGTGCCGGTAATCGTGCTCACCAAAAAACCAAGGCTCGACGATGCGGTCGAAAGCGTCAAAAACGGAGCCTGGGATTTTTGGACCAAACCGGTGTTGCCCGAGCGTCTCACCAAGGCGATCGAGTTGATTGAAGCAGGAAAACGTCAGCCCGCCGCGCAGCCTACGCCTGAGGATGATCCGATAATTTCGCGGGACCCGCTCCTGTGTTCCATAAAGGCCCTTGCCAAAAAAATCGCCCCGAGCAAGGCCTCCGTGTTCATCCAGGGGGAAAGCGGGACCGGCAAGGAATTGTTTGCCCGCTACATTCATCGCCAAAGCGGAAGGAAAGACAACCCCTTCGTGGCACTCAACTGCGCAGCCCTTCCGGATACCTTACTTGAGAGCGAGCTTTTCGGCTACGAAAAGGGGGCCTTCACCGGGGCCATCAGGAACCGGGAGGGCAAATTCGAGCTGGCGCACACCGGAACGCTTCTGCTCGATGAGATAACCGAAATCCCCTTCCACCTCCAGGCCAAGCTCTTGAGAGTTCTCCAGGAAGGCGAAGTGGATCGCCTGGGGGGAAAATCCCCCGTCCCGGTCGATGTGCGGGTCATTGCCACCACCAATGTCAAAATCGAGGAACGGGTCAGGGAAGAAAAGTTCCGAAAGGATCTCTATTACCGTC
>JAKAJS010000282.1 GCA_021813685.1 Deltaproteobacteria bacterium | reverse complement strand
CCTGCTTCCCGCTTCCCGCTTCCCGCTTCCCGCTTCCCGCTTCCCGCTTCCCGCTTCCCGCTTCCTGCTTCCTGCTTCCCGCTTCCCGCTTCCCGCTTCCTGCTTCCTGCTTCCCGCTTCCCGCTTCCTGCTTCCTGCTTCCCGCTTCCTGCTTCCCGCTTCCTGCTTCCCGCTTCCTGCTTCCCGCTTCCCGCTTCCCGCTTCCCGCTTCCCGCTTCCCGCTTCCCGCTTCCCGCTTCCCGCTTCCTGCTTCCCGCTTCCCGCTTCCTGCTTCCTGCTTCCCGCTTCCTGCTTCCCGCTTCCCGCTTCCGTCCTCCCGCTACAGCGATTCGGCGTAAATCTCGATGGCGTGTTTTACCGCGATGCGCGCACCTTCCCGGGCGAGCATATCGGTCATCTGGAACATGCAGGCCGGGCAGCTCGTGGCAACCGTCGAGCAGCCGGATTCTATGATCGTCTCGGCCTTGCGCCGGCCGATCGAAGCAGATATTGAGTAATACTGCATATTGAAGCTTCCCCCGCAGCCGCAGCACCTGTCGGCTTCCTTCATTTCCCGGAAAACATACCGTGGATTCGAACGAATAAGGGTTCTGGGCTGAGCGGCTACGCCCAGGGATTTTTTGAGATGGCACGGGTCGTGGTACGTAAGAAGAGATCCCTCCCTGGAAACTTCACCCTCCCCCGCTGCGATATGTGCCCGATCGACCAGAAACTGGCTTATATCCAGCGTTTTTTCGGCCAGTTCCTTAACCAGGGAGTTTTCCTCTCCGCTCAGCTGGTCTGCAAACTGCGGCCACAGCTTCCTGATTGTGGAGGTGCAGGTTGCGCAGGCGGTCACCAGAAAGTCGAATTCGTCCGGCCGGAATCGTTCGAGATTGTATCGAACGAGCCTTCGAAACGTCTCGACGTCCCCGGAGGCAAGGGCCGGAATGCCGCAGCAGCCCTGTTCCCGCGGCATGAAGATACCGATCCCGTTGTGCTCGAGCGCCTTAACGGCCGCATGGCCGATATTCGGGTACATTTTGTCGATCATACAACCGACGAAGAAGGCCGCTTTCAACCCGGAACCACCGTTTGTGCGGACCTCGCCCACGCTTTCGCGAAAGGGAACGGGAGCGAAGGACTTAAGGCGTCTGTCGAGCCCCGGGATCGTAAACCGGGCGCAGGAGAGGCCGGAAAAATCGTCCGAAGGAACGAACAAGAGCTTCTGCAGAGGAGCGGCAAGACGCAGGAGGCCGTCGAAAAATTTCGGCTGCGCGAGCATCCCGCGAAACACGACTTTTTTTACGGGACTGAGCCCCATATATCCGGTAAGGATCGTCCGGGCCTTGAAAAAAATATCGAGGACCTTCACCCCGCTCGGGCAGTTGGCGGCGCACGAGCCGCAAAGAAGGCATCGGGACAACCGCTCGCGCACTCCCTCCGGGTCTTTGAACATTTCCTGGATGAGCCCATCGAGGAGCGCGAGTTTACCACGCGCCACATCGGCCTCTCGCCCCGTTTCGGCGAAAACCGGGCAAACCGCCTGGCACATTCCGCACCGCATGCAAACAACGAGTTGATCTTCGAGGCTTTTGACCAGATCGGCCAGCCTTTTCATATCGTACACGGTTTTCAGCCTCCGATGATTTTTCCGGGATTGAGGATGTTATTGGGATCGAGCGCCGCCTTTATCCGGCGCGAATATAAAATTGCGGGACGTCCCGTTTCCTTTTCCAGGTATTTCGACTTGGCCGTCCCGATCCCATGTTCGCCGGAAAGTGTCCCCCCCAGTTCGAGGGCTTTTTCGAAGATGTCGTCGATCGCCAGCTCCACCTTCCGCCATTCTTCCAGGTCACGCCGGTCGCTAAGGATCGTCGGGTGGAGATTGCCGTCGCCGGCATGGCCGAAAGTACCGATCTGCAGATCGTATTTGCGGCCGATCTCCCCGATCGCGCGGATCATGGCCGGGATTTTACTGCGAGGGACCGTCGCGTCTTCGAGCACGGTCGTGGGCCGTACCCGCGAAAGGGCCGAAAGGGCCGCGCGGCGCGCCTCCCACACCTTGTCGCGCTCCGCTGCATCCCGGGCCACATGCACTTTCATTACGCCCATCTTTTTGCAGATCGCCTCCACCCGCGCGGCTTCCTCTTCGACCTGCGCAGGATGTCCGTCAACTTCGATCAATAGAAGCGCTGCGGCATCAACGGGCAGCCCCGCGCGGCTAAAGTCCTCGACCGCCCGGATCGTGAAATTGTCCATGAACTCGAGGGTGACCGGAACGATTCTATCCGCAATGATTGCCGAGACGGTCTCCGAGGCTCGCGAAACCTCGGGGAAAACCGCCATCATCGCTTTTTTGGCGGCGGGCATCGGGATGAGCTTGAGTGTAATGCGGCTAAACACCCCCAGGGTCCCTTCCGAACCGACGAGAAGCCCCCCCAGATTGTAGCCGCTCACACATTTTACCGTTTTCGCCCCGGTTTTTACCTTCTCTCCGTTCACATCGAAAAACTCGAGTCCCATGACATAGTCGCGCGTAACCCCATAGCGCAACCCGCGCAGCCCGCCGGCATTTTCGGCCACATTTCCCCCGAGGGTCGAAACGGCCTGGCTTCCGGGATCGGGGGGATAGAAAAGCCCGAGCGCTTCCACGGCGGAGGCAAACTTCGCCGTCACGACCCCCGGCTGCACGACCGCATAGAGGTCCTGCTCATTGATTTCTTCGATTTCCTGCAAGGCGTTTGTAAGGATCACAACGCCCCCCGGCCCGGGCACGGTCCCTCCGCTCAAGTTGGTTCCCGATCCTCGTACTGTCACCGGCAGGCGGTTTTCGTTGCAGACCCGCACAGAGGCCCCCAGCGCTTCCTCCGACCGGGGCCTCAGTACAAGGGAGGGGATCGACGGGTCGAGCACCGCAGCATCGTAGGAATACGCATGCCGGTCGGCTTCTTCGCTGAAAACATTGTCTTTCCCCAAAATTCTTTCAAATTCTTTCAAAAGAACGTTCGTGCTCATCTTCGTTCCTCTGGCGGTAAACGATCGGTTCCGGCCAAACACCGGCCGGCGCATCCCTGGACCAACGGTATTTGGTGATAATAACCGACTCTTTTGCTACAATCGATTATAATTGGGCCTACATTCACATGGAGGTGAAAAATGGTTGCGCAGAAGAGCTCAGCAATATTCACCGAAAGGACCAGGTCGGTCCAGACCGTCGTGGTGGAGGCAAAGGATCTGGCCGCCGTCTTCGAATATGCCGCAGATCTCACCGTACGGCAGGGATGCTCGTCCATTGCCGCTCCCGGCATCCAAGGAAAGGAGCGGGCCGAGCTCTCCGAGTTGTGCAAGGCCCGAAACCTCGAACTCCTGACGGAAAACCTTCGGCAGAAAGCCGGCGTGATTGGTACCGGCCTTACCGGCGCCGCCTGGGCAATCGCCGAGACGGGCACCCTGGTTATCGATTCCAAATCCGAAGACCTTCGACTCGCAAGCATGTTGTGCGACACCCACGTGGCATTCGTTAAAAAATCCCGGATCGTCCCGAATGCGGATGCGATCGAAGATGAGCTCTCGCAGATGTTGCAGGCCTCCTCCGGATATCTTGCCTTCGTTAGCGGGGCAAGCCGCACGGCCGATATCGAACGGGTGCTCACCATAGGCGTGCACGGCCCGCGGGAACTGCACGTGCTGCTCCTCGGGGAGGACGCGAAATGAAAGAGACACCCGGCGACATTAAAACATACAGGAAGGATTTACAGCGCGCGCTCTCCAACAAATTCCTGGGGGCGACTCTCGACGCTTTTGCAGGCAGCTACCCGGCATCGAGGGCAAGCGCCTTTTCGGGAATCGATTTCGAGGCCCTGGCGGATGAAATAGCGAGGGCAAAAGATGAATCGATACCGAGGTTTGCGGAGCTTTTGGAAGAATTCACCGCACGGGCGCAAGAGGCCGGGGCCGTCGTCCATTTTGCCCGAACCGCCTTCGAGGCCAATTCCATCATCGCCTCGATAGCCGAAGAAAACGGCGTGCGGCGAATCGTCAAGAGTAAATCCATGACCGCCGAAGAGACCTTTTTAAACGCTCACCTCGAACGAGCCGGCTACGAGGTGACCGAAACCGATCTGGGCGAATGGATCATCCAATTGCGGGGGGAAGGGCCCTCGCACATGGTCATGCCCGCCATTCACCTCTCCCGGGGAGAAGTTGCCGAGCTCTTCACCAAAGTTACGGGCAAACCGCAGGACCCCGACGATATCGGCGGCATGGTAACGGTGGCAAGAACCGAGCTTCGCCGCAAATTTCTTGAAGCCGACATGGGCATAAGCGGGGCAAACTTCGCCATCGCGCAAAACGGAGCCATCGCAATGGTGACAAACGAGGGCAACGGGCGCCTCGTGACGACTCTCCCGCGTGTTCACGTAGCCCTGGTGGGAGTCGACAAGCTCGTCCCGGATGTAAAATCGGCTCTCAGAATCCTTAAAGCCCTCCCCCGCAACGCCACGGGCCAGCTCATCTCGACCTACGTCACCTGGATCACCGGGGCTGTGGAATGCACCCCGGCGCCCGATTCCAAAAAACAGATGCACATCGTTTTCCTCGACAACGGAAGGCTCGCGCTTTCCAGGGACCCGGTCTTTTCCCGGGCGCTGCGGTGCATCCGGTGCGGGGCGTGCGCAAACGTCTGCCCGATCTACAAACTGGTCGGCGGCCACAACTATGGACACGTCTATATCGGCGCCATAGGACTCGTTTTGACCTGGTTCTACCACGGGCGGGAAAACGCGCGGGCGCTCGTTGAAAACTGTCTCAACTGCCGGGCCTGCAAGTCGGTGTGTCCTGCCGGAATCGATCTCCCCCACCTGATAAAGGAAGTCCACCGCGCGATTCTCGATGTCGAGGGCAAAAGGCCCGCAAAAAACGTACTGCTCGAAACCGTGCTTCAAAACCGCCGGCTGTTTCACTTTTTGCTGCGAACCGTCTCACACGCCCAGGCCCCGGTCGCAGAAGGCGGATACCTGCGGCACCTGCCTCTGATTTTTTCCGAAGAACACGATTTTCGAAGGCTGCCCGCACTGGCCAAAGTCCCGCTGCGGGATAAATGGGAACAGATAAACCCCGCCACTCCCAACCCCCGCGTGAAGGTGGCCTTGTTCGGGGGATGCCTCACCGATTTCGTCTATCCCGAGCAGGGCGAGGCGCTCCTTACCGTTTGCAGGGATCTCGGCGTCCGGTTCGAATACCCCGTGGAACAAACCTGCTGCGGCCTGCCCGCGCTCATGGCGGGAGAGAAAGAAACCGCAAGACGGGTCGCCGTGCAAAACATCAAGGCGCTCGATCCGGCGGACTTCGACTTTGTCCTGACGCTTTGCGCCTCCTGCGGCTCGCATCTCAAGGATTACGCAAATCTTCTCTCCGGGGAACCGCTCTCAGGCGTCAAAGCCGCGCAATTAAAAGACAAGGTGATCGATTTCAGCTCCTTTCTGATAAGAGTGCTAAAAGTCGACCCGAACCAATTCCGCACCGGGGGCGCAAAGACCGCCTATCACTCCCCGTGCCACCTGTGCCGCGGGCAGGGAGTGCGGGTTGAGCCGCGGGAGCTTATCTCCACGGCCGGCTTCGAATATGTCCCGTCCAAAGACGAGGAGGTGTGCTGCGGGTTTGGAGGCTCCTACTCCCTCGATTTTCCGGAAATCTCGGCCGAACTGCTCAAGCGAAAGCTGGACAACTACGAGGCTTCCGGCGCCGAAGTGCTGGTGACCGACTGCCCCGGGTGCGTCTTGCAGCTACAGGGCGGGATGGCGAAACGAGGCGGCCGGATCGCGGTAAAACATATCGCGGAACTCGTCGCCGCAAACAGGAAAGGATAAGAGATGGCACCGGTAAAAAAGATCCGAGTCGACAGGAACGAAGAGCAGTTAGGGGCGGACCTGGAAAGGTACAGGCAACTGGCCCTCGAACTGGGTGCTACAAAAGCGTGCATCGTTCAGGCCGGGCAGATCCCCGTGGACGAGCGCATCGCAATGAAGTGCCAGATACCGAGGTGTTTCGGCTACGGCACGGGCGCCCAATGCCCGCCCAACACGATGAAGCCCGCCGAACTCCGGGAGATCCTTTCCAAATACGAGTGGGCGGTTCTTTTTATAAAGGATGTCCCTTCCGAGGTGATCATCAGGGACAAGGCCACCATAAAAGAACGAGTGAAAGCCTACCAGGACGTCTACTCCATCGTCTCGGAGGTCGAATCGGCGGCCTTCTATGATGGGCATTACCTCGCCTTCGGGTTTGCCGCCGGATCCTGCCGTCACACATTTTGCGGTCAAATGGACGATTGCCAGGCGATGACGGGAGGAAAATGCAGGTTCTCGCTCAAGTCCAGGCCGTCGATGGAAGCAGTCGGGATCGACGTCTACAAGATGGTTGCCATGGCAGGCTGGGACATCTATCCGATTGGAAGCGGGGCCAGGGCGGCCGACGTTCCCAAGGGGACGCTCGCCGGGATTATTATCGTTCAGTAGAACCCGGCATTTCACAAGCAGGCTATCAGGGCCGTGATGTTGTCCCTGCCCCCGGCCTGGAGGCAGGCGGACACCATTTGGGCCAGTTTTTCCGCTAAATTTGCCTCGGTTGATAGAATAGCGGCGATCCGGCTGTCCGGGATGAGATCGTGGAGTCCATCGGAGCTTAGCAGGACGACATCGCCCTCCCCCGGATAAAAGACTCCGGAATCGGGCACATAGCGCTCGCACCCTATGCACTGGGTAAGAACGTGTGCATAGGGATGAACCCTCGCCTCCTCCGCTGTGATTTCGCCTTTTTTCAGGAGCCTCCCTGCCATCGTGTGGTCTTCGGTCACGCGAAGCAGCGTGCCTTCCTGATACAGATAGATGCGCGTATCGCCCACATGAGCCCAGAAGGCCGTTTTCTCCGAAAGCATCACGGCCGTGAGCGTCGTCCCCATCCCCCGGCACGAAGCGTCGATGCGCGCCCGCTCCACGACAGCCTGCTGGGCTTTCTGCATGCGAGCCCGCAACTGGGCGCAGATATCGGAGCCGGTCGGACGGTAGTCTTCAAAACACGAAACGGCGAGTTCGGCCGCAATTTCTCCCGCCGCATGTCCGCCCATTCCGTCCGCTATGACCAAAAGGGCGCGCTCCTCATCCAGGACGTTCACCAGGTAGCGGTCCTCGTTATTTTCCCGGTATAAACCCACGTTTGTAATCGACTCGATCCGCATGTTCTTATCCCGAAGGAAAGATTCACAGGTATGAGACCTTGTAGCACACAGCGATATTCATTGCTCCTGTAAAAGGTAATCTTTATTTCAAGCCTGCGCTGGATCTAAAACAAACAGCCCAGCCACGGAAAGCAACGGTCAAATCGGCCGGAGCGATCCGCGCGCATGGTAGGCTCGCTTCCGGCCGACGCCGCGCCAAAGTCCTGCACCCAGAAGCAGCGGTAGCCGCCTGCGGTATTTACGGCCTTGCCCACCCCTGTCTGTGTAAAGCGGGAGTTCAGTATGTTGGCGCGATGTTCGGGGCTGCTGAACATTGCTTCGAATGTCACCTCGGGCGAGGCGAACCCGGCGGCAAGATTTTCTCCAACCACCGAGGAAGGATATCCACACGCGAAGATATTCTCGTAGAACGTTTTCCCATCGCTCAACATATGCGAGCAGATGTCGTGCCCGGCCATGTCCAGCGCGTGACGCCGTGCGGCCTCGGCGAGTTTCCGGCTGTATTCCAGGGGCCGCAGTCCGTCGGCTTGCCTTTCCAGGTTTATAAGCTGGACAACTCTTCCGGCATCCGCCCTCAAATTGGCCCCAGGCCCGCAGTTTCGGTCAACCAGCCCCTGTGCCGACTTTTCCCCCATGAGACACGGCAGTTGCCTCACAATGTAGCTCCTCGAAAATTCTCCCGTCATCGCCTCTACGGGGCGAATCTGCACGATGGACGACGGGAGGTAGACCGAGGCGAAAAGCAGCTTGTTTCGCACCACCAGGATGAGTTTCGCGCCCCGGACTCCCTCAATTTTACCGGTCCACAGCAGAAAACCGTTGGAATCGTTTTGTTCTTCTCGTCCCAAGGCAGTAAGACTGAGATCGTGGAATAAGTGCAGCCGGATCGATCGTGGATCGGGGCGGCGAAAGAGCCTCTCGGGGTCGAATCGAACAACGCGCTGCCGAGGGATCTCCCCGCGGAGCGACTGCAGGTCCGACCGGGTCTGCGTTTTAGCCACACCGGCGCCATCCGACAGGAGCGCAACCGACGAGTGGGCGGTTACTGCCGGCAAAAGCGCTACGAGAAACATTATGAATGCAAAAAATCCGGATCTGATGGTCATGCCCCCTGCCCCGCAAATCTTGTCCGAAATCCAATGGGCTTCGGAGCGATTCCCATCAACATACAATTTCCAAAATTAAATTTAAAGCTTTTCATCCGGTCTGCCGACTGAAGATACAGGAGAGAATTGACTCCATTTTGTAAAGGGTAAACCATCCGAAAGGGTGGGACACAAAGCCACTGGCCTAAGTCCGTCCAAGGGCGGATATGGCGGCAGGGTTGCCGGATGGGTGCAAATTCGGGTGATGGCCTTTATCCGTGGCCGTCGCACCACCACGCTTCCCCCACATTGCATCTGTGCTCCAGGCGCCCTCAACAACCAAAATCCCGTAGCAACGGGAACAAGGAGGTGAGTTTTATGGCAACCGGAATCGGGGGAATCACCAGTAGCAGCGCCTTGAATGCCCTGCATGCGCTTGAAACAGAGGCAAAAAAAGGGAGCAACACCGGGGCGTTGTCATCAACTGCGACGGACGCTATCATGACGGGAGACAAGGTTTCCATCAGCGCAGAGGCGCAGCAGATGGCGGGCAGCATCTCTCAGGCGAGCACGACACAACCACAGCCTGAGAATGCGCAAGCTCAGAGTGTGAAGCAAGCCGACGCAGAAAGGCTTGCCCAGCAACTCAGTCAGAACCTCAATGCGTTAAAGCGGTTATCGAACTAGGCAATACGTGTTTTTCGCATGCCGGCCGGGGTCTTCGGACCCCGGTTTTTTTTGGAAATCTTGCCCACAAGGGGCCTTGACCAATAAAAAACGCCAACCGCTTCAGACCGCAGATTGGCGCCGTTTTTCCAGAAGGGTGAGTGATCGGGCTCGAACCGACAGCCTCCGGGGCCACAACCCGGTGCTCTAACCAATTGAGCTACACCCACCACAAAGTTGAAGTAGGGAACATACCACCGGACGGAAAATAAATCAAGTGCGGGAAACACGTCCCGCAAATCAGAACTGATTCCGACCCGGCGCCGGTTTGGAAGCATCGCTCCCGAGACCCGGCTCTTTTTTACTCAATCGCAGAGGCGCCCCGCCCTGTGCGGGAGAATCCGGGTCCTGCAGGAACAGTTCGTCGGATTTGGCAAAACATAACATGAAACGGTTCAGGAGCTTCATCTGCGAATGATATTTCTCGATCGCCTCGCGCTTGCCATTCACTTCAGCGGGTTTGAGATTGAAGGTAATCCACTTTGTTGGCGGAACCGGAAAGCCTTCCGGAGGATCGAGGCGCGCCCCGGAACTTGCCTCCTGATTGACGGGCCACCCGTCGAAATGGATCACGAAAGTAAGAAATACCGGCTTTAGCCGGGGGAATTTCCTGCCAAGCCGGTTAAGCGCCTCTTTGACAAAATGGTAGGTGGTCTTGTGATCGGGATGCAGATCTTGCGGTCCCGTAGTGACCACCAGGGTGGGCCTGAAGCGAAAAATAACCCGCTCGATCTCGCCCGACAGATCATGGGCGCAGTAATCGGTGCGCGGAAGGATAAGTTCGAACTTGGGCGGGCGATTTTTTAGCGTAAAGGGAGACCTGTAGGGGTCTTTGTGCACGCAGGTTTTCAAGAGCAAATCAGACAATCCGCCATCCGGAAAACCAAGAAAGATAACGTTATGCGGCTTCACACCCAGGGTGGCCAGGGCCCTCAACGCCTCGTGGCGGCGAATTTGCCCATATTTGTCGTACTCCGATGCGGTCGGGTGAGCGGTGTGATCTTCCAGTTCCACCCCCTCCAGATAGCCGTCTCCGCTTGTCATGAAGACGACCTTTACCTTGCCGCCGGCCTCCAGGACACGCTGCATGAGACCTCCGGCCCCAAGCGTTTCGTCGTCGGGGTGGGGCGAAAAGACCATGAGGCGTGTAGATGGCGACAGAAGCGGTTCAATGGCCTTAAGTTCCGCCGCCCGACCACAGAATGGAAACAGAAATAGAGCAAACAGCGCAACCGCGCATACGATTCTCACCCGCAAAGCGCCCTCCTCCCCTTCGTCCCCGTGGAAAAAGACTTCCCCCGCAAGACGTCCCGGCACAATATCTTGAACGAAGTCAAACCGACCGTATAGTCGATTCTGAGCGGGATTTTTCTACACTAAATTTGCCAAAAGGCAAGATGTATTCTCGCTTCCCTGCAACCCTGTGCGGCATTGACTTCAAAGGCGCCCATACACAAGATATTTGTAAGGAAACCGCAGGAAGGCTTTGCCGGTTCGTTCGCACGCAAATCAGCAGGAGAAATTACGATGAATGGTCGTTATGGTGCAACCGCACTTTCGAGGTTTGAGGTCGGAGGTCCCCTGGCAGAAGCACTCGTCGGTATGGCCGTTTTGGCGCTTGCCGTCATCGGGCTGGCGGGCGTTTTTCCCTGGATGCTGGCCTCGGCGGCAACGATTGCCCTCGGGGCCGCTTTTATCTTCGAATCAGGAGCACTTGCCAGGCGGTTTACACTACTGGCCGAAGAGGCATGGGGCGGCATACCCGCAGGATTTCCGGCCGGATGTGCGGGCGCAGCACTGGGAATCCTTTCGATACTGGGGATCGCTACGGCGGTTCTCGTTCCCGTTGGGATAATCGTCTACGGGGTGGCCCTGGCGATGGACGGCAGAACGAGATTCGTTCTCCGCCGGATGGAAAACGAAAATGCCGGCTTTTCGGGAATGTCGATGAAGGTTGCCACAGAGTCGGCCCGGGTGTCTGCCGAAATCCAGGCGCTCGCGGGTGCAGCCGCCGTCATACTCGGCGTCCTGGCGCTCATCAGAATCTTCCCCCCGGTGCTCAGCCTGGCTGCGCTCCTTGTGATCGGTGCGACCGCGGCTTTCTACAGCTCTCCAGCCGGCAGAATCTTAAATCCTCGCTAATGGATTTCGCCTGCCGATCTTGAAGGTTGCCGGCGCTCGTGGTACGTTGAGATATCCGGAATGCCAAAAGGAGCCTCACGTGCCGGTGAATTGGGATAAGGCGCTACAGGACGCCGGGGCGATCTTCCGCGCAGCCCTCGAGCGCGTGGACCCGCTCGCAATGATCGGCCGCTGCCTGTCGATCGAGGCGGGGCGTCTCCTCGTCCGCACCGAATATGACCAGGCGGAATTCGCCCTTTGCGACTACGACCGGATCGTCGTTGCGGGAATGGGCAAGGCCGCTGCGCGCATGGCTCTGGGTGTCGAGCGGGCGCTTGGCGATTCGGTAGCCGGAGGGCTCATCGCCGTAAAGGAAGGCTGCACGGAGCCGCTTTCAAGACTACCCCTCGTCGAGGCAGGCCACCCGCTGCCCGATGACCGTTCGGTGCGCGCCGCAGCCGGCCTCCTCGCCCTGGGCCGCGATTCGGGCGAGCGAACCCTGGCGCTGGTTCTTATCTCCGGAGGGGGCTCGGCAGTCGTGTGCGCTCCCGCCCAAGGAGTTTCCCTCCAAGATAAGATTGCAACCACCTCGCTTCTTCTATCCTGCGGAGCGACGATCCAGGAAGTCAACTGCGTCCGAAAGCATCTCTCAGCAATAAAGGGCGGCCGCCTCGCGGAGGCTTTTGCACCGGCGACGGTGGTCTCGCTGATTCTTTCCGACGTGATCGGAGACGATCCGGACGCCATAGCCTCCGGGCCAACAGTTCCAGACCCCACGACTTTTTCCGACTGTCTCGAAGTCCTTCGCCGCTATGAGATAGAGGAGCGAATCCCTCCAGGGGTCCTGCGTTTTTTGCGTCTGGGCGCAGCCGCAAAGACGCCCGAGACGCCCAAACCCGGCGATCCGGTATTTACCCGCACAAGGTCCATCCTTCTTGGAACCAACCGGCAGGCCCTTTTTGCCGGCCGGGCTCGCGCGCAGGAGCTTGGCTACGAAACCATGGTCCTCACCTCGCGCCTCGCCGGAGAAGCAAAAGAGGCCGCACCCGTGATCCTCGCCATAGGCAAGGACATAGCCGCCTCGGGTTTTCCTCTCGCACGGCCTGCCTGCCTCCTTTCGGGCGGCGAGACCACCGTGACGCTGAGAGGCGCGGGCAAAGGCGGGCGAAACCAGGAGATGGCCCTGGCGTTTCTCGCCGCCCTCGAAAGATCGCCCAAAGACGGGGAGGAGCTCTTTTTCTTCTCGGTTTCCACCGACGGCTCCGACGGACCAACCGATGCCGCAGGCGCCTTCGCCTCCGCACAGATTCTTTCCCGCGCCCGCGCCGCCGGTCTAAACCCGCAAGTCTTTCTTTCCGAAAACGACTCGTATAATTTTTTCGATTCCTGCGGAGGCCTCATTCGCACCGGCCCGACCAACACCAATGTGTGCGATATCCAGATACTCCTGGTTCCCCGAGGCGAGTAGCTCTACGGCAGGCAGGCCTCTCCGACCGAGGGGCGGAGTAAACGGGCGAGGGTGAGAAATTCAGACGGAGAAAGTGTTTCCGGGCGCCTTCTCGAATCGATTCCCGCCTGCTCAAAGGCGCTTTTAAACACTTCCGGCCCGAGGCCGAATACGCCGGCAAGACTGTTCGAAAGGGTCTTTCGACGCTTCTGGAAGGCCGCGCTCACCAGGCTTCTCAGAAAATCGAATCCCGGACCCTCCGGAGGAGCATCGAGAAAATCGATCCGCAGAACGATGGAATCGACCTTCGGGGGCGGGTGAAACTGGCCGGGACCGACCACGAAGAGTTTCTCCACCCGGGAGTAAAGTCCGAGCAGTACCGAAAGCACCCCGTAGTCCTTCGAGCCGTGAGAGGCCGCAAAGCGCACTCCCACTTCCTTTTGCACCATAAAGACGGCACGATCGACCGCCGGAAACGCTTCGAGGAGACGAAAGAGGAGCGGCGAGCTGATGTTGTAGGGAAGATTTCCCAGGACTACCAACCGCTTTCCCAGTGTGCGGGAGAGGTTTTCAAAATCGAATGAAAGCACGTCCTGGCGGTAGATCTCCGCTTTTTGCGCAGGCGCCCGCTCGCGCAAATATTCGACCATCGCCGGGTCCACTTCGATCAGGTGGACTCTTTCCACCTGCTGCAAAAGAAACCGGGTAAGCGCACCAAGCCCCGGTCCTATCTCGACCACGGCCTCATCGGGTGCGAGTCCGGCGCTCTGGACGATTTTTGCCGCCGTTGCCGGTTGAGAAAGAAAATGCTGCCCGAAAGCTTTCAGGGGCCGCGAATCGCGCCTCCGCCTGAAATATTCGCCGGGCGTAAGGAAATCTTCCATTGTAGAATCCCGGGGGTGAAACCGAAGAAGGGCTAACGCGAAAACGCGTCCAACTCGAGCATTCCGGGCTGTTGCCCCACGCGCTGCCAGGTGCGGTATGCGGCGGCCGCTATCATCACGGCGTTATCGGTGCAAAACCTCACCGGGGGCAGATAGAGCCTCAGATCGGAAAGAACGGCGGCCTCGCCGAGCCTTGCCCGCAACCTGCCGTTTGCCGCCACGCCGCCAACGGCGGCAATCCCCGAAAGGCCGCATTGTCTTGCCGCAGCGATTGTTTTTTCGACCAGCACATCGACCACGGCTTCCTGGAAACTCGCCGCAAAGTCTTCGAGCGAAATGGAACCGGCCTCCCCCGCACAGCCGGGTGCAGGCACGCCATGGGTACGGATAAAATTGGCGGCCGCAGTTTTCAGACCGCTGAAACTGAACTCGAGAGAATCCTTTTCAAAACGGGAACGGGGGAACCGAATCGCACGAGGGTCGGCACCCACCGCCAGCCTGTCGATCGCGACCCCTCCCGGGTATCCTATGCCCAATATTTTTGCCACCTTGTCGAACGCCTCGCCTGCAGCGTCGTCCCGCGTTGCGCCCAGGAGCACGTTGTTTCCGTCCGCATCGACCCGGTAGAGCGCGGTGTGCCCCCCGGAGACAACCAGACAGATAAAGGGCTCCTGCGGCATATCGTCGGAAAGAAAAGCCGCCTGGATATGCCCGTTCAGATGATTTACCGGGATGAGCGGCTTATCCAGGGCATAGGCCATCGCTTTTGCAGCGCTCACCCCTACCAGAAGCGCCCCCACGAGGCCCGGGCCCTGCGTCACCGCAATCGCGTCCAACTCCTTTGCTCCAATCGAGGAGTCGGCCAGCGCCTTTTCCACGACGGGAATTATGTACTCCAGGTGTTTCCTGGATGCCAGCTCCGGGACCACCCCCCCATAGGGGGAGTGAACGGGAACCTGGCTCGCAATCACGTTCGAAAGTATCTCTTTTCCATCCCGTACGACCGCCGCGGCAGTTTCGTCACAGGAGGTCTCAATGCCAAGAATGACCATTCGCTTTTCCCGACCGGCCGGAGTTTCAGAGTCGCCGGAACACTCTCCGGAATTTTATATTTGCATTTTGTATCGCCATATACACTCTTTACGGTTTTAGAGGAAGGGCCAAAAATTCTCTCAATTTCCTCTTTCCAAACTCTTCTTTTCTGGTCATAATGCCGCACTTTGCAATCGGTAACGGATCTTTCACCCTCTGCTCTTTTTCTGGATAGCCTTATGCATGCCGCCCTAAGCGACCCGATTCATTATTTGATAACCCATTCCCTGCTGCTTCTGGGACTCACCGGCCAGGCGATCTTTTCCGGCCGGTTTCTGATCCAGTGGATTGTGAGCGAGAGGCAGCAAAAAAGCGTCGTGCCTGTCGTCTTCTGGTATTTCAGCGTGGGCGGCGGAACACTTCTTCTCCTCTATGCGATCCTTCGAAAAGATCCGGTCTTCATCCTCGGACAGGCCGGAGGCCTGCTGATATACACAAGGAATCTTTTCCTCATCTATAAAGAACGCTCCAAATTTAAAGAACCATCCAAACAAGCGGCCTGATCCGGCGGCGGCGTGTCGCCGCCGGCGGATTGCTTCGCGGGCGGGCAGTGACTTGCAAAGCACCAGGTCCTCACCGCGATCCGGATTGTGTTGTGTTCATGCGCCTGAAAAAGAATGGCTGTTCCGCCGGAAGGTAACGTTCACTTCGACATCCTCGTCGAGGTTGCCAAGGATCGTAATCATCCGATCAAGCGTAAACCGTTCAAGCCGGGCGTTACGAATGCGCGAAAACTCCGAATGCGATACGCCTGTCAGTTTTTCGGCCTCGCGCGTTGATAGTCCACGCTCCTCCAGTGTGCGGATAATCCTGGCGGCAAGGATGGCACGAGCCTGTTCAAGGCTGGCATTCCTGCGGCCAAAGTCACGAAATACATTGCCGCTGCCGCGAATAAGTTCAAAGTCGTCATTCATTGCAAAGCCTCTTTCAATCGCTTCAGCCGCTCTCGAATGAGATCGACCTCCATTTGAGGCGTCTTGATTGTTGACATATTTGTCACCGCTTTGCAGTTCTTTTTTCCCGCTTCTGCTCTTTGGGTCGTATCCTTCCTGCGTAACCACCAGTTTTTTGATGACTGTCAGTCCGGCCAGCTTGAAGGGTCCCAAACACGCTGCAAAGAAGGGAAAGACCCCGGTCTTTTCCTCAGCTGGGGCCCGCGAGTATACCTCAATGCCTATATCGACGGGAGCAGATGGCCAACCACGAATCGGCGTATACCATCAGCCTCACAATCGGCGCGGATCCACGCCTCCAACCGGATCAGGGCCCGGGGTCATGTCCAGATATTTGCATCCCAACATCTAAAGTCTCCTCTCCATTCCTGCCTCGGCAAATAACTCTTCTCGCCAACTGCCGTAGGGGCAAACATCCGAACCCTCCCCTCTTTTTGGAGCGTAAAAGGGGAAATCGCAAACTCGCGCAATACCAACCCATCCTCTTTACATCCTCGATGATCTTATCCGTCGTCTTTTTAAGCGTTCCCGAAGAGGGAAAGGGGTGCATTTCCCCGTTACCCCCCCAAATAATCCACCCCTTACCCTCTTTTTTGCCGTTTGGCCGTATGATTTGCCTTGACTTACTCGCCGAATTACCCGATAGGTGAGGGGTCAACTTACCACCTCACTTTCTTTACAAGGGTTACGGGATGAAATTCTGGCGTGTCCCCCTCGATAGCGAACAGATCGTCGTCACCAGGGGTGTGGTCCACATCCTGGAGGAGCGGTGCAAGGGGTGCGGCTACTGCATCGACTATTGCCCGAGGGGGGTTCTCGAAGCCTCCGACCGATTCAATCAGAAGGGCTATCATCCCCCGGTGGCGGTCCATCCCGATTTGTGCGTCAACTGTCACTACTGCGAAGCGATCTGCCCCGACTTCGCCATCTATTCGGTGGAAGCTCCAGCGCAGCCAGTCGCCGAGTTTCCGGCCAAGTGAGTCTTTTTATGGAACCTGCCGTTCTCACCGGGGAGCATTTCCTCAATGGCGACATGGCGTGCGCGGAAGGCGCGCTGGCCGCCGGGTGCCGTTTTTTTGCGGGCTATCCCATCACTCCCGCCACCGAAATCGCCGAGCACATGTCCCACAGGCTTCCGAAAGTCGGAGGGGTCTTCATCCAGATGGAAGACGAAATAGGCGCGATGGCGGCAATCCTTGGCGCGTCCTGCGCGGGGGTAAAGAGCATGACGGCGACCTCCGGGCCGGGCTTCAGTCTCATGATGGAAAATATCGGTCTGGGGATTGCGATGGAGACCCCGTGCGTGCTGGTAAACGTGCAGCGGACCGGCCCTTCGACGGGACTTCCGACCCTGGGCGCCCAGGGCGATATGATGCAGGCCCGGTGGGGCTCTCATGGCCATTACGAGATCATAGCCCTTGCGCCCGCATCCCCTCAGGAGATTTTTTACCAGACCATCACGGCCTTCAATCTGAGCGAAACCTACCGGCTCCCCGTACTGATCATGGCCGATGAAATCGTGGGCCATCTGAGCGAGAGGGTGATCATCCCGGAACCATCGAAAATCAGGCTGCAGAGCCGGCCGCGCCCGAAGGGGAGAAAGGACCGCTTCAAACCTTTTCGCCCGGCCGCAAACGGGGTGGCGCCCATGGCCCACGCCGGCGAGGGCTACAGGGTGCACTTTACGGGCCTCACTCACGACGAGGGGGGCTATCCGGTGATGACCGCCGAGGCCCAATCCCAAATGGTCGATCGAATTACGGGAAAAATCCGCAAAAATCTCGATCACATCATTCAGGTGGAAAAATATCGGCTGGAGGATGCCGACATCGCCCTGATTTCCTACGGGATAAGCTCGAGGAGCAGTCTGGCCGCCGTTGACGAAGCGCGCGAGAAGGGCATAAAGGCGGGACTTTTGAGGCTGCTGACAGTCTGGCCATTCCCGGAAGCTATAGTGCGAGAGCTTGCCAAACGCGTAAAGAGCTTCATCACGGTGGAGCTGAACCTGGGGCAGATTCACCTCGAGGTGCAACGATGCGCGGAAGGCCGCGCCCCGGCTCTTCTCGTCGGCAGCGCCGGGGGCTCGGCGATCACGCCCGAAGAGATACTGGAAAAAATCCAGGAACAGAAATAACAAGAACGAAATAATAGGTCCTATAGGACCTATACGACCTATATTTTTTTTGCTTTTTCCCGGAACCAGGATACGCCATGAATGCCTCATCCCCCAAACACCCGCTGGACGACCTGCTCCGAACGGACCGCATACCGCACATCTGGTGTCCCGGGTGCGGAATCGGCACCGTGTTTTCTTCCTCTCTTCTGGCGATCAGGGCAACGGGAACGGACCCGATGAAAACCGCCGTCGTCTCCGGAATCGGCTGCTCGGGAAGAGGCGCAGGCTATGTCAAGCTCGATTCCTACCACACCACGCACGGAAGGGCCATTCCGTTCGCAACGGGCATGAAGCTCGCCAATCCCGAGCTCACGGTGGTCGTTTTCAGCGGTGACGGGGATTTGTTTGCCATCGGAGGCAATCACTTCATCCACGCGGCACGGCGCAACATGGACCTTACAGTAATCTGCGTAAACAACCTCAATTACGGCATGACGGGAGGACAGGCCGCGGCCACCACCCCGCAGATGGCAAAGACAACGACCACGCCCCTTGGCAATCCGGAAGCCCCGTTCAGCCTTCCGCTTCTGGCCTACGCGTGCGGCGCCACCTACATCGCCCGCTGGACGATGCTTCACACCCGCGACCTTACCCAGTCGATAACCGAGGCCCTTGCCCACACGGGCTTTTCCTTTATCGAGGTCCTTGCCCCCTGCCCTACCGGCTACGGCCGCAAAAACAGGCTCAAGGCGAGCGATATGCTAAAGGTCTACCAGGAAAAGGCGATAGTCAAAAACGGCGCCAACCCCGCCGAAACGATTCTCGATTTACAGCAGGGAATAACGCTTGGCAAGTTCGTCGAATATGACAGACCTACGTTTGCGCAAAACTATAGTGCAGTGAACGGTGAACAGTGAACAGTGAAGAGTGACTGCTCACTGATTACCGCTCACTGTTCACTGATTGGGGGGATAGTGAGAAAAGAGATCCTGATAACGGGCCTGGGAGGTCAGGGGATCGTGCTTGCCGGTCAGGTGCTCGGAATGGCCGCCTGCCTTGCGGACCACCTCGAGGCCAGTTTTACGCAGTCCTACGGTCCCGAGGCGCGCGGCGGCGCCTGCAGCGCCCAGCTGATCATATCGGACAGGCCCATCCATTACCCGTACGTGCGCGAGGCCGACATCCTGGTGTGCATGTCCCATACCGGTTATGAGAAATATCGGCATATGCTCAAGGAGCAAGGGACGATGATTGTCGACCAGGACATGGTGCGCCCCGGCGAGGAAGCACCCGGGGACGTCTTCTTTGTTCCGGCGACCCGCATGGCCGAGGAGCTTGGCCGGAAAATGATGGCCAATATCGTCATGCTCGGGTTTGTGACTGCTGTAACCGAAGCCGTTTCGCTCCAGGGAATGCTCTCCTCGGTGGCCGATTCGGTGCCCAGGGGAACGGAAAAAACGAATATTGCGGCTTTCAACAAAGGCTACGATTGCGGACAGGCGAGCCTCAAGGCCAGAATGAAAAAGGCAAACAGATGAAAGACCCCGGGGAACGCCTCCAAAAGGTGTGCATACTAGGCGCAACGCCCGCCGGAATCGCCGCGGCCAACAAGCTGGGCGAGCTGGGCATACCGGTCACGCTGATCGATACGGCTGCCGATCTCAACGGGAAACTGTCGGCGGAAGGCTGGCGAATGGACTCGGGAGTGGGCTTTAACCACGCGTTTCGCCCGGGGCTTCTCCGGATCATGAGAAACCCGCGGATACGGCTCATTCTTCCGGCTACGGTGACATCGATCAAGCACACTCCCCAGGGGTTTTCGATCCGGTACACGAAGGCGCCCACCTACATAGACGGCGAGAGGTGCACACTGTGCGGCCTCTGCTTCGAGGCTTGCCCGGCGATCGATCCGGAGGGGAAAAAAGCGCTCCGGTACGGCGGAAGACACGCTCTTCCGGGAAGGCCCGTAATCGACAAGCGCAAAACGCCTCTTTGCCAGGCCAACTGTCCTCTGGGGGTAAACGTTCAGGGCTACATGGCTCTCACGCGGGCGGGCAAATACGCCGAAGC
>JAKAJS010000108.1 GCA_021813685.1 Deltaproteobacteria bacterium | reverse complement strand
CGTGCAGGCTCGAGTTCAGGGCCTTGGCGGCTTATTTAAGCACCCTGTGATAACCCATCTCAACGAAGGCCCTCTCCAACAGCGTCGCGTTTTCAAAGGCGATCCCTCCCAGTTCGGCGAGCGAGACGGCGAACTGAAGTTCTTCCGGGGTAAAGATCCGCTCCTCGGCGCAATAGACGCGAAGCACCCCTATCGTCTTTTCTCTGACAACGATTGGAACCGAGACGATCGTTACGATCCCCTCCCGTACCGCGGCCTCGGGGTATTGCACGCGGGAATCGCTCCGCGAGTCGTCGATGATGACGATCCGGCCTCCCAGGGCTTCGGCCATGCTTTTGTTCGCATCCACGACGCCCTTATTCAGGTAGTCGGCGCTGAGACCGCAGGAGGCTGAGGTTTTCAGTTCGTTTCGTTCCTCATCGAGAAGAAGTATCGCACAGCCCTTGACCTCGAAGGCCTCTACGATGCCGTCGGCCAGCACCTTCAACCGCTGTTCGACGGAAAGCGTCCTGGTGACACCTTTGCTGAACTGCTCAAAAACGCTCAAGAACCTGGCTTCGCGTGTCTCCATAGTGTTTCCTCCTGTACCGGTGGTCACAAGGATTTCAATCTGCTCGCCTGCCGGCCCTACGCCTTGAAGCGGATGAGGATGTCTCCGGTTTCCACGGCCTGGCCGGCAACCGCGCGAACCTCTTCAATGGTTCCATCGGTTGGCGAGGCCACGCCGCTTTGCATTTTCATCGATTCGAGCACCACCAGGTTTTGACCGCGAAAGACCCGGTCTCCTTTGCCGGCCAGGACCTCCACGACCAGTCCCGGCATGGGACAGACCAGCACGTTGTCGGGGGTCTCGTCCACCTTGGCGGGCATGTATTTCAAAAAGTCCCACTCCTTTGGCCTGTAGATCTCGAACAGGCGGGTGATGCCGCTGAAGGCGACGAAGAGGAAAGAGTGTTCGGTCTTGAGCCGGAATCGGTGAACCTGCCCGTCGATAATGAGCTTGAGCCTGCGGCGGTAGAACTCGAATTCAGGCGTGATGACATCAAATGTATGGCCATTTACGCGGAATGTCCATCGGTGGGGCTCCGGGTTTTTCTCGAGCAGCACCTCGAAAATTTCTTCGGCGGCTCTCAGGATGTAGGGGTGCGTGCCGTCGTGGTCTTTTCTTGCGCCGATCAAAGAGACCATGGGGCGCAAAGACTCCCGTATGGCCACCGTTTGCATGTGATAGACAAGGGCTGCGGCAAGGGCCGCCATTTCGATGTTTTGCGCATCCGGGGGGCACTTGGGGCTGCTGCCGTCAAAATGGGTGTCGATAAAGCCGGTGGTGAGGTTTCCCCGTGCAAATTCGGGGTGGCACAACACGCTGGTGACAAAGTCGATGTTGGTGAGAACCCCTTCGATGTGATAGCCGTTCAAGGCCTCTATGAGGCCGAGGCGCGCCTGCTCCCGGTCTTTTCCGTGACAGATGACCTTTGCGAGCATGGAATCGTAGTAGACGCCGATCCAACTGCCGGTTGCGGCACCGCTGTCCACGCGCAACCCTTTGCCGTGCGGCTCGGCATAGCGGGTAATCATGCCGGTAGAGGGGATGAAGCCCCTGGCGGGGTCCTCCGAACAAATTCGGGCCTCTATGGCCCAGCCGTTACAAACCACATCCTGCTGGTCGAAGGGGATCGGTTCGCCGGCAGCGATCCGTATCTGGAGCTCTACCAGATCCAGGCCGGTTACGGCCTCGGTGACCGGATGCTCGACCTGCAGCCGGGTGTTCATCTCCAGGAAATAAAAGTCGCCTCCGGCGTCGAGTACGAACTCCACCGTCCCCGCATTCACATAGCCGGCTTTGCGGGCCAGTTCGCATGCGGCCTGCCCCATGCGGTGTCGCTGCTCTTCGCCGATAGCCGTAGAAGGCGACTCTTCGATGATTTTCTGATAGCGCCTCTGGATGGAGCACTCGCGTTCGCCGAGGTGGATCACCTTGCCGTGGGAGTCGGCGAGGACCTGGATTTCCACGTGCCGCGGCTGTTCGATGTAGCGCTCGATGAAAACGCGGCTGTCGCCGAAGGCCTTGAGGGTTTCCTGCCGGCTGGAGGCAAGCGCTGCCTCCATTTCCCCCGGGGAGCGGACGATGCGCATTCCCTTGCCGCCGCCTCCGGCGGCGGGCTTGAGTAATACGGGATATCCTATGCTTTGAGCGGCCAGGAGGGCTTCCTCCAGGTCCAGCAGCGCGTCCACGCGGCCGGGAATCACCGGCACGCGTGCCCCGATGGCCAGTTCCTTGGAAGCGATCTTATCGCCCATCGTGGCGATGACTCCAGCGGGCGGACCGATGAATGCGAGTCCGGCGGATGTCACTCTTTCGGCAAACCGAGCGTTTTCCGATAGAAACCCGTAGCCGGGATGGACTGCGCTGCAGTTTGCTCCAAGGGCTGCGGAGAGGATCCTCTCGATATCCAGGTATGACTCCCGCGCGGGTGCTTTCCCGATATGGATGGCTTCATCGGCAAGCTGCCGGTGAAGGCTGCGGCTGTCCGCATCCGAGTAGACGGCAACTGTGCCTATGCCCAGCCGTTTGCAGGTACGGATGATGCGAACCGCGATTTCGCCCCTGTTTGCTATAAGGATCTTATCGAACATCTGGTCGTTGCCTCACAGTGGAATGTTTCCGTGTTTTCGCGCGGGGCCTTTGGCGTCTTTCCCGTCGAGCACCTGCAGCGTTCTGATCAGACGGTGGCGCGTATCGCGAGGAAATATCACGTCGTCGACATAGCCGCGCTGGGCGGCGAGAAAGGGGTTGGCGAAGGTGTGCCTGTACTGGTTCATCTTTTCGGTGAGCAAGGCCTCCGGGTTTTCGGCCGATTGAATTTCCCTGCGGTAAATCACCTCGGCCGCACCCTTTGGCCCCATGACGGCTATTTCGGCGGTGGGCCAGGCGTAGTTGACATCACAGTGAATGTGTTTGGAGTTCATGACCAGGTACGCGCCCCCGTATGCTTTGCGCACGATGACGGAGATACGCGGAACAGTTGCCTCTGTAAAGGCATAGAGGAGCTTTGCGCCGTGGCGGATGATTCCGCCGTGCTCCTGGTCGGGGCCCGGCATGAAGCCGGGAACATCGACCAGGGCTACGAGCGGGATGTTGAAGGAGTCGCAGAACCGGACGAAGCGGCCGGCCTTAAAGGAGGCGCTGCTGTCGAGAACTCCTGCGAGAACCGCGGGCTGGTTTGCCACAAGGCCTATGGTCTGGCCTCCCAGGCGCCCGAACCCGCAGATGATGTTTCGGGCAAATCCGGCCTGGACCTCCATGAATTGAGCCCCGTCCAGAATGCTGTAGATGAGGACGTTCATGTCGTAGGTCTGGTTGGGGTTTTCCGGAATGAGAAAATCGAGCGCCGGATCGGTGCGGTCGGGCGGATCGCGCAGATCGAGAATGGGGGCGCGCTGCCGATTGTTGGAGGGCAGGTAGCTGATGAGCCGCCGGATCTCGCGCAGGCACAGCACATCGTTCGGGGCCGTAAAATGGGCGACTCCGCTCACCTGCGAGTGGACTCCCGCTCCGCCGAGATCTTCAAACGATATGTCCTGATGCGTAACGGTTTTCACCACGCTGGGACCGGTCACGAACATGTAGGAGGATTGCTCCACCATGAAGACGAAATCGGTTATCGAGGGGCTGTAGACCGCTCCCCCGGCGCAGGGCCCCATTATGCAGGATATCTGGGGGACCACCCCGCTCGCACGCACGTTGCGGTGAAAAATCTCGCCGTACGCGGCAAGAGCGTCGACTCCCTCCTGGATGCGGGCGCCGCCCGAGTCATTAAGACCTATGATGGGGTTTCCCACGCGCACCGCAAGATCCATCACCTTGCAGATCTTCTGTGCATGCGCTTCCCCCAGGGAGCCCCCTATGACGGTAAAATCCTGGCTGAAAACGAAAACCTCGCGCCCGTCGATCGTACCGTGCCCGGTGATCACTCCGTCGCCGAGGTAGCCTTTGGCATCCCCCAGAGCCCCCCCACGCCCGATCTTCAAGACATCGAACTCCTCAAAGCTCCCGTCGTCCAAAAGGAGATCGAGTCTTTCGCGGGCGGTAAGCTTGCCGCTTCGGTGCTGGGCATCCCGTTTGGTCTCTCCGCCCGCATCTATCGATTCGGCGCGAAGTTTCTCCAGGGTTTCAAGAGTTGCATCGTATTGAGTATCCATTCAGTTTACCTTACGCGTGGTTTCGTAGCTGCAGTTCCACCGGGTGTGGGTCGAGGTAGAACTGCTCTCTCAGATAGGGTTTTTCGTATTTGCGAACGTAGTGTTTGAGAAGAGCCAGAGGTACGATGAGTGGAAGATGTCCCCTGTAGTAGTTGTCGATCAGTTCCAAGAGCTCGCGCTTTTCGTCGGAGGTCAGCTCCTTTTTGAAATAGCCCATTATATGCTGCAGCACGTTGGTGTTTTTCCTGACGGTGGCTTTTAACCGCAGCCCCTCCATCATCAGTTGTTCATACCGGATGAAAAGTTCGGCCGGTGGTGTCGTTTTGGCGGCCGCCACCAGTTTCCCCATCGCCCGCGCATGCGCGGGACTGTGGGCCATCATCTGCAGCTTGTGACGGCTGTGGAATTCGATGAGTAGACCCGTCTTCTTTCCCTGTTTCAATACGCTTCGCCATCTCTCCAGGGTAAAAATGCGCTCGATAAAATTCTCGCGAATCCCCGGGTCGTGGAGCCTTCCTTCGTCTTCGACAGGGATGAGCGGAAAAGTCTTCATGAAAACCCCTGCAAAGAGGCCGGTGCCGGTTCTGTGCGGGACGCCTTTTGCGTCCAGAACTCTGACACGCTCCATGCCGCTGCTTGGCGAATTGCTCTTGAAGATGAAGCCGCACAGGTCCTCCGATGCGAGTTCCCGTACCCTTCGATGGGACCAGGAAAGCATGCGGTCCGTCAGATCTTGTTTGGTTCGGGTGGTTATGAGGCGAAGCGCCCCGGGTTCCCCCTCCAGGTGCATGGATTCGCGGGGTGTTCCCAGGCCGCATTCCACTTCGGGGCACACCGGGACATAGTCGACGTATTGGCCAAGGGTGTCTCTGAGGTACCGGTCGAGCTTGTGGCCGCCGTCGTACCGGACAGGTTCGCCAAGCAAACAGGTGCTGATGCCCAGTTTGATTTTTCCCATCCCGCCCCCTTTGCTAAAAGATAGAGTTAAAAGGTAAAAGTAAAAAGTAAAAAATGGAGGGAGGTCTAATGAATATTTTTCCCGAGGAGAGAATAAGGCTTCTAAACCAGGCACCGATTCACCCTGAGGGCGATTTCGTGCTCTACTGGATGATCGCCTTTCGGCGGGCGCGTTGGAATTTCAGCCTCGATCGCGCTGTCGAATGGGCCTGTGAGCTAAGAAAGCCTGTTGTCGTCTTGGAAGCCCTGAGCTGTGACTATCCTTGGGCAAGCGAGAGGCTTCACAGTTTCATCCTGGAAGGGATGCACAATAACCGGTCCGAGTTCAAAGACCTCCCAGTGTTTTATTTTCCGTATGTCGAAAGGTCGAAGGGCGAAGGCAGAGGTCTTGTGAGAGAACTTGCCGCCAGATCGTGCATCGTCATTACCGACGACTATCCCTGCTTTTTTTTGCCTCGAATGATCGGGGCCGTGGGAAATAGTATTCCGGTCAAAATGGAGGCGATCGATTCAAATGGCCTTCTTCCGCTCGTGGTTGCAGACAAGGTTTTCCTCACCGCCTTTTCCTTCAGAAGATATATCCAAGAGATGCTGCCCCGCTTTCTGGAATTCCCCAAGGAAAGCCCCCTTTCGGACGTCCATCTTCCAATGCTACACGAACTACCCGTTGATATTGCAAACAGATGGCCTGTGGCGGACACGCTGCTCGATTCTCCGCGCGACCATGTGAGAGGTCTGCCTGTCGATCATGCGGTAGCACCCGTAGAAACGAAAGGAGGAAGCAGCGCGGCGGAGAAAAGGTTGGAGAGTTTTCTCCAAACCGGCCTTTCCCGATACCACCTGGATCGAAATCTCCCCGCTGACGGCGTGACCAGCGGGCTTTCCCCCTACCTGCACTTCGGACACCTATCGGTCCACGAGATATTCCGGGAGTTGAGCAGGGGCGAGCGATGGTCCCCCGAAAACCTCTCCGCCCGAATCTCGGGGAAGCGGGAAGGGTGGTGGGGCATGAGTTCCGCCGCAGAAGCCTTCCTCGATCAACTCGTAACCTGGCGGGAGCTTGGCTTTAACCTGTGCTCCCGAAGGCAGGACTACGACCTTTTGGATTCCCTGCCCGACTGGGCCATCGAAACGCTTACCGATCATGAAAACGACTCTCGTCCCTATCTTTACACGCGCAAGGAGTTGGAATTTGCAAAGACCCACGATCCCCTCTGGAATGCGGCCCAGCGACAGCTGTTGCTCGAAGGGCGCATCTACGGCTACCCGCGGATGCTTTGGGGGAAAAAAATAGTCGAGTGGACCGCTTCTCCCCGCGAGGCCCTCGATATAATGATCGAACTCAACAACAAGTATGCTCTCGACGGGCGCGACCCCAACTCCTACTGCGGCATATTCTGGGTCCTGGGCCGCTATGACAGGCCCTTTGGTCCGGCCCGCCCCGTTTTGGGAAAAATCCGCTGCATGAGTTCCCAAAGAACGGTGAAAAAAATCGGGGCGGATGCCTACATGCGCCGAATGGAGGCCGCCTGGACCCGCTCCGGCCTGTACCAATGAGGGTCGGTTTTATCCGCCCGGGCCTTTCCCCCGGATTTTTCAATTCCATCCTTTTTTGGAGCTCTTGCCCCCTTGACTCTAAGTTAGAACGGTTCTAATGTAGGCAGGCTTTACGAAAACAATAATCCAACAGACCGGACACACAGGAGGCAGTACCGATGCCAAAGGGAGCCGTAATCTTTGCGACCAGGACGAACCAGACCCAAAAAATCGCCCAACTGATCGGGGAAGGAATGCGTTTTGAGGGACTCGAGGTTGATGTGCTCAATGTCAGCCAGATCACCGGGGAGGGATCTCTAAACGACTACGACGCGGTCGTGCTGGGGTCGGCCACCTATCATGGGGAGATGCTTCAGGCGATGAAGACCTTCCTTTTTGTGGCAGAAAAGGCAAATCTGGAAGGCAAGGCCGGAGGCGCGTTTGGGGCCTTCGGATGGAGCGGGGAGGCGCCCGGGCGTATTTTCGACACGATGACTCACGTCCTGAAGATGAACATGGTCGATGGGCCGCTTCGACTCAAATCGGCGAATTTGGGCGGGGGGAGCAAGATGGCCCAGGATTACGGGCGGGAAATAGCCAAAAGAGCGCTTGCGGCGAAATAGCCGGAAACCGTCGGGGGCGCATCCGGAAAGGCCGGATGGGCGCTGAATATGTCAATATGGAATGCAAACGGAGTGTATGAGATGGATAAGTATGTCTGCGGTATTTGCGGCTATGTGTACGATCCCGAAAAAGGCGACCCGGATAACGGAGTCGCCCCCGGCACCAAATTCGATGATTTGCCCGAGGAGTGGGTGTGTCCGGTGTGCGGCGCTCAGAAGAGCGACTTTGAAAAAGAGTAACCATGTGAGAAAGTAAAGAGGGAAAAGTAAAATAGGAGGCTGCTATGGAGAAAAATGCGCATATATGCAAAAAATGTGGTCAGGCAGCGGGGAAGGGTGGACACTTGTGCGACCCGGTCGAGTTAGACAGCGCTTTCGTCTGTGAGCATTGCGGGCAGGCATCGACCGACCCCAGGCACATCTGCAAGCCAAAACTCGAGAAGATTAACTACGTGTGCGTTGCCTGCGGCAGGGTAGCCGAGCTTCGGGGCGAGCTTTGCAATCCCAGGGACATCGTGCTCATGGCGGACCAGGCGCCTCCGACCCGAATAGTTTAGTAGCAGTTGTTAGTTGCCTGTTGTTAGTTGCTGGTGGGAAACTTCCGTCTGCACACCGGCAACCGGCAACTAACAACCAATAACTGAAAACCAACAACTAAAAACTACCAACCAGCAACTAAAAACTACCAACTAAAGGCGCGGCAATGAGAGAGCTAAACGGCAAGGTAGTCGAATTTTTCGAATTCCTCAGCGCCCGGAGTCTCGAGCGGATGGCGGAGTACCTGCGAGGGGATGCCCGGCTTCTTTTTCCAAAGACTCAGCCGCTCGATGGCAAGGAAAGAATCCTCAAGTTTTTCAAAATCCTTTTCCGTCAGTTTCCCGAACTCGTTTTTTCCGTGGAGGAGACGATTTGTGAAGGCAATAGGGTCGCTGCCCACTGGAGAAACCGTGGACGGGACAGGAAAAATGAACCCTATGAGAACGAGGGGGTGACCCTTTTTTTCTTCGAAGAGGGAAGGGTCGCCCTGATGAGCGACTTTTTTAAAGATACCGGCAAATTCTAACCGATGTGTGTCGGAGCTGTTTCTTTTCTGTCCCGCCGATAGGAGATATCTCCTTCTCGAAGCCTGGTGGATGTAGCGTGTCGTCCAGGGTGGAGATCCCGCCCATGTTACCCGGCCCCGGGACCAAAAATCCTGGCATCGACATCCAAGGGCTCTGGTCCGTGGATCATCAGCTTTGGAAAGTCATGATGCATCGGGTTAATCAGGAAATTGTGCTCATGCGCCACAATGGTGCTGGGGACTCGAAGCAGGACACTGGAATTGCTCTTTATCCAATGATCGCCGATTACACGGGTCTCCGGAGGCGCCGGGAAACTTCTCCAATTCTTCGGGAGCAGATGTAGATCGAGAGCCTGAACCAAATCCTCTGAAAATTCGACGGTGAATACCACATAGCTTGCCAGGGGGGAACTGTTCTGGAGATGGACAAGAATCTCAAGCATCGCGAGGGAGAGGGATTCTGAAGCAAACGCCATGCGCGTGCCCGGAGTTGACCACCGACTCCCATACAGCCGTGCCCCCTCACCGTCGAAAGCACTTGTCGCATGTCTTGTCTTTGTAATACGCCAGGCGGACGGCATTAAGAGGGAATCCCGTGCTCAAGCCGCCCGATGAGCGATTCCACCTCCCTTGCGCCAATATCGGTAGAGGCATATTCGATCGGCGTTGATCCGCCGAGGGCAGGCTGCGCCCCTGTAAGCCATTCGCGTGCAGAATCGACATCCCCATCAAATAACTCTGAAGCTAACGCGAATATCCGTGCCGCCCGGGTTAATCGATCGGACTCGTCAGGATGGAGCCGCCCTTCTTCCTTCCTCCGGCTTAGTGTTCTCGGACTGATTTGCACAAGGCTGGTAGCATCCTCTTTCCGTAAGTCGGTGTTTCGAATGAAGCTTTCCCAGGAATTGTAGCCAAGCCCCTTCTTGATGCGCTCAAGCAACTCGGGAGTCTGCCTAACCTCAAGACCCAGCAGCAACAGGTAGGAATTTCCGGACAGAGCTTTCCTGCTTAAGATCATTCTGCGCCGCGGAGTTGATTTTGGCTCTTTACTGCCTGTTACGCCAGGCTTATCAGGCATAGCATTCTCCTTCGTTCTGCTTGGACAACCTTCCTGTTTGCCACCTGGCATTTAAATATCTACAATGTGGCTGAAAGTCAAGAAGGCATACAGATGCAACTCAGCGTTTTCTGAGTGGAATCTTATCCTGCCCATCGCGGTTGGGACGTACACCCCCGGATCATCATGCGGACAGCTTACCCGCTGTGGCCGGCTGCTGACGGGTGAATCTTTTCGGTTGCTTCCAAGTGTCACTTGTATCGTTCAGAACAGGTCTTCCCTGGCTCTGTTCGCCCCATTATCCATTGGTATTGCTTGCCTGCAGGTCATGCAAACGAATGGAATGAAATTTGCTCCAGGATTGCCATGATTTTCTCAGAAGGCTCGTGGCGAGGTCCTTCCCGCTTCTTTTCGTAACAGGTACCGTAAGGCAATCTCCTGGACAACCATTTTTCCTCTTCGGATAATTAGGAGAATTCGCTATGAAAAAGCAAATGGTTGGAGTTACTCTCATTGTTGCTTCGCTGCTGGCGGTTTCCTATCTCCTTTTCCCGGAGTTTCTGTTCGAACTGGGGCGGAAAGCCTCCTGGCATTCTGCCGGTCTCGAAAACAAGGCGGTATTGGTTGATACGGACAGCATTGCCTATCTGGAAGGCGGCGCAGGGGAGACGGTGTTGCTCCTGCACGGATACACGGCAAACAAGGATTCCTGGGTGTATTTCGCCAAATGGTTGACTCCGGTTTATCATGTCGTCATTCCCGATCTGCCCGGTTTCGGAGACAGCACCAAAAGCCTGGATGAAAATTACAGCATAGACAGCCAGGTAGAGCGCCTCGACCGTTTTGCCCAAGTACTGCAGCTAAAAGAGTTTCATATCGCTGGAAACGCAATGGGCGGAGCTGTTGCGGCGGTTTATGCCGCCAGGTTTTCTCAAAAAATACCGACCTTGGCCTTACTCACCACATCCGGGGTAGGAACGGCAAAAAAGTCTGAATTTTTCCTGAAGTTGGAAAAAGGAGTGAATCTCCTGCTAGTCGGCAGTCGTGCCGATTTTGAAAGAGCGCTGGAGTTTTCTTACGCTAAGTCTCCCGGGATGCCGGGCGCGTTCAAGAATTTGATGGTGGCTCAATGTAAGGCCGACAGGAAATTCAACGAAAAAATCGGGCAAGACCTTCTCAAAGAAAGATTGACCCTGGAACCTTTGCTGCCCAGGATCCAGGCGCCGGCGCTCATTATCTGGGGTGACCATGACAGGATGACCGACATTTCAAGCGTGCCGATTCTTGAAAAAGGGCTCAAAAAACACCAAACCGTAATCATGAAAGACACGGGGCACGTTCCCATGATGGAAAAGCCGGAGGAAACGGCAACAGTCTACATGAAATTCCTGAAGAACTGGAGGAGCATGTAAGATAAGATCACTGCTAAAGAAGCGGGAAGCAGGAAGCAGGAACAAAGGTGCGCGCCGCGAAACTTTCATTGACTTGAGGATCTCGGGATAAACATTAGGGATTGCGGCGTTACATTTTTGATGTACCCTCCGAATGCGCATGCATACCAGTACCATGAAAGGCCGCGTCGAGGCCTTCAAAAACGAAGCCGAAGAGGAGATTCACGCGGGAACAGAAGGCCATCTCACCACAACCAACCGTCTCACTCACCTCTGATAACACGCGCCAGTAAATTTTCCGAAACGTAAAATGACGTGCGAAATGGCATTGACAATCAGGAGGGTTTCGGATAGTGAATTTGAAGTAAAATACTTTATGTAAAAAAGTGAAAATGCAGTGCTGGGTAAGATAATTCGCGATTTCCGAAAACTCCCCCTGGTTGAACTCCGAAAACTGATAACCCGGTTGCAATGTGAGGTTCGGGAAAGAGAAGAAGCCCGGGCCAAATGGCTGGAAATGGTTGAGGAGAAGTCTGTCGGCTCAACCTGTTACCAACTCGTTAAATTCAAATGCGGCAAAAGAGAGTGTAGATGTGCAGGGGGCGAACTGCACGGTCACGCCAGTCTCGGAGAACGCATGGGTAGAGAATAAAATTTAGAAAAGGCTCATCGGTCTTTGCCTGATCGGTCAGCTTTTTTTGACAGGATAAATTAGTGATTTGGGATGGCATTAACCGCTCGGCCTGGCCCCGTTACACCGTTAGCATTCTTCTCGCTATCGTCGCTTCTGCTATCAGGTGGCAGTTACATGGATTTCTCGGCTTTCATAACATATTCTTGACCTTCTACCCTGCCGTGACAATTGCTGCTCTCTACGGGGGATTCGGCCCCGGGGTGCTGGCCACCGCCGCCTCTGCCGTGCTCGCCGCCTACATGTTCGAAGAGCCCGTTGGCCTTCTCGCAATTCGGAGCAGTGCCGAGCTGATAAGCATGGCCATTTTTCTCTCCTGCTCCATCCTCATCTCCTACCTGATAGATGCAGCATATAGCGCCCAGGCGCGGGCGCACAAGGCAGAGGAACAGACAAAGCTTGTTTCCGAGCGTGATAAGGCGGATTTGGAAAAGGCAAGATTGATCCGGCTGCGCTTGCACCTTATCGAGTACGCCGTCGCCCACACAATGGATGAACTTTTGAGAAAAGCCCTCGATGAAATCGGCGAGATCGTGGAAAGCAGCATCGGATTTTACCACTTTGTGGAAAGTGACCAAAAAACCGTATTGTTTCAGCAATGGTCTACGCGCACATTGAAGGAGTTCTGCTGCGCAGTGGGCAAAGGCAGGCATTGCTCCATCGATCAGGCAGGCGTATGGGTGGATTGCGTGCGGGAGAAGAAGCCCGTAATACATAATGATTACAGCTCTCTTGAAGAGAAGAAGGGGGTGCCGGAAGGGCACGCCGAAATTATCCGCGAACTTGTTGTCCCGGTAATCCGAGCGGGCAAGGTGGTGGCGGTTCTGGGCGTCGGCAACAAAGAGATTGAATATTCGGAGAAGGATGCCGAGATCGTTGCCTATCTTGCCGATGTGACTTGGGAAATTATCGAACACAAACGGGATGAAGAAAAAATCAGGCAGAGCGAAGTAACGCTTAGAACGGTGCTGAACCAACTTCCTTCGGGCGTTACTGTGAGGGACGCCTCTACCGGGGCTCTCATCTTCGCCAATGTAAGAGGCGGGCAAATAGCAGGAACTCTTGCTCCTGATGTTTCGCAGTTTTCAATCTACCGCTGTTTTTATCCGGATGGCCGTCAATATCGGGTTGAGGACCTTCCTTTCTTTCGATCCATGACAAGAGGGGAACTTGTGGATTCGGAAGAAAGCGAATATGAGAGAGCCGATGGCACTCGTTTCTTCATCAGCATGAGTTCCGCTCCGATACGCGACTTGCAGGGGCAAATCGTCATGAGCGTCTGCGTTTTTCATGACATTACAGGCCGCAAGCGTGCCGAACAAAGACTCCGCGAAAGTGAGGCGCTTCTGGCCGAATCTGAAAAGATAAGCCACCTGGGGAGCTGGAGCCTTGATTTGAGAACCGACCGTTTGATTTGGTCCGACGAGGTCTATCGAATTTTCGGGCTTGAGCCGCAGGAATTTGACGCAACTTATAAAGCATTCCTTGAGGCTGTCCATCCGGAAGACCGCGAAGCCGTTGATAACGCCTATTCCACCTCCCTCGAAAAACACGAAGGCTCCTATGAAATAGAACACCGAATCATCAGGAAACATACCGGTGAAGTCCGCCAGGTTCAGGAGAAGTGTGTCCACCAATCCGACACGGCCGGGAACATAGTTCGATCCGTTGGCATGGTGCTCGACATTACAGAGCGCAAAATGGCTGAAGACGCGTTACGACAGAGCCAGGCGAGGCTGGACCTTGCACTGCGTTCTGCCGGCATGGGGACGTGGCATTGGGACATCCCGACCAACACGCTATGTTTTGACGAACAGGGCAGGTTTCTTTTGGGGTTGGACCAGGCGGCTTTCAGTGTCACTAAACATGAGGTCTTCGCCGCTGTACATCCCGACGACCGAGAAACAGTTCGGAAGGCACTGGTTCGAACCGTAAGGCAGGACGTGCCGTTTGAAATGGAGCACAGGGCCATCCAGCCTGACGGGAGAATCGTTCACATAGCCGCGCGAGGGAAACTTGCCCGCGACTGCCAGGGGCAGCCGCAGAGAATCAACGGACTCGTTTGGGACATCACAGACCGTAAGCACGCCGAAGAAGCTTTGAGTTCCAAGGAAGCTACTCTCCGGGGAATACTGGATGCAGCCGAGGAAGCCATTTTCCTTTTTGCTCCCGACGGCGTCGTTATAACGGCCAATCAAACGGGGCTCAACCGTTTTGGAGATTCGGCTGAAGAGGTAATCGGTAAGCATTTCAGTGAGTTCCTTCCAACGGAGTTGGCGCAGTCGCGTCTGGTGCATGTGATGGATGCCGTCCAACGGAAGCAGACTGTGGAGTTCGAAGATCAGCGTGCCGGCATCTTTTTCCATCACACGCTTTACCCGGTCTTGGACCGCGCGGAGAGACTGACAAGCGTAGTCTGCTTCAGCCGTGACATCACCGAACGCAAACGGATGGAAAACGAGCTTCGCAGATCAAGAGATGAACTGGAATTTCGAGTTCAAGAGAGGACGGCTGATTTGGAATCAGCCTATGAGAAGCTGCGCATGGTCCCTTCCATGCTTATCGAAGCCCAGGAAAATGAAAGGCACCGGCTGGCCGCGGAGTTGCACGACAGCATCGGGCAGACGATCGCCGCCCTTAAATTTCGAATCGAGCATGTAATCAGCACACTCAAAGAACAGGAATACGCCCGGGCACTCAATCTACTACGTGAATTCGTTCCCGTTTTGCAGCGCTCTATCGATGAAACCAGGGCAATTTACATGGGCCTGAAGCCTATGATTCTCGCAGAGTATGGAATCCTGGCTACCTTGGAGTGGTTTCGCCAGGAGCTTCTAAAACTGTATCCAAACCAGCACATAGAGCTTGAGACCGCGATTGGAGAAGAAGAGATCCCGGATAATCTTAAAATAGCAATTTTCAGAATCGTCCAGGAGGCCCTGAATAACTATTTCAAGCATGGGAACGGGGAGTGGGTGGACGTTCGTATTGCCTTAATCCAGGACATGATCGAGCTTGAGATAAGCGACGACGGGGTAGGGATGGACTTGGACTATATCATGGAATCCTCGACTGCCAAGAGTCTGGGGCTCATAGGGATGCGAGAAAGGGCCGAGCGTACCGGGGGGAAATTCACCATGAACTCCACACCCGGTGCAGGTACAACCGTTAGGGTATGCTGGCCGCTTAAATCTCAAGAGAATATCGTTCTCGCGTGATTGAATCGAACGTTGCACATCGTGCCCACCACCTTCATGGCCCGGGTTTCCTGATGGAAACGAGTGTAAAACTCGGCCGGTTCTGCTTTTGGTAAAAGCCCCCAACCACCCGGTTTGATTTCTTCGTCTGATTTCTTGACGGAAATAGAGGAGAGGCATTACAATTTATGTGATATATTCTACAAGCCTTGTGATGCAAAGTTTCGGGTGGAAGGTGAGTGCAACCGTGAGAATCGTCCCCTACAAACGCACCGCGAAAAAGATTCGCCCGAAGGGGTATAGGCTATCGATTTGCGCGGCGATTCTGCTGTTACTGTCCGTCATTTGTTTGCCCCCACCTTCTCATGCCAATACGTCCGTTTGGGTCCGAATGGAGCTGCCAAGCGGTTTGTCCAACCTGGCCGTTCAAAGCCGGCCTGCAGCCCCGATCTCTTTTTGCAGGAGTGAGCGCTCAACGGGGAACTATGCCCCGAAGAGCAACCCGGCAGCAATTGTAGCCGTCGATCTTCCGATAGGATATTATCTTGGACGAAGTTTTGAATTTCGGCAGACGCGATTTCAAACCTCGCAATTCGTGCGATCGCCATACGAGGTCCGTGCCCCTCCCTTCCGTCTTTAGACGAACATTCATTTCGATTTCATGTGATTCCGCCTCCATTGCGATGATCGAAAGGCGCCGGTGCGGCTAGCCCTCAGGCCGGCCGAAGATAGAGCGGTTTTCGTATCATCCGAATCGACTCTGTTCCGAGCAGAGTCGGCAGGGAGAAAAAAATGACTGACGTTACCTGGGGTGAGATTGCAGGCCTGATAATAGTAAGTTTGCCCATAATTGTATTTATTCTGGCTCAAAAGTTTAAAAAGAAAGAACAAAGGCCGGAATGACGGTTGACATCACTTGCCTCCGGCAGGGCGAATCTTGCCGGAGCGCAGTGGTGCATCAAAAAGGGAGAAAATATGACTTTGATCAAGAAGATAATTTATGCTTCGATCGCCTTGCTGCTGGCTTTGCTCTTCATGGTTTCTGCGGTGATGGAATCGTTTGGCTGTGCGGGTGTGTGAAGGAGGGAAGCGGGAAGAAAATCGTCTCTTCTTTTTCATGATTCGTTTACAATTTGAACAGATGTGCAAAGGAAAAGCATGGAATGGATCACCGATCCGCAGATTTGGATTGCGTTCCTGACTCTTGTTTCGTTGGAGATTGTTCTCGGAATTGATAATATCATCTTTATTTCCCTCCTGGCGGGAACGCTCCCGCGGGAAAAACGCGGCAGAGCGCGTGTGACAGGACTCGCCCTGGCGATGTTTTCGAGAGTTGCGCTGCTTCTGACGCTCTCCTGGATGGCCGGCCTTACCGCCTCCGTGTTCAGTGTTTTAGGACAGGGTATTTCGGTTCGCGACCTGGTCCTGATCGGTGGCGGCCTCCTGCTGTTGGCAAAGAGCACCCACGAGATTCACTCGAAAATGGAGGGAGAAGATGGGCCACGCAGCGCAAGAGCGATCGGGGTTTCCTTCCATGCTGTAATTATTCAGATCATTATAATGGACCTGGTCTTTTCGCTCGATTCCGTAATCACGGCGATCGGGATGGCCAATCAGGTTGCCATCATGATTGCGGCTATTTTGGCGGCGGTTTTTTTCATGATGTTTCTGTCGGGTTGGATTAGCGCCCTGGTGGACCGCTATCCCACAATCAAAATGCTTGCTCTGAGCTTTCTTCTTCTGGTTGGTTTTACGCTCATACTCGAAGGCTTCGACGTACACGTTCCGAAAGGATACATATACTTTGCAATGGCGTTTTCGGTTCTCGTAGAAATCCTGAATCTCAAGATGCGAAAGCACGCGCCGGGTGGCCTCAGCCGGCATGATGTCACTCGCCACGTGGAGAAGGGGCGGCCGATTCGTAGGGATTCCGTAAAGAAATCGGAAGAGGGGGCTTCAGGGAAAATTGTCGCTGCGATCTCAAACAGATGATCCTCATGTCATGTCTGGGAGGATGAGACGGTGAAGTCGAGACATAGGGAGGTTCAGCCCGAACGTTCAACCGGCGCTCCGTTTCTGCGCCGTGTGATAAGCCTTCCTGAAAAGTTCGATCGAACGCGCCATCCGTTCAATATCCGGGCATTTTCGCACGGAATCGACCTTGCCTTGCGAACAAAGGTCACATTCTTCGTCGGCGAAAACGGCAGCGGCAAGTCCACATTGCTCGAAGCTCTTGCGGAGTGCTGCGGGTTCCATCCCGAGGGCGGCAACCGTGATCATCATCGTGAGACCTTTGCCGACCGTTCCGATCTTGCGCAGACTCTGCGATTGTCATGGATGCCGAAGACGACGGAAGGTTTTTTTATGCGGGCGGAAAGCTTTTATAATTTCGCTTCCTACATCGACCGGGTATCGAACCTGCGTGCTTACGGGGGCAAATCGCTGCACGGGCAATCCCACGGGGAAGCCTTTCTTGCCCTCTTCGCCAATCGCTTCGAGCAGGGGCTCTACATCCTGGATGAACCGGAGGCCGCGCTTTCCCCGCAACGCCAGCTTTCCTTCCTCAAGATCATCCACGATCTCGAAGCCCCGGGCCATGCCCAGTTTCTCATCTCGACTCACTCGCCCATTATCCTTGGCTACCCCGACGCCACTATATTCAGCCTGGACGATGACACGATCCGGGAAACCGCCTACCGTGAAACCGAGCACTTTCTTCTGACGCGAGACTTTCTGAATTCGCCGGAAAGGTATTTCCGGCATCTTTTCGATACGCAGGAGGATGAGGTGCGGCGGTCCTGAGAAGAGCCGGAATTCAGGAGCCCGACTCCGATTCCAGATCATCGTATTCTTCTTTACTGTGCGTCCACCGCCTCTCCTCTATTTCCCACACCCCGGCATCTATTTCGCGCCATCTGCGGGAGATCGCCTCCGCGGCGGTTTCGGCGGCCTTCCAGTCGTCTGCGTCGAGGCAGAAGGATGCTCTTGACAATCGCCCGCTAAGGCTGTAGTCAGTAAAGCGTAAGCAGGGGTGGCAGTAACTGCCTGAGAAAATACCCTTTGAACCTGATCCGGATCATACCGGCGTAGGGAGCGGACATTGTTTTTCTTTTCCAGAATATTTTGCGGAGGCGGTCCACATTGCCTCCGTCTCTTCCTTCGGGCAGCATTCGCCACTTCCTTGAAGAAAAACCGTTCCCACACCTGCGATCCCATCTTAATCCATCATGGAGGTTGGTTATGCTAGACGAAGTCACCATCAGCAGGGGAATTATCGATTCGTATCTCAAAAAGCTCAGCGACGCCCTGGAACTCGATGTCGCCATAGTCGGCGGAGGACCTTCGGGGCTTGTTGCGGGCACCTATCTGGCCGCTGCGGGCAGGAAGGTGGCCCTGTTCGACCGGCGCCTTTCCATCGGGGGCGGTGTATGGGGCGGCGGTATGATGTTCAACGAGGTCGTCGTACAGGAAGAAGGGAAACAGGTGCTTGACGATCTGGGCTTCAGCGCCCGTCAATACCAGCCGGGCTATTATACGCTCGATTCGGTCTATCTCGCCTCCGGGCTGGTACACAAATCCGTTGCCGCCGGTTTGAAGATATTCAACCTGGTAGCCATGGAGGACGTGGTCATAAGAAACCACCGGGTGGCCGGGCTTGTCCTCAACTGGGGGGCGGTCGAAACCCTGGGGTGGCATGTCGACCCACTAGCCCTGCACTCCTCCTTCGTCCTCGATGCGACCGGACATCCCGCCAATGTCACCTCGATGCTGGTCAAAAAAATGGGCGTGACCCTCAATACCGAAACCGGGGGAATGGTCGGGGAAAAATCGATGGAAGCGGAATTGGGAGAGCGCGATACGGTTGCCAACTCCCGCGAGGTCTACCCCGGCCTCTATGTAAGCGGCATGGCGGCCAATGCGGTCTGCGGCGGCTATCGGATGGGGCCGGTTTTCGGAGGCATGCTTCTTTCCGGAAAGAAAATCGCCGAGGAACTCAACGCGAGACTGGGCGGCTAGGCGGCTGGCGCCGCAGCCGAATTGCCCGCCTGCTTCGCGGGCGGGCAATGTCTGCGAGCGGACAGATTTTCCCGCTCTTTTCTGTTCAGGAAAGCGCGGCCTGGTAGCTCGCCACCGCCTGCTTTACGGCTTCTTTCACCTTCGCTGTTTCCTCGGCTTTAAGTTCCATGTCGCCCGTTTTCTCGATGCCCAGCTCTGTCAGCACCAGGTAGATCTTGATCGGCACCTCCAATTTGTCGAAACAGGCCTTGCCGCACCCGATCGGACAGCCATCGATCAGCACTACGACCGGAGTGGTCATTGCGGAGTGGATAAACCCCATGAGTTCGCCCCCGACACCCGCCAGGCAGGACATTTTCCCGAAACCCTCCCGGGTCAATTCCACGGCGGCCCGGTTCGATAACTGGCCGACGTTGGAACCGCCCGAGCAGGCGAGAATCATCACCTGGTCCACAGACTTACACGCCATTTCAAACATGATTTCCTCCTTGCGCTGAGCCTCACCGCATTGCGCCGATATGGTAACACGGCACAACGTCCCCCGCAATGGCCGCGGCGTTCTGGACGATCGGGGGTGGCTATTGTAGAATAGGAACAGAAATGGTGTACAATGGGGTCGATGGTGTCTATCCGCAGGAAGGAGTTCCAGCCTGTCCACACTTTAGGTCGGGTTTCCGGATGGACAGCAAATAGAAAGGACGGCGGATTGGGAAACGGGTTGGAACCGGAAGAGTTTCGGGGGCTGCTTGAGTTGGCTCGAAGGCATGGTGCAAGTGATGCGGCGCTCATCGGAACCTCGCAGATCTGCATCGAGGACGAGTTGGCGAGGTTATGCGCCGAGCCGCAGTGTGAAAACTACGGGGCTTCGGCCAATTGCCCGCCCCATGTTTCGGGCCCCAACGGGTTTAGAGAGCTTCTCAAGGTCTATGAGCAGGCGGTTGTGTTCAAAATAGAGGTGCCTTCCGCGGTGCTTTTCTCTCCGGTCGAAAGCCCGGAAGTGTTTGGGCTTCTGCAGGAAATAGCGGCAACTCTGGAACGCG
>JAKAJS010000131.1 GCA_021813685.1 Deltaproteobacteria bacterium | reverse complement strand
GCCGAAGCTCGGAAATGCCTGCGCATATTTTCCCTCCTCGATCGCGGCAAGCGCCGTCAGCTCGGCCGAGGTGACAGCCCCCTGCCCGCCGCGTCCATGAAATCGAATTTCGACCATAGTCCAACCCTCTTTTCTTTTCTGCGGAAATCACCCGATCACAGCCAGGATATCGCCTTTTTGGACACTGTCTCCGCCCTTGCAGCGGATCTCTTTGACCGTGCCCGACACATCGCAGGCAATGGAGTTTTCCATCTTCATCGCTTCGAGCACCAGGACCACGTCCCCTTTGTTTACGGCCGCTCCCACCTCTACCTCGTAGCGAATGATCATCCCGGGCATCGGCGCCAAAACGGCAGCAGCACCGGCAGGGGCCGGCGCAGCCGCCGGTTTTGGCGCTGCAGGCGCAGCCGCCGGCGCAGGCGCAGGCGCCGTCACTCGGGGCAGGGCTATCCCGGCAGCCGGTGCCACCGGCGCGCCGTTCGCAGCCTCAACGTCCACCTGGAAAAACTCCCCGTTCAAAAACACGTTGAACGTGCGCGCGGAAGGCCCCTTTGCGGGCGTCTCCTTTTTCGGCTTTTCCACGAGAAGACCGGCCTTGGCCTTCTTTACGAGTTCATCTTCCGCCTTGACCTGTTCGATGGTTTTGGGCTTCACTTCCGCGGGCATCTCTTCCTTGCCGTACTTCCACTGCAGGAATCGTTTTCCGGTAGTCGGGTAGAGAGCGTAGGTAATCGTATCGTCGAGGTCTTTGGCCAACCCGTTGATTTCGCTTGAGGCCTTTTCCAGTTCGGGCTCAAGCACGTCGGCGGGCCTTGTCGTAATGGGCGTTTCCCCGCGGGGATAGTCCTTCAGAGCCTTCTTCTGGACCTCCGGATCGATGGGAATCGCGGTTTTTCCGTACAGTCCGTAGCACAGGTCCTTTACCTGGGCCGTGCACATCTTGTAGCGCTCCTGATCGGTATCGAAGAGCACGTTATTGACCGTCTGAATTCCCACGATTTGACTCGTGGGGGTCACCAGGGGCACTTGGCCCAGTTCGCGCCGAACGATGGGAAGCTGCCGGAAGACCTCATCGAGCTTATCGAGAGCATCCATATCCCTCAACTGGTTGACGAGGTTTGAGAGCATACCGCCCGGCGTCTGGTGCAGGAGCACGTTGATGTCTATGATCGACATTCTCTGGTCGAGCAGATGCTTGTACTTGGGAGAAATCGCTTCCATGTGCTCGCTGCACTTGGCAAGCAGTTTGATGTCCATTCCGGTGTCGCGGTTCGTTCCCTGCAATGTCACGACCAGAGGCTCTACGGCTGGGTGCGAAGTCCTGTAGGCCCAGGGCGAAAGGCATGTATCGACGATATCGACATTGGCCTCGATGGCTTTGAGCAGGGACATGTCCGCCATACCGGAAGTAAAATGGCTGTGGAGATGAATGGGAACCTTAATGGTTTCTTTGAGGGCCTTTACGAGAAGATAGGCATCGTAGGGAGCGATAAGCCCCGCCATGTCCTTTACGCAGACCGTATCGGCGCCCATGTTTTCGAGGTCTTTGGCCTTCGCCAGGTAATATTCCAGGTTATAGACCGGGCCGCCCATGCGCGATTCGGTGAGCGAATAGCAAATCGTTCCCTGAAAGTGCTTCTTGTTCTTCTTTATTACCTTTACGACGGTTTCGAAGTTCCGGTAGTCGTTTAGCGCATCGAATACCCGGAATATGTCCATTCCGTTCGCGCATGCCCTCTCGACGAAAGCCTCGGCGAGATCGTCGGCGTAGTTGCGGTAGCCTACAAGGTTTTGGCCTCTCAGCAGCATGGAGAAAGGGGTCTTTTTGATGTATTTCTTGAGGGTCCGAATCCGCTCCCAGGGGTCTTCGCCCAAAAACCGGTGCATCGTGTCGAAGGTCGCCCCGCCCCATACTTCCATGGAGTAAAATCCGACCTTATCCATCTCCTCGGCAATCGGGATGAAGTCCTCGGTTCTGCCCCGGGTCGCAAACAGCGACTGATGACCGTCGCGAAACGTCAGATCCTGGATTTTCAGAGGGTTGGTCACCTCGACAGGTTCATCGTTTTGCCGGGAGACAAGCATGCCGTGTTTTTCCTGCGCCATACCACATTTCCTTCTCAAAATGAAACCGCGTTAGCATCCGGAAGGCGCCGTGAGGCACCCTCCGGATAAGCGAAGTCTAGCGAGCCGCCAGAACCATGTCTTTTACGCCTGCCTGTTCCTCCAGCAATTCCTTCAGGGTGTTATCCATCTTTTCCCGCGAGAAAGGATCGATTTCGAGCCCCTTCACTCTTTCGTACTTGCCCGGTTCGCAGGTCACCGGAACACCGTACATGACTTCTTCGGGAATCCCGTAGGAGCCGTCGGAGGGAAGCCCCATGGTCACCCATCTGCCGTTTGTGCCAAGCGCCCAGTCGTGCATGTGCATGATGGCGGCGTTTGCCGCAGAGGCTGCCGAAGAAAGGCCGCGGGCTTCGATAATGACCGCCCCGCGCTTGCCCACCTTGGGGATGTATTCATTTTTGTACCACCCCTCGTCGACCAGGTCCTTCGCAGGCTTTCCGTCCACCGTGGCGAAACGGATGTCGGGATACATGGTGGGCGAATGGTTTCCCCAGACGGTGATCTTTTCGATCGACTCGACAGGTTTGCCCACTTGGTTCGCAAGCATCGATTTGGCTCGGTTGTAGTCGAGGCGCAGCATACAGGTGAAATTGGCCTTCGGAAGATCGGGCGCCGATTTCATGGCGATCCAGCCGTTGGTGTTGGCCGGGTTTCCCACTACGAGCACCCGGATGTCGCGAGAGGCGACTTCATTCATCGCCTTGCCCTGCTCGATGAAGATTTTCGCATTTTCCATCAGCAGATCTTTTCGTTCCATACCGGGTCCGCGAGGCCTTGCTCCTACGAGGAGGGCGTAATCGGTGTCTTTAAAGGCAACCTTCGGATCTCCGGTTCCCACCATTCCGGCGAGCAGCGGAAATGCGCAGTCGTCGAGTTCCATCATGACGCCCTTCAGCGCCTGCTGAACCTTTTCGATCGGCAGTTCCAGCATCTGCAGGATTACCGGCTGGTCTTTGCCGAGCATCTCCCCGGAGGCGATGCGAAACAACAAGGCGTAGCCTATCTGGCCGGCGGCTCCGGTGACCGTTACGCGAACAGGACTTTTGGGCATATCATGGCTCCTTTGAAGTGTTGGGTTTCTTATTCCGGTCTGTGCACTATACAGAAAAAGGTAAAAACGCAATATTAATGGCTAGCTGATTTTATCGTAAGACTTTTCTTTAATCGGTTGTAATCCATTTTCCTACAAGCGGCGGGGCGACGGATGCAAAGACGTTGATTCGGCGGAAGGTTTCGAAGCACGTTCCGTTCTCCTGCTTTGTTTCCTCGATCATTCTGCTTACAACAAAGTTTCGAAAGGACGCCTTCGCCCGCTCCGGCAGATTCGCCAGAAAAGGGACAAGGCTTGGCTGATCGATCCATGCGATCATCGCGGACTCGTCGGGGAAAAACCTGTCGGCGTTCTCGCCCCAGACCCGCACGGAGCTGAACCCGCTCGAGTCTGCGAGGAGCCGGTAGTCATCGGGATTGGGCGTGTACCAGGGCCACTCGAAACCGGAAAAGAACTGTCGGTGCCCCTCGCGTGACATCGCCGCCTCGATTGCGGAAAAAAGGTGCGAGCAGTTGCCTTCCCCGGCGAAGTTGAAGCGGAGCCGACCACCGGCGCGAAGCGCCCGGCGGACGTTCCGAAGCAGCCGGCGATGGTCTTTCACCCAGTGGAGCGCAGCGTTTGAGAAGACTACATCGAACTCATTCTCAAAATCCAGGTCATTGATGTCCAGTCTGCGGAAGCGCAGGTTGCCCCCCGCCTTGGGCAATGCCGCCTCTATCATACCCCGTGAGGCATCGATCCCGAGGACTTCCCCTTTCGGGAGGAGTGCTGCGAGCTGGGTAGTGAGGGTGCCGTCGCCGCACCCGAGATCAAGAACGCGCTCGTTCCCCTTGAGATCGAGCTCCGCAATGAGCCTTGCGCCCCATTCCTTCTGATGGGCCGACGCCTTCTCGTATTTCCTGCCATCGAATTCGTGTGTCATACCGCTCCGCCTGCCCTATAGACCGCTCTGAATCGACGAACCGGCGGCGATTCACCATCGGTGTAATCCTCGAAAGAAATCTCCTTTAGCCCCTGAGCCTCGAAAAGCGACAACTCGTCCCGCGTCAAAGGCCATGGCATTCTTCCTTCATCCTCGCCCGGTTCTCTACCCCGCGCGATGACCAGCAGCATTCCCCCGGGACTTACGAAGGAAGCCATGCAACGCGCGGCATCGGGCCGTAGATTTGGAGGAAGCACCTGGAGCGTATACGATTCCACCACCAGATCGAATCGGCCTCGCCATTCCTCCGGCGCGGAGAAAAGATCCGCTTGGACATAAGAGACCGGAGACTCCGGAAAACGTCTCCTGCTCCAGGCAATCGCCGACCCGGAGATGTCGAAGGCGGTGGTCGCAAAACCCCGGCGCGCCAGTTCCTCCGCATCATCTCCAAGGCCGCTGCCGATTTTGAGCGCCCGACCCGAGCCGGCCATTGGATGCTGATTCAGCCAGTCGATCAGATTGGGATTCGGTCTCAGATCCGCCCATGGGATGATGGAAGCATTCCCACCCGCCAGTGCATAGAGTTCCTCAAACCAACCCAGCGGATCACCCGATTCCAGATGTTTGTGAGCAATCTGCCTGGCAGTCGCTCTTTGCGCGTCGCTCATTATGGGTCCTCCCCCCCCTCGTCGGGAAGAGTTGCTCTGTATTCCGCCGCCTATTACCCGCCATCATTACAAAACAAACGCGATTGCTCCTGTGGCCGCTGCACACGCCTGACCTGTATCTTGTCCTCTCTCCGCCTCACTTGGGCAAGGTCATAATCGAGCTGCATTTTAAGCCAGGTTTCCGGGCTGCTGCCGAAGGCTTTAGAAAGCCTGATCGCCATTTCCGGCGAAATCCCGCTTTTGCCGTTCACAAGGTCATTGAGTGTCTGGCGTGTTACGCCAAGTGCCTTAGCACCTTCGGTTACAGTCAAACCTAGAGGCTCAAGGCAATCGTAGCGAACTGTCTCGCCCGGGTGCGGGGGGGTTTTCATCGTGAACATGTCTTTGTCCGCCGCTTAGGCTATCTTGGACGTGAAGCGTTCAACGTTGATACTGGCCGCGCGTTTGCGTAGATGCGCAAGGTCATAGTTCATCTGCATTCTAAGCCACGTATCAGCCGTACTTCCAAAAGCCTTTTCAAAGCGGATCGCCATTTCAGGCGTTACATTACTGCGCCCGGCAATCACGTTATGAAGCTGCTGGCGGGTGATACCAAGCCCTTTAGCAGCCTCGGCAACGCTCAAGCCAAGATCGTCAAGGCACTCCTTGACGAGAAGGCCGGGATGCACAGGGTTTTTCATCTCCATGATTTTGCTTCCTTCAGTGATAATCGACAAAATCCACATCAAAGGCGTTTCCATCTTCAAACCGGAAAATGATCCGCCAATTCGCGCGAACACTGACGGCGTAAATGCCTTTCAAATCCCCTTTGAGACGATGCAAGCGAAAGGTCGGCAGGTTCATACCTTCAATTTCCTCCGACGCGTGCAGGGTGGAAAGAATAAGCCTGATCCGCGCCACCATATCCGGTGGCAATGCGCTGCCATCATCATCCTCAAACAGCCGCCGCAATCCTTTATGTCGAAAGGTTTTTATCATTACTCAGTATTGTAAAGTGAAAAATTACATTTTACAAGGACGTCCACCTATATTTCCGTCCCCTCTCGCGTGGACAGTCCGAAACCCGGTTCGGAGGCAAACCGGCGTCCGACTTGTGACCTTATATCCGCCCAGGGGCCGACTTCGCAGTTTTTTGGTCAGCCGAAAACTCGCTATCGGAACTATTTGAGCCTTTTCAACACCAAATCTCTTTTATCAAGGTCTAGCCACCTCTCCTTCAACGTGACGTCGGTCATTGTTCCGATCGTTACTCTTATTTTGAGATGATCCGGGCGATATGCGACTATTGAGATGAAATTGCTGAAGAAGCTTGGCTCCAGAAAAGCCGAGCCAACGATTGCATTCCCTCCTATACTCGCAGTCTGGTTCGGTTCGTTACGAACACAGATACCCCAACCCTTCGGTATATTCAGAAAAGAGACTATCTGCCCACCGGAGATATTGACCTCGAAGCCCCCAATCCTCTCCCCATGTTGAAGCCTCAAACTGCTCGGCGGTATTGTTATGCTGACTTCCTCCTGACAAATCCCTGCTGTTGTGAAGCATAATAGCAGAACGGTTATTGGCGCGATGAGCTTTCCGGCTAATCTGAATATCATTTTCCCTTTCTCCATTCCACTCTTACATGAATCACCCCAGGGCCTTCATTGCAGTCCGGAAAACCTGTAAGCTCCTTGTAAACTTTCGGCGTGAGGTCAATAATCCTTGGTAGGGTGAGCCTGAAAAGGCCTGAGGACTCTTCCTCGCTCATCCAAAGCGAAAGGACCGGTATCGTTGATTTTTACGTTTAGGGCTTTTGATATAACTTTCCCGTCATTATCAAGTCGGAACACGTTCACGGCCTTTCCAAAAGTGCCTTTACCGTACATCGCGGCCGACAGGCGCAAATCGGCGTAGATAGTCTCTTTATGACGACCCTTCGCCTCGCACTTATAGTCGCGCTTAAACACCGAGGAGCGCTCAATCGCTCTCATGCAGGTCCGCCATCAGATCTCCGACGCCGGGGAAGCGCTTGCCCTTTCCGGCTTCCAGTTCGGCAATCGCACCACGAGTGGTGGTGTTCGGCACTTTCACTTCGAAAGGCAAACGGCCTTCCTCGGCGATACGCACCATCAACAAACGAATTGCATCCGAAATGCAAAGCCCCATTGCTTCAAGTGCATCGGCCGCGCGTTCTTTCGTTTCCGAGTCGATACGGGCACGGACATAGGTATCGTGTGCGGGCTTCATGGCGGTACATCCTTTCCGAAAACATAGTCACGTTGTGACTGCACCAAAATATAGTCTGTGCAGGAAACGACGTGAAGGGGACATCCCGGAAAGGACTTGCCGTGCTTGAGTAGAGCTGTAAGCCGGGGGCGTGACCATGACGAGCGGCGGAATCGGCCGGGTGGAAGGGCCAGGCGCCCCGGCAGGCGGTCCCACCGCCTTGCGCGGAGACCCTCCGGAAGGTCCGTGAGGGTCTCGCACAAGGATTTATTCGTCTATGCAGTTTCTGATCATGCGGTAGCCATCACTAAAGGCTCTCGCAACAACCGGGCATCGAGGGCCGTTTTGTACTCGGAATCCATCTCCGTCATACCGCCGGGAAATTCATAGTCGTCCATCAACTCGACAAAGGGGTCGGGGTCGAAGGCTTCGGCGCCGTGAACGCCAACTTTGTTCCAGATGCCCCGGGCCAGCAACTCCATCATCAGGACGGGATTGAAGGCCGTTTGGGCAACGACGGCGTGACAGTCGAGACGGCTCAGGCAGTCCTCATTGTCTGCGACCTGGTAGAGATAGACTTCCCGTGTCATACCGTCCTTTATGCCCTTAACCCAGGTCCCGGCGCAGGTCTTTCCCACCATGCGACGCTGGATTTCAATGGGGTTGGGGGCGCACTTGGCAACAAAGTCCCGGGCCGAAATCAACTGGCCGCCCAAGGGAATCGTCTTTTCCTTGCTGTCCAGGTTCAACGACTTCAACGCCTTGAGGCAGTTGATGAACTCCTCTCCGAGACCGTACTTGAAACTCACCTTGCGCAATCCCTTGTCGATGTAACGGGGTATCAGCGCCACCTCCTCGTGTTCCACGTGCACCATCTCCACGTCCCCGATGCCGTCGGGCAGCGTGAAGATCTCCGGCTCGGAGAAAGGCTCCAGCGTATACCAGCCCTTGTCGCGCTCCCACACGAGCGGAGGGTTCAAACATTCTTCAATGGTCGCCCAGATCGAAAACCCGAACGCCAGGTTCGCGCCTTCGAGCGACAAATTGGCGCCATCCCGAATGCCGATCTCCTCGATCTCATCGAACAGGTGCTTTTCAGCATAACGGGCGTACACATCGGCCATGCCCGGTTCCACCCCCGACCCGATGAGCGCCAGAATGTTTCTTTTGGCCCATTGTTCATGGCGTGCAAACTGGTAGTCGCCCAGTTTTACGTAGGGCTTCGTATAGGGGTGGTCGGGGTGCGGCTTGGAAAGCGTCATGGCGCAGTCCATGTAGTTGCAGCCCTCTGCGTAGGCAGTGTCGAAGATCGTTTCATTAAAAGAGGGGTCGCAACCGTTCATGATGGTGTCAATTTTGTATTTTCGAACAAGGGCCGCGATCTGTTCGCTGTTCCGGGCATCGACCTGTTCGGCCGGAAATCGTTCGGGGTTTTTGAGGCCCGCAGACACCTTCTGTGCCCTGGTAAGATCGTAATCGGCCAACACCATCTGCTCCATCCACCGGCTATCGGGATCGCGGCGATTCGCGATAACAGCCATAGCTTGCCCAACTCCGCCAACGCCGAGTAAAAGAACTCGCATAAAAATCTCCTTGGTTCGAGGCATTCAACGGATGCTGCGAAATAGAACAGCATCCCCCGCACGGATGCGGCCGATCGCAAAATCTCAAATCCCCCCTGCCCCCCTTTTCTAAAGGGGGGGTGATTGACGCCCCCTTTTCTAAAGGGGGGTGATTGGCGCCCTCCTTTGTTAAGGGGGGTAATTGAGGACCCCTTTGCTGGGGGGGATTAAGAAGCGATCCGCCGCACTACAGGGAGCGAAGGGCAGGCGGAGGCACCCCCGGGCGAAACGGCCCATGCTCAGGATATCTGACGGGGAGGAGAAATTTTTTGTACGCTTTGCGAAGCGTTACCATGGGAAACCCGATACACTTTCTTTGCCGGCCCCGGCATGTGCGCCGACGGGCGGAGCAATTCCCGATTCATTGCGCAGCTATCTTGCCAATATAGGACCCTGTTTCGTGAGCGGCAAGGTGAACCGCGTGCGTCGCTCAAGGTCCAGATACTCGGATTCCATCTCTTCCAGGCCGCCGGGAAATTCGTACGCATCCATGAGTTGGATGAAGGGGTCCGGATCGAAGGATTCGGGGGGACACACCCCGAGATTCTTCCAGACCCCGGTGGCCAGAAGCTCCAGGATGATCACCGGCGTAAATGCGGTTTGCGCAAAAACGGCCTGGCAATCGAGTTTCTGCATGCAATCCTGGTTGTCGGCCACCTGGAAAAGATAGATCTGGCGGGTCAGTCCGTCCTTTCGCCCCTTGATCCAGGTACCCGCACAAGTCTTCCCGCGCATCAGGTGCCCGATCTCGTTGGGATCGGGCGCGGCTTTGGTCAGAAACTCCCGCGGGGTAATACTCATATTGCCGACCCGGATCTGCGTATCGGCTCGATCCAGGTTGAGTGCCCGGAGGTTTTTGAGAGCGGCGATGAATTTGCGCCCGAGGCCAAACTTAAAGGTGACCTTGCGCAACCCTTTGTCAATATAGCGCGGGATCAGCAAAACCTCTTCATGCTCCACATTGACCATCTCGGTATCCCCGATCCCTCCGGGCAGATAAAAGACCTCGGGATCGGAAAAGAGCTCCGTGGTATACCAGCCCCGATCCCTTTCCCAGATCACCGGAGGATTGAGGCACTCCTCGATGGTGGTCCAGATAGAAAATCCGAACGCAATTTCGTGGCCCTCCACGGTGAGGTTGTTGCCCTCCCGGATGCCTATCTCTTCGATTTCATCGAAGAGATGCTTTTCGGCATAGCGGGCGAAGATATCGGCCATGCCGGGTTCCACGCCCGCACCGACGAGTGCGAGCAGTCCCTTGTCCTTCCACTGCCGGTGGCGCTCCAGCTGATAGTCCCCCAGTTTCACATAGGGTTTGTGGAAAGGGTCTTCGGGGTGAGGCTTGGAAAGCGACAGGGCCAGGTCCATGTAGTTGCAGCCGTATTCGAACGCGGCGTCGAAAATGTTTTCATTGTAGAGGGGATCGCACCCGTTGAGGATAAGATCGACATCATATTTTCCGGCCAGGGCGACGATTTCGCCTTTGTCCCGGGCGTCCACCCGCTCCGCAGGGAAGCGGACGGGATCTTTGAGTTTTTCGGACACATACCGGGAATTTTCCAGTTCCGAGTCGGCCAGAACCATTTGGCGCAGCCAACGGGAATGGGGGTCCCTGCGATGGGCGATGGTCGCGATGGCTTCCCCCACTCCGCCGGCGCCGATGACGAGTACTTTCATAACTGCTCCAGACCAAAAGAGTGTCGCAAAAAGAGATGTGGGCGTGTCGTGGCGTACCCTGCCGGTTCGGCACCGAACCGGCAGGGCTGCCGCGGGTCATTTACGAGTAAAACAACGCCTCTTAGGACTTGGCCCTTGTCCAGGCCGCATCCAAAAGCTTCATCTTCTTGCCCATATCCCTCGTCGTGCGCAGAGTCTTGAGCACCGCTTCCGACGGATAGATGGCCGGGTCGTCATGGTCACCCTTGTCGATATAGGGCATGGAGGCCTCGTTCGGCGTGGCATATTCGTTATAGTCCGAAAGCTGGGCGCCGATCTTGGGTTCGAGAATGAAGTTTATGAATTCGTTTGCCTCCTTCGGGTGCGGCGCCTTATCCGTGATCATCATGTTATCGTACCAGATTTCGCCGCCCTCTTTGGGGATCGTGTAGGCCATGGGAATGTTTTTGTTTTTGTTTATCGCTTTGGCCGCGTCTCCGTTGTAGACGATGGCCGATACGGCAGTTCCCGCCACGACATCGTTTTTGGCCCCGACTCCCCCTCTAAACCCGAGACAATCCGGATACTTCTTGACCTTTACGAGCAGATCGGCGGCCTTTTTCAACTGCGCGGGATCGGTCGAGTTGAAGGGGTAGCCCAGATAGCGCAAAGCGATGCCCATCATGGAGCGTTCGTCGTCGATCAGATAAAACGGTCCCTGGTTCATCTTCTCGTTGAAGAGCAATCCCCAGGTATTCTGGAAATTTTTGACCTTGTCTTTGCGGTATAAAAGTCCTGTAGTACCCCACTGGTAGGCGACCGAATAGACGTTTCCCGGATCGTTGGGAGAATTGCGGAACATCTTTTTCAGATTCTTAAGATTGGGAATAAGGGAATGATTGAGTTTTTGAACCAGATGCAGGTGCTCCAAAGGTTTGATGACATACGAAGACGGAACGATTACGTCATACTCGGAGTCTCCGCCCGCCTGCAGTTTGGCCATCATGGCCTCGTTGGATTCATAGGTGGTGATGTTCACCTTGATGCCGGTAGCCTTCTCGAACTCCTGGGGAATCTTCGGGTCGATATACTCGGACCAGATAAACAGATTGAGCGTCTTCTGCGCGGCCCGGGCGGGCGGAGTCCAGCCGACCCATCCCAGAGTGAGCGTCGCCACTGACAAAAACAGAACCAACAATTTCCTCATTACGATCTCCTTTTTGATTGTGACAGGAAAATGCACCCTACAGGCCGGCCTTTCTCCTGGTCAGGCGCTCGGAACCGATCACCAACACGATGGTGGTCAGCATCATCAACGTGGACAGCGCATGGATTTCGGGCGTAACACCCCGGCGCACTGCCCCGTAGATATACAGCGGCAACGTCGTAGAAGCGGGCCCCGCAGTAAAGAAGCTGATAATGAAGTCATCCAGGGAGAGCGTAAAGGCAAGCATGGCGCCGGCGATGATGGCGGGCATGAGCAGTGGAAGGGTGACTCGGCGGAAGAGGTAAAAGCTGCTTCCAAACAAATCTCTGCCGGCCTCTTCGACATCTTTTCCCAGGGAGACGAGCCGGCCTCGCACCACCAGGGCCACAAAAGCGAGTTCGAAGGTGATATGCGAAAGAATCATGTCGAGCAGGCCGGGCCGGAAGATATCCGAAACGGACCGCAGGAGACTGTAGGCCACCACAAGGGCCGCGGCCATGATGATGTCGGGAATGACAACCGGAATATAGAGCGTTACGTCGAGAAACGTGTTTATTTTTCGCGTCCAGGGGAATCGATCCATTCCCACGGCCAAAAGTGTGCCCAAAACCGTGGCGATCACTGTCGAGACCACTGCCAGGACCATCGTGTTCCAGGTGTACTGGAGTATCGCCTGATCGTGAATCAGCAGATGATACCACTTGAGGGTAAATCCTCGCCAGATCAGTCCGTAGCGCGTGTCGTTCACCGAAAAGACGGCTACCGAAATCAAGGGTATATAGGGAAAAATTATGGCGCACAAAGCCAGAGCGATCACCACCGGGTGCAGTCGTCTCATAGTACGTCAAACTCCTTTTTGCGACCGGGATCGGCTTTTTTGAAATAGACCAGGCTCACCAGGGTGAGCGCCATCAAAGCCATGCTGATGGCCGCCCCATAGGGCCAGTTGCGGCTGGCGCCGAACTGCTGCTCGATCAGGTTTCCGAGCAGCATGTACTTGCTCCCCCCGAGCAGATCCGGGACCACGAAGCTCCCCATGGCCGGAACGAAGGTAAGTATGGTGCCCGCCATGAGGCCCGGAGCCGTCTGCGGCAGGATCGCCTGCATGAAAACGCGCAGCGGAGTCCCGTAGAGATCCCGGGCAGCCTCGACCAGGGACCAGTCCAGCTGTTCCACGCTCGCATAGAGAGGCAAAATGATAAAGGGCAGATACATCGACACCATTCCCAGATACACGGCAAATGCACTGGGGTAGAGCGAACCGCCCGCGGGAATGAGTTTTAGCAGAGTCGCAAGTCGCGCCAGCGGCGTTCCGGGCGCAAGGAGTAAAAACCAGGCATAGGCGCGAATGACCGTATTGGTCCACTGGGGGACGATGACCAGAATCAGCCAGAGATAGCGACTGCTTTTGGGGCGGCTGGCGATAAAGAAGGCTACCGGGTAGGCCATCACGATGCAGACAACGGTCGTGACAAAGGCGACCACGATGGAACGCCAGATGATCATCAGATTGTCGGCCGTCCAGCCGAAGGGGCCGAAGCCGAGCAGGGAATTGTAGTTATGGAGCGTAAAGCTCCAGATAACGTTACCGTATTCGCCGCGCCTGGCAAAGGAGAGAAATATCAGGGCGATCCCCGGCAGCACGAGCAATCCCAAAAGCCAGAGCAGCCCCGGGGAAAGGTAGGCAAAACCGCGCAGGGCCAACCGCCGCCAGGTGGAAAGTTCCCCGTTCCAGATTATCTTCTCGGTTCTTTCAGTCATTGAGAATCACCAGCCTCTCCGGTGGCAGTTCCAGCCAGAGTTCCTCGCCCAGTGCGAAACGGCGGTCGGGTTTCGCCTTGACCCGCAAGGGACCGGGTTCCAGAAGAAACTCCACCGAATTGCCCTGGTAGATGGTTTCAACAACTTTAGCCTTGATCCCGTTACAGACGGGCGCCTCACTGCGAATCTGAATCCGCTCGGGCCGAATGGAGAGCGTGCCCTTGTTCCAACAGGGCGCGCCCGCCAGTTTCAACTTCCCGACACTGGTTTCCACGCATCCATTGTCGCAGCATGCGGAAATCAGGTTGGCCGCCCCCAAAAAATTGGCTACGAAGGCGCAATTAGGATACTCATAAATTTCTTCGGGAGTGCCCGATTGAATGATTCTGCCCTGATTCATCACGGCGATACGATCGGAGACAACCAGCGCCTCGGCCTGATCGTGGGTGACCAAAATGAAGGTTTGCCCCAGCTTTTGGTGCAGCCGTTTCAGTTCCAACTGCACCTGGGCTCGCAAACGGGCATCGAGCGCAGACATGGGCTCGTCCAGGAGCAACACTTCGGGCAGGTTCACCAGCGCGCGCGCAAGCGCCACCCGTTGCTGCTGACCGCCGGACATCTGGTTGGCATACCGTTTCGCCATTGCTGTCAAATCCACCATGGCGAGCGCTTCGGCAACCCGTTGGTCGATTTCCTCCCTGGCAACCTTGCGCGACCGCAAACCGAAGGCCACGTTTTCGAACACCGTCAGGTGCGGAAAAAGAGCATAGCTTTGAAATACTATGTTCACCTGGCGTTTGTTGGCCGGCACCGCGGAAATATCTTCCCCCCCCAGCATCACCCGCCCCGAATCGGCCATCTCCAATCCGGCGATGATGCGCAGCAAAGTTGTCTTGCCGCACCCGGATGGTCCCAGAAGTGTAAAGAACTCCCCCGGGCGAATATCGAGGGAGGTATCGGCTACAGCAGTCAAGTTCCCGAATGTTTTCACGACATTTTTGATGGAAAGTCCCGTTTTATTCCCTGAAATACTCATACAGCTCCCCAATCTACAGGTTTGCTCCACTAATCGGGCGCAGCTATGCGACCCGCAAGACCTGAGTCCATGGCAAAGACCCGGTCATTATGGCAACAACTCGATTCAGAACCGGTATTTTTACAGGAGACGTGACATAAAGCCGGCCACAGCGCAAAACTACCCCATACTGTTTCCCCGCACTCAAGATGCGGGCTGGCTGAAAGAACTCAGCGCTGGCCGGGTTTTGCGTCGAACTGGAGGCAGATGTATTTTCGGGGGCAAATATCGAAGGGGAAGTCGGAAAGTGCGGAAAAGCTATCGAGGTCTTGCATTACACTTCTGATGGACGGTTTTGTCTTACTCCCGGGAGTACTCATACAGTTCCCCAATTCGTATTGGTTTTGGATATGAAGACCAGAGTATCTCGGCGGTGTCGAGGGATTCGCTGCCGGTTGTAAGAGAGTGATTTTTCAGGCCCGCCATTCGTTTTTCTCTAACAAACTTCATGCCACGGCTCCTCTCTTTCCCCTACCAGAAACTTCATTCAATGGCGAGAAGAATAAATAGTATCCATCCGGGAACTCTGAAACGCGTCGGGGGACTTGAACCTAGTCCCCCTTTGGAAAAGGGGGGCTCCAGTCCAATCCGTGCTCGGCGCGGACCCCGGCAGGGTGGGCAAAAGCGCAGCGTTGCCCACCAAGAGGTTTTCAGATACGCCGGCCAAAAGGAACGTATATGTGCCAAAAAACGGGAAAACCCGGGCAAAAATAATGCATGAGTGCATCCCTTCGTTGGCCGATTGGCTCTTTTCGGGCCGCACGAATCGCCGGGAAATGCGCGGCGCAGGAGTGCCGCGCCGGGGCCGGGCGATCCTTCCGGCGGGAAGAACAAAAGGGGCAAATGCACGGTTGCATTTCGCATGCAGATCGGCATCCCGACTCGGAGCAAACCGCGGTCCCGCCCGCCATACAGGCGGGCAAACCGGCAGTGCAGACTCGCCCCTCACTGCGCGACAGGCAACGAACAGCGCATTTTTGTGCCGCCTCCGAGCCGGGAGCGAATTTCGAGATTTCCGCCTGCAAGATTTGCTCTTTCTCTCATTCCCGCAATTCCAAGCCCCTCGCCCTCGGCGATGCTGCCGACCTCGAAGCCGACCCCGTTATCGACGACGGTCAGGACGAGCAGATTGCCCCTGCGCCTGAGGGTGACATCCACACGGGTTGCGCGGGCATGCCGGGCCACGTTGGTCAGGGCTTCCTGAACGATCCGATAGGCGGCGGTTGCGACAATATTGTCCACCTTTCGAACATCGGCATGTCTAAAGACACAGACGATCTCGGTGTGTTTTTCAAAATCGGCCGCATACCATTCCAACGCGGCAATGAGGCCCAGATCGTCGAGCACTCCGGGGCGCAGCCGCAAAGCGATGTGACGCACGTCGTCGATGGTTTTATCCACCAGGCGGCACATGACCTCGGCGCGCTCCGAGGCGGCCGGGTCGGTGTCTTTCAGTCTTTTTAGCAGCCAGGCCGAATCCATGCGAAGAGCGGTGAGCACCTGCCCCAGTTCGTCGTGCAGTTCGCGCGCGATGGCCGTTCGTTCCTTTTCCTGGCTTTCCATGATCCCAGCCGATAGATGCCTCAGCTTATCCTGCACCTTTTTTAGCTCGGTGATGTCGGTTGCAATGCCACACACGCTTGTGGGTTCGCCCTGTTCGTCATAGAGCGGGAATTTTACCGACAGGTAGGTGTGCACTCCGTCAGCGCGGGAGACGGACTCTTCGACCTGGCTGGGGCGGCGCTTGGCGAGCGTTTCCATGTCGGCCGCACGCAGACGATCGGCGATTTCGGCGGCAAAGAGGTCATGATCGGTTTTTCCGCACACATCGCCGCCGCCTATCCCGAATAGTTCCTCGAAGCGGGAATTGACCAGCGAATAGCGGCCGTCCCTATCCTTGATGTAGACGACCGAAGGGGTATATTTTAGTATCCCCGTGATTTCACGGGTTCTTTTTCGCACCTGGCATTCGAGGTTTTTGGAATACCGGCTCAGTTCGTCTCTTGCCGCCTTGAGAGCCTGCTCGCTGCGTTTGCGCTCGGAGAGATCTCTTGCCACACAGACACTGCCGATGGTCTTTCCCCTCTCGTCTTTCAGCAGGCTGATCGATATATCCATGGGGACGATGGCGCCGCCCTTTTTCTTCATCAGGATTTCAAATTCGCGCACGAGCTCGTTTCTGCGCAGCCGTTTGAGCATCCGGTCAAGCTCGCCCGGGTCCTCATAGAGATCGAAGGCCAATTTCCCGGCGAGCTGATCGAGTTCGTAGCCATAGATTTCGGCGGCGCGCCGGTTCCACAGGATGAATCTGCCGTGTCTATCCACAATACCGATTGCATCGGCGGAATTTTCGATGACGTTTTCCAGGTATTCTTTGGTCCGTTTGAGCTCTATTTCCGCACGCTTGCGCTCCTCGATCTCGCGGGTCAGCTGCCGGTTGGCCTCTATCAGTTCCGCTCCGTGCCGGGCGGTGGTCCGCTCCAACTCCTCATGGGCCCTTTCGAGCTCTTTTTTGGACTTCCAGATCTCGCATGCGTCGAGGCGCACCCGCAGTTCCGCCAGTTCCTGTATGAGCTGCTGCTTTGTCTTGTGTTCGTCTTTCACCGTTATAGCTTTCCGCTGCGAGAGGCCGAATTGAAAAAAGGAAATGATGCAAAGAGCGGGGGAAGGCTTCCCCCGCACCCCCCGGGGAATCGGTTTGCACGCGCAAAGCGCGTGCAAACCGATCGCTCAGCGCTACGGAGATAGGCCACGCATCGCGCGTGGCCTATCTCCGTAGCGCTAACTGAGCCGCGTAGCGGCGTGGGGGTGCAGGGGGCGATAGCCCCCGCGCTTTTGAATACCCGCGCTTTCGCATACCCTCCGCCGCACCCCATCAAAGATCGATGAGCTTGTTTCGTATGGCGAATCGGGTCAGCTCCGTGATATTTCGGACGCTTAACTTTCGCATAAGACGGAATCGATAGGTATTTACCGTTTTGGTGCTTATTGAATAGGACTCGCCGATCTCTTTTGCCGACCTCCCCATGGCCAGAAGTCTCAAGACCTGGATTTCCCGGTTGGAAAGAGTGTCCAGAAGAGATTTTTCCCGGTTGCCCCTGGCAAGTCTGAAGGCGACGGATTCGGCCGCCGACTCGCTCAGGTAGTACCCGCCGGCGTACAATTTCCTGATGGCGCTCACCAGCTGTTCGGGTGCAGAGCGCTTTGTCATATAGCCCTTTGCGCCCAGCCCTATTGCCCGCACCACATACTGTTCCTCTTCGTGCATACTCAAGACGAGAACGGGCACCTGGGGGTATTGCGAATGGAGTTGCGATATGACTTCGAACCCGTCGAGTTCGGGCATGGAGATATCTACCACCACGACGTCGGGGCATTCCTCCTTGACTTTTCCCATCACCTGCCTGCCGTCGGAGGCCTCGGCAACCACCGCGATTTCCCCGCTTTCTTCCACGACCCGACGCAGTCCGGCCCTCACGATATCATGATCGTCGGCCAGAAGGACTTTTATCACCGCATCTCCTTACAAGATCGATCGCAAACCGGGCGACCAGTGCATTTTCATCAGCCCTTGCGCGCTTCGACGACACAGTCCATTTTCTCTCCGGAACGAAGCAGCCGTACGGCCGTAAACCCGGCCTCCTTAAGCCCCTGCTCGACTTCTTCGAACGTGAAGGTGTCTCCGCCTCGGGTATTTACGAGCATGTTTATGGCGAAAAGCGCCCCCTGGGGAGGCCAGGTGCGCTCCCCGCTCATGATGTGGTCGCGAATGAGAAGTGCCCCGCCGGGGTCGAGCGCACGAAAGATTTTTGCGAAGAGTTCCACGTTTTGCTTATAGCTGTTCTGGTGAATTATAGCCGAGAGCAGCGCAAGATCGCACCCTTTTGGCAGTTCGTCGGAGTAGAAATCCCCTGGCTGGAGTTCCACCCGCTCGAGCAAACCCTCGGAGGAAAGCCTCTCCTTCGCCATCGGGATGACATCGGCCAGGTCGAAAATAACGGCCCGCAACCCCGGCTCGCGTCTGAGAAAGGCGATCGTGTATGTCCCGGAGCCCCCGCCGATATCGAGCAGCCTCCGATAGCCGCTCAAATCCAGGGAGGCGGCGATTTCCTCGGAGAGGTTCCTTCCGATCGCGTGCATGGCGCCGATAAAGGCGCGCCTGTTATCCATGTCCATCGGCACGGGCGGCTTGGACTCTGAGGCGGGACCGCGTTTTACGACATCGGTCAACCCGCTCCAGGTCTCCCACAGCCGCTTCATGTGGAGAAGCATCGGAAGCGCGGAAGAGGGTTTTTTGGTGGAGTAGCGACCGCTTTCTTCGGTGAGAGAATAGACCCTGCCCTCTTTCTTGAGCAACCCGAAGGTCACGAGGCAGTCCAGCACCCGTTCGAGCGCTCTTTGGTCCCATCCGGTTTTTTCGGCAATTTTTTCCGCACTGTCGCAGGAGTCGTCGATTTTCGTAAATAGATCCAGCTCGGCAGCCGTAATGATTATCCTGCTTTTCATAAACCCCCTGGCTGTCGCCATGAAGTCGTCTGCTCCCTGCATGCCCATTCCTCCTGGTCCCGGAATTCGACGAAAGCCCTGAAGACTTTTATCCAAAATGAAACAGCTGTTTCTGTTCCAATGTATAGCAAAGCGCAGCCGGAGGCAATAAAAGCGTTACCCATTGAGAAGGATGACCACAAAGGGGCTTTAAAGAAGCATTCGCGCGATTTATAGAAGAAGATGGTACAGGAACTTTAAGCAGAAAGGCGACTGGAGGGATCGCGATGGAGATAGTAGCCGACTTTCCGAGGGCCACGTTTGCCGGAGGATGTTTCTGGTGCACTCAAGCAGATTTTCAAAAGCTTGACGGCGTGGTGAAGGTGACATCGGGCTACACGGGAGGACACACCGAAAACCCGACCTACGAAGAGGTTTGCTCGGGCAGGACGGGACACGTCGAAGCCGTGCAGATCGTCTACGATCCGCGCAGGCTAAGCTACGAGCAACTGCTCGATTTTTTCTGGAAACATATAGACCCGACGGATGCAGGGGGACAGTTCGTCGACAGGGGCTCACAGTACCGGAGCATCATCTTCTACCACAACGAAGAACAGCGAGCTGCCGCCGAAAGCTCCCGGCTCGCGCAGGCCGGATCGGGCAATTTCAAAAAATCCATCGCAACAGAAATACTGCCCTTTTCCAAGTTTTACGAAGCGGAAACCTACCACCAGGATTTTGATAAAAAGAACCCCGAGCGATACCACAACTACAGGTTTTTTTCCGGGCGGGACCAGTTTCTCGCAAAAATATGGGGCAAGGAGACCTGAAAGCGGAAGCGGGAAGTAGGGAGCAGGAAGCAGGAAGCCGGGACTCAATCACCCCCCTTTGCAAAAGGGGGGCAGGGGGGGATTTAAGGGATGTATCCAGCTGATTTTTTGAGGAAATCCCCCTAAATCCCCCTTTTTCAAAGGGGGACTTGGGTTCGAATCGCTCCGCTGCTTCCTTCCCGCTTCCCGCTTCCCGCTTCCCGCTTCCCGCTTCCTGCTTCCCGCTTCCCGCTTC
>JAKAJS010000156.1:6117-19889 GCA_021813685.1 Deltaproteobacteria bacterium | reverse complement strand
GCAGGCTTTTCAATCGCCTGCTGGGGGCTCTTCCCAAAGACCAGATCATCCATCACCTGCGTGCTATGCGCTAGACCCGGCTCCGAACCTGCCGAACCTGAGCGCCAGGGTCGGGAGCACCAAAAGGTTTAGCGCCGTCGAGGTAAAAATCCCTCCCAGCACCACGATCGCCAAGGCTCCTACAACCTCCTGGCCGGGCGTTTTTGCCCCGAGCGCCAGGGGCAGAAGACCCAGGGCCGTTACCAGGGCGGTCATAAGAATGGGGGAAAGCCGCTCGGTGGCGCCCTTGAGGGCTGTCTGCGGCCCCCAGTTCATCCCCTCGACCCTAACCAGGTGCTCGTAGTGGGATAGGAGCATGATGGAATTTCGAAGCGTGATGCCAAAAACGGTCACAAAGCCCACCAGGGAGCCAAGAGAGATCGCCCCCCCGGTCAGGAGGACCGCAACCACTCCTCCGGCCAGGGCGAAGGGCAGATTCACCAGCAGAAGCAAAGTATTACGCCAGTGTCCGGCAATCACCGAGACGAGCAGCACAATACCTATCGCCGCCATGAGTGAATGGAAGACCAGGTCTTTTACGGCCTTTGCCTGCGCAGCGGCGGTCCCGGAAAACTCGATGTAGAAGCCTTCCGGAAGCGAGACCTCCGAGCGGATCCGGCGCTTTGCCTCGGCCGTTATGGCCGCGCCGTTCGAACCCGTGAAATTGCAGGTGATGGTTTGCACCCGTCGCCCGCCCTGGTGCAGAATCGCGAAACGGCCCGAACTCATCCGGATTGCGGCCAACTCCTTTAGCGGCAGGTAAACCCCGCCGTCCGTTCGGACGGGCAGGTTTCCTACGGCCGCGATCGTACGGTCCCCGGGCGGCAGGGTTACCGTAACGTCAAAAACCCGCTCTCCCCGGTAGATTTGCCCCACGGTTATCCCCTGATACGCGGTTTCGACCGTATCCAAAACGCTAACCGGGGCGATTCCCCAGCGCAGAAGCGCGGATTTTCGAAGAGAGATGTCGAGCTGGGGCGCACCGACCTGAGAAAGTATCTGAACATCGGCTACTCCGGGAATTTTTCTCAGGACCGCTGCGACCTTTTGCCCCTCGCGGTCCAAAGTGCCGAGGCTGCTCCCGAAGACGTTTACCGCCAGCGAAGCCTTGTGCCCCGAAACGGTCTCCTCCATCCGCTCCTTGAGGAATGTATTGATGCTGAAGGTTGCCCCCGGGATTTTATCGACCTGACGCCGGATTTGCGCTTCAGCCGAAAGCGGCTGCCGGCCGCGCTTGAGGTTCACCTCGATCTCGCTCGCATTGGGGCCGCGGGTTGCGCTGCCTTCCTCGGCTCTTCCCGCTTTCTGGGCGACGGCGGCCACATAGGGAAGTGTATGCAGCTCCCGGCTGACCGCTTTGCCCAACCGCAACGACTCCTCCAGCGAAGACCCCGGGGCGAGGATCATGTGCACGAGAAAATGACCTTCTTCAAAACTGGGCAGAAAACTGCTCCTTAAAAAAGGGAGCGCAACCAGTGCGCCGGCCAGAAGAAGCAGGACCGCCAGAGTCACCATACGGGGGTGCCCCTCGACCCGACCAAGGAGCCGGACATACACCTTTTTCAACCCTCGCGTAACCGGCGGGTCCTCCGGAGGCAGATCGCCATGCGTCAAAAGCAGCATGCACAGGGTCGGGGTGAGGGTCAACGCCACCAGAAGAGAGGCGAGCACCGAGAGGATATAGGCGATGCCAAGAGGAGAAAAGAGCCGGCCCGCAACCCCGGAAAGAGTCAGCACCGGAAAAAATACCAGGATCACGGCGAAGGTTGCGAACACCACGGCGGCCCGCACTTCGAGCGAAGCATCGAGAATGACTCGAAAGACGTTCCGCGGGTTTGGGAGACCCCGGTTTTCCCGGAGGCGCCGATAGATGTTTTCCACATCGATCACCGCATCGTCTACGATTTCCCCGATGGCGATGGCGAGCCCCCCCAGAACCATCGTGTTGAGGCTGAAGCCCAGCCGCTCCATGACGAGTATGCCTGCCACAAGCGACAGTGGAATGGCGGTGCAGGAAATCGCAGCCGTCCGGAAATTAAACAGGAATAAAAACAGCACGACGATGACCAGCACGGCCCCGATCTCCAGGGCGGTCAAGACATTGTGAACGGCGGTGTGGATGAAATAGGCCGGCCGGAATATGGAGTGAAGAACTATGCCCTTACGGGCAAGCGTTGACTGCAGCGCGCGAAGCGCCCGGTCTACACCGCTTGTCACCTGAAGCGTATTCGATCCGTATTGGGCGGTCACAAGCATTACAACGCCGGGTTTCCCGTCGATGAGGCCCGCTCCCACGGGAGGCGCCTGCGCCGATCTGACCGTTGCGACATCTCCCAACCGCACGCTCGCACCCGCCCGATGAATCAGCACGACGTTCGCGAGCTGCGCCGAAGTATCGGGCTGGCCTTGAGACTGCAGCGCAATGCGCTGATTTGCGGTCTCGATAAAGCCGGCGCCGCGAACCCCGGTTGCGAGGCGCGCAGCCGCCAGCACCTGGTTTAGCCCGAGGCGATATTTTATCAACCGGTCGGGCCTTACCTGGATCTGATATTGTTTCACCCCTTCGCCGAAATTCTGGACTCCGGCTACACCCGGAACCGCCAGAAGACTGGGCTTCACCACCCAGCGCACGAAGGTGCGAACGTCGGTGAGGGAGCGGGTCGCGGAAGTAAATCCCAGCGTCATGACCACGCCGGTCGACGAGGTGAGAGGGGTCAGGATCGGGGGTTTCACTCCGGCGGGCAGTTGCCCCTGAAGCGAAGTCAGCCGCTGGGCTATCAATTCGCGTGCGAGATAGACATTGGTGTTCGGAGAAAAAACTATCTTTATCGCCGAAAGCCCCTGGCTCGACGTGGAGAGTTCGGAAGTAATGCCTGAGGCTCCTATGACCGCACTTTCAACCGGCCGGGTGACGAGCGCTTCCACCTGTTCCGCCGAAAGCCCCGGGGCTTCGGTGCGAATGGCCACCTGCGGGGAGGCGAATTCGGGAAAGACATCGTAGCTGGAGCGGCTGATCGTATACACCCCGTAGGCCAAAAGGACAACGGCAAGAGCCAGGACAGCGCCGCGCCGCCGCAGGGCAAAGCTGACAATCACGTTCAGAAGACCGGAGGCCTGCGTTTCCTTATCAACCGGCATCAATCGTCATCCCCTCCTTTAGAGGCGGCCTCGTGCCCCCCGATCAGCACCTGTGAAAGCAAAACCTGCGCCCCTGAGACGACCACGCGCTCTCCTGCGGAAAAACCTTTTGTAACCAGATACCCGCCGGAAATCGGGATGTCTGTTGCGATCGGCCGGGCCGTAAAATGTTCGGCCCCGGTTTGCACGAAGATGAGAGCCTGCCCTTTTTGCCAGACCACGGCCGACGAGGGAACGACAACTCCCCCGATCCTGGGGCCGGCGGGTAGAAATGCCGCCACGTTCATCCCGGCCCGGATTTCCCCGGTGCGGCCCGAAACCGTGTAGAAATAGCTAAGCCCCTGAATGCGCGGGTCGGTGCGGGGTGCTATGGCGACAAAACGAGCCTGCAATCGGCTCTCTTTGGAAGGCTCGATAATTATCGCCCGAGGCATCGATGAGATCTTTTCGCCGGCGGGAAGAGTCACCTGCACCAGCAACTCTTCCTGGTCGATCAATTTCGAATAGATCGGAGCGGAGCGAAAAACCCAGCCTGAAATCACCCTGCCCCACTGCTGGAGAGCCGTGCCGATTAGAACCTGCTGCGCCGTTTTGGCCGTCTCCAGATTCACCTGATCCCGGCTCCGAACGCTTTCCGCAAGCTGCAGTTTTTTTAGGGAACTGCTCTGATCGTGTGCGTAGAGCGCTTTCTGGCGTGTATACTCAACCTGCGAGACCTTGAGCTTCGTTTTTGCGTTTTCCACCGCAGCCCTGGCCTCGGCATAGCGCTTTCCCAGATCGGCAAGCCCTTTTAGCGAAAGCACCGTGCCATAGGCCTCGATTTGCCTTGCGCGAGACACGTGCGCAAGCGGAGCGGTCACGACGCCCCCTCTTTTCTGTGCGGATTTTTCCAGGGCGACCGAAATCGGATCACCCCACGCCCTCTCCAGCCCAAATCCCGCCAGGACCAAGAGTAAAACAACGCCCGCTGCGCGAACAGATCGAAGGTTCTTCACGGTTTGTCTTTCCTCGTTATTTTCTTAGTGCGTCTTCGAGCTGACCGAGAGCCTGTTGCGCCTGGCAGGAGGCCCGAATGCGCTGCAACAGGTCTGCGTAAAAGACCAGCCTGGCGCTAAGAAGTGCAAGCCGGCTTGTCTCGCCCTGCCTGAACCCGAACCGCGCCGCCTCCAGCTGACCGTTAGCCGACGCAACGAGAGCTTCGGCCGTCTTTAGTTTTAACAATGCCTCCCGGTAGCCCGCCTCCCCCCGGTCCAACTGCTCGACAACCCTTGCCTGAAGGGCTCTAAAGTCTGCTGCAGCCTGCCTGCGGCGCGCCCCGGCCTGTGCGATCGGCCCCTGGTTCTGGTTAAATAGAGGCAGGGTCAGGGAAACCCCCAGAGTCCATTTGCTTTCCGAATCGTCGAAACTGTATCCCGGCCCGATGTTCACATCCGGGTATTGTTTGGCGATTTCGAGCTGGAGCGCGCTTTGCGCGGCTTCGTAGCGCGCCAGGGCGGACAAAATATCGGGGCGGCAAAACAGGGCTTCTTGTCTCAGTCCGCTCAAGGACGACACCGGGGGAAACCGCTTGAAAAAACCGCAGGAAATCTTCACCTGCTCGAGAGCCTGGACAGGCACGCCAAGCGCTGCGGCCAGTCGCGCACGATTGTCGGCTATCTGCCTTTGCGCATCCATCCATTTGAGCCGACTGGAGTCGAGGGCAATTTGCGCCCGAGTGAACTCCGGCCGTGGAATTTCACCATTTTTAAGCAGTACCGAGAGCATCCGGGTAAGCTCGCTTTGCACTGCGACCTGGCGCTTCAGCACGGCCGCGGTTTCAAGGCTACAGTAGAAGTCGAGAAGAGTTGCCCGAAGGCGGCTTCGAACCTGCCAGGCCGCGGTCTGGACGTTCAGGGAGGCTGCCCTGGCCAGGTGCGTGGCCTCTGCAATCCGAAGCCCGCGCTTTCCGGCGGTCTCAATAGGAATGCTCGGCGTCAGTGCAAAAAGAAAAGGGCTGGCCGACGGATTGGCAACAACCCCGGGCCGCACCGAAATGCCGGGATTCGGGCGCTCGCCCGCAGTTATCTTTCCCGCCCGCGCCACCTGCCGTTTGGCTCGGGCAATGGCGAGATCGGGGGAATAATAGAGGGCCGCAAGGGTCAGAAGGCGGAAATCCCAGGAAGCAGGCGGCCAGGAACGAATCCTCCCGGGAAGACTCCGTTCGATGAATTTTTGGAGGCCGGGGCTATCGAGAGTGCGGCTTTCGAAGGCGGACGCAGTGTTCTGCGGAGAAATCGGCCGGGGGTGATAGGTCGCACACCCGGCGAACGAGACGGTTAGGAGACATAGCGCGTAAAAGGGAAGCTTCATATCTTACGATATCCGTCAGCAAATTTAACGATATCGCCGTCCCCGCACGCCCGGCCCTACTGCCGGCCTGTTTGGGCAAGAACAGCCCGCAATTGCCTTTCAACGGACACTGTAGCACACGATAATGAAGAAACGATGAATATACAAATCACGGATTCTAATCGAGGAGTCCGGGCAGCAGAAAAGAACGGAGTAATGACTCGGCCCCGTGCGCAGGCGCGTGAGGATCGAATCCGTGGCCTTTCACCCGATCCAAAGGACCCTGATCTCATTCTCCAATTGCCTGAATTCCCGATCTCCCGTCACCAACAGAGCTTTCCTGTCGTGTGCCAGCGCCGCGGCGAAACAATCGGCGTAGGCGAGCCTGCCTTTAGCTTTGAACGAAGCGGCCACGCGCGTAAGATCCCAATCCACGTCCACGACCTGAATGGCCATCTCGTGTATCTCCAGCAGTTTCTCCTCGGCCGTGTCTACGGAATAGGCCCGAGCGATACTGTACCACACCTCTCCGAGGTTGATCACGCTCATCAGCAGATTCTCTCCGCTCTCCTCCGCTCCAACCAGCAGATCGTACACCTGCTCGGCTCCAGGCTCATCTTCGAAAAAAGCGATGAGAGCATAACTGTCGAGGACCATTGGATCGGACACGCTATTTCTCCTTTTCCAAGGCACGATCAGCCATTAAGGTCTGTAATGCTCCTTTTCCCGGAAGAGAGCCGCGGAGCCTGCGATAAGACTCATCGGTGACAGGTTTGAGAATTATGCGCTCCCCGTCGTCGTGAATCTTGATTTTAGTGCCTGGCTTGATGCCGTACTTACGCCGCAAGGACGCGGGTATTACAATTTGCCCCTTGACGGTAATATGCGATTCCATGCCGCTTCCGCTCCTTTCTTTCCTACTTCGGTTTATTCTACTGCGGCATGGAATGTAAATCAAATGACAATATGTATTACATTTTTCCCCGTGTCTCCCGACCATCAGCGTGCCCCACAGGAATGATGGCTGCCCCCTCTACCATCTAATCCCCCAAAGGCAATGCACGCGCGGCCATAACCGAGGCCGATGACGTGCCTTGCTGCCGCGAGCCTACGAGAGCATCGATGCCGTCTACAGGATCTTTCGTAAGATGATTGGGAGCGGCCATCCGCCTGACGATTGGGATATACTCCTGTCCGAAGCCCGCACAGAATCCGGTCGGATGCAAGAATTGGCGGCGAAGGCCGAGACTATTGGATCTGCTCACGAAATGAAAAAATAAAAACCCTGCAAAAATGGTCTACAGGCCAGAATTTCAAAGGTAGCGCTCTTTTGATTATATTGATTGTATTAACGAGTTGACGTGGGCGAGCCCCAAAGCGTCTGTTTCACGCGACCTCGATGTCGATACGCATTGGAAATTCCCCGAATATCTCGCTTCTTTGCAATTCCCCCTGGGGGTTGAAGAAGCGCATATTGCCATTCTCGTCGCAAAGCCAGAACTCCTTAGCGCCAACTTCGAAATAGAGGTATCTTTTTTCTTCCAGCTCGGCAGCGGTGTTCGCTGGAGACTCTATTTCAACGACAACTTCAGGGGATTCATCGAGTGAAACAGTACGAATCCCGTGTCTTTTAATGAATGCCGGACTTGCCCAGGCAACATCGGCAACCTTGGTACCCTTGGAAGTCTCAACTGGACAGTCGGGTGTCACCATACCTTGTATCTCACGTCTATTAAACCATCGTATTATGATCCCCTGGTATAAGGCATGTGTGTATGAGGCCGGAGCCATCATAATCTTTCCCCATTCGTTCGTTTCGATCTTGTAGGGCAGGTCCCTCAAACTTGGATCTTCAACCACTTCACGCCATTCCATCAGTGTCTCCTTCCCGAAGCGTCCGGTGACAAAAGACATAGAGTTCCTCGCCGCGATCCGCGCGAGTCCTGTCACCAGGCCTTCGACCCGGGGCCGCCTGAGTCCGGCGGCATTTTGGTGGAACGGGCCTTGAGAGGGGGCCGAAGGACCCCGTTTCTCTTCCGTTTCCAACTGCACTATATGAACTCTTTCCGTGCTTGGCCAGCCTTTTCCCGCCGGCAGGTTTTCCCTCACCGGGACAGCGCACGGGAGCCCTTGGACTGTCCCCGTTGGTCCACCAGCTCCCGGCCCCGAAGGTGATATCGCGTGACCCCGAAGGTGTACGGCGTGCCTTGCAGGAGGGGCCGCGAAAGCAATAGCGAAAAGTCTGTCCGACCAAAGATCGATAACCTTAGCCCCATCCAAACACGCGCCAGAAGAAAATGCCCATGATCAGCAAAGACCCCGCGGCCTGAACGGCGGTGGAGACGCCCCAGCCGGCAAGGCCTCCGAAACTCGCCTTGATGGCCTTGCGCCAGTTTCCCTGCCTGCGGTATTCGCCGTAGAGAATGCCGACGGCATAGCCGACCATGGCGCCCAGAATGTGGAAGAAAGCAAACCCGATGATGGAGCCGGCTATCCCGTAGAGCAACCCCTTGCCGCTTCCGCCCAAGACCTTTGCCCCCAGAAGCGGCATCCAGACCTCGGCGGTGCTCGACACCGCCGCGATGACCGTCATGGCCGAAAAGGCCCCGTAGCCGATCACCCGGAAATCGGTTGCAACCACATACGACAAGGCAGCGAGCCAGACCAGCAGCGGTCCGGGTAAAAGAGGCAGAAAAGCGCCGATAAAACCGAGAACCATGAAAAATATGACCAGTGCAAGGCCTAACGAATGCATATCCATACTACCTTCAATTCCTGTGATATATTCGGGAATCTCCCGGGTACAAGGGCAAAACGATATCGACTCTTGTCCATGAACCGGGGGTGGAGTCGATGGAAACCGTGCCGTGGTGGAGCCTCACGATTTGCTTTACTATGGCAAGGCCGAGGCCGGCGCCCCCGGATGTGGCCGAACGGGATTTATCCGCCCGGTAGAACTGGTCGAACACCCTGGGCAGATCTTCTCCGGATATGCCGGGGCCGGTGTTGGAAAGCGCAAGATGCACCCGACCGCTCTTTTCCCTCAAAGAGAACCTCATGCGCCCATCTTTTCCAGCGTATTTGACCGCGTTATCGAAAAGGTTGATGAGAGCTCTTCGGATCATGTCCTGGTCGCCCCGCAGGGTGAGCCGCCCGGGCAGATCGGTTTCCAGCCCGATGCTCTCCCGCTCCAAAAGCGGCGCGAAATCTTCCGAAAGCGAACGGGCCATGTCGGCAATGTCGAAAGGCGCCATGGCAAGGGCCCCCTTGATTTCCAGGGCGGAAAGCTCGAGGAGCCTTCTAACCAGCCGGTCCATGCGCAAAACGCTACTTCCCAGCCCGTCCAGGCGGCGTCTCATGTTTTCCGGCAGATCCAGCCGTTCCTGAACTTCTTCGAAAAAAAGCCGCAGCATGGCGAGTGGGCTTTTCAGCTCGTGGGAGGCGTCGGCAAGAAACTGTTTTTGGCGCGTAAAAGAAAACTGGAGCCGATCGAACATCTGATTGAGGCAGGCGCCGAGTTCATGGACCTCGTCGCGGCTTTCTCCCAGCGGGATGCGCTTATCGAGCGTGTTTTCGTTGATGTCGCGGGCAAGGCGGTTGATTTGGGCGATAGCCCCGACGATGCGGCCGGCAAGCAGGTAGGCCAGGCAAACCAGCAGGAGTGTCGAGACCGCCAGACCGATGCCGATGGCGCCCAGCAGGTTGAAGCCGCTTTCTTCCAGTGCTTCCACCGGCCTTGCGATTTGGACGAGAAAGCGCTTCCCGGCGATATTCTCTCGAAATACCCGGACCCGGAAAGTCACCTCATCGTCGTCATCCTGGTGCAGGTAGATGCGCTTTTTCGGAATGTGCGTGCTGATCGTGTAGGGACTATCTCCCCTGTCCCTGTACAAGGGAAGATTGACAATCTCGGAGAGGTCCGACCGATATACCGGGCGCGGCCCGCTGCCGTACACTCTAATCCAGTAATGGGCGGTGGAAACAAGGATTATCTGCCGGCCCGCCGCAGGTTTTTGCACCTTCGCCAGCTGCTCGGCCGTTGCGGCGGCGGCGGCTTTTAGCTGCGCGTCCAGCATGCGCAGGGGCTGTTGCCTCATCTTCAGGAACACCACGAGAGAAAACACCAGGCTGGTCACAAGCCCCGCCCCCGCTACCCAAAGCGTTATGCGGTGGCGGACCTTCATCGGCGCTCCTGCCTGACGATGTATCCCACCCCACGGACAGCCTGGACCAGGTCGCCCTCCCTGTCGCCGATCTTGCGGCGTAGATTCCTGATGTGCACATCGATTGTGTTGGACATGGTAAACGGGTCGAAATCATCCCCCCAGACGTGCTCGGCGAGACTAAAGCGCGAAACAGCACGGTTTTTGTTATAGAGCAGAAATTCCAGGATGGAAAATTCTTTGGGCGTAAGCTCCACCTCCCTGCCGCCCCGTCTCACCTCGCGCGAAATCGCATCCAGACGAAGATCGTCTATTTCCAGGACCGTCCGGCCGGTTTCAGAAACCCTGCGCAGCAGGGCGCGCACCCTCGCCAACAGTTCCGCTGCAGAAAACGGTTTGGCCAGGTAATCGTCGGCGCCCAGATCCAGCCCCTCCACCTTGTCATCCACCCCGTTTCTGGCGGTCAGCATGAGGACGGGGGTCCGAATCCCGGCCTCCCGGATGTGCCGGAGGACTTCCAAACCGTCTATTCCCGGCAGCATGATATCCAGGAGGATCACATCGAAGGACTGCTCGAAAATTTTATCCAGGGCCTCGTTTCCGTCCGCAGCCGTATCGACGATATACCTCTGCTCGACGAGCATCGCCTGCAATTGTTCCCGAATATCGATTTCGTCATCGACGAGAAGGATTTTCATTGTACAGATTTCCGATCATGGTCGCCTTCTTCAGAGGCGACTATAGCACGTGAAGCCGCAAACCGACTATTTCGATTGTAATGTTTGAAAAAACCTTTTAAATTGGCGACCTTCAACGAGGCATAACCATCAGGTAAACGGTTGCTAATAAGGTTCCTATGGAAATCAGCATTCTGGGTTCTGCGGGTTCCGAGGCCCCGGGGCAAAATTCTCCCGCATTTCTCATAGATGACTGCCTGCTGCTCGACGGGGGCACCGTCGGGCTGGCTCTGGACAGGATCGCCCGGTGCAGCATAACCCACGTCCTGCTCACCCATGCACATCTGGACCATTTCAAAGGCATTCCCTTCCTTCTGGACAATCTCGTGGCCATGAACCCTGCCTGTAACCTCCAGCTTATGAGCGGCAGGGAAGTGATCTCGGATATCCGAAAACACATATTCAACAACAGGATCTGGCCCGATTTCACCCTGATTCCCAGCCCGCAAAGTCCCATATTGAGTTACCGGACAATTTCCACGCGCACCCCGGAGGCGATCGGCGACTATCGCATCGTGGCTTCGAAGGTCAATCACACCGTGCCGGCCTACGGGTACCTGGTGGAGCATGTTTCGGGGACTTCTTTGGTCTATACGGGCGATACCGGACCGACCGAGGCGATCTGGGAAAAGATGCGGGGACACGATGTAAAAGCCCTCATCGTGGAGGTCTCCTTTCCGAATGAACTGATCTCCATTGCCCTGGCGACCGGACACCTGTGCCCGTCGCTCCTGGAAGCCGAACTGCACAAGATGCCGAAGATACCGGAAAAGATCTTTATCTCGCACTTAAAGGCGCCCTTTCGGGCGAAAATCGAGGCGGAGCTTGCGCACATTCCCCATGTAAGCCTGGAACTGCTTGAGGAGGGAAAATCCTTCCGAATTCCATAAGGCCTGATACGAAGATTTATGTCGGGGTTCGCGGGACTCCCCCCAATCTGCAAGGCCTGAAAGATCGGCTATGTTCAAACGACTCACGCCGTCAATTCTTTTCCTGGTAATATCCGAAGTCCTGCTGGTTCTTCTTTTCCCGGCCCGGCTCATCTTTACATCCAGCCTGACCGCAGGCGGCGACACCCCGGTGCATTTTCTCTCCGCGGTGGCGATGAGCAAAAATCTTGTCTCCTTTTTTTCGCCGGTTACCTGGGTGAACGGAGCCTTTGGCGGATTTCCGCTTTTTTTAAACTATTTCCCGCTGCCTTTTGCGCTTATGGGGCTCCTTGCAAAGGCGGTCTCTCTCAAAATCGCCTTCAAGCTCGTAACGCTCCTGGCGATTTTTCCGCTGCCGGCCGCCGTCTATTATTGCCTGCAACGCCTTGGCTGCGGGGAAAATGCGCCGGGCATAGGCGCTCTTCTCTCTTCACTCTTTTTGTGTACGACCCAAAACTCGATGTGGGGGGGAAATATCTGCAGCACTCTTGCGGGGGAGTTCGCCTATGGAATCTCCTTCATTCTGTATGTGATCTTCACCGGAAAACTGTATGCGGATATGAAGGCGGGAAAATCTCCGCTCACCTGTTCGATCATTGAAGCAGCGATGGCCCTGTGCAGCGGCTATCCCCTGCTTCAAGCGGCCATGGGATCGAGCTGGTTTGTCGCGCGGGACCACAAATTCAGCTATTTCGTCCGGCTCCACGCAACCGCCGCCGGGCTTGCGGCATTCTGGCTGCTCCCTCTTTTATGGCGGCTCCCCTGGAACACTTCCTGTTCGCTTTCCTGGTATTTTCACAGCTGGTCCGAAATCGCCCCGCCTCTTCTGTGGCCCTCGATCGCCGGAACTCTCCTCCTTGTCTTCCCGCTGGTAGGCGGCCCGTTCGAAAAGAAGCGGGAAGCAGGAAGCGGGAAGCGGGAAGAAACGCGCGCGCAGCAAATCTTTTCATTGTTCCGGGGCGCATCGAGAAGGCCTGCAGACTCCCCGGAACTCTATCTGCTCTGGCAGTGTACGACGGCGCTGCTCGGCTTCAGCCTGGCCTCTTCCTTCGGATTGGTCGACGACCGATTCCTGCCCTTCGCACAAATAACGCTCGTACTTCTGGGGGCAATCGGGTGGGGAAAACTCTTGTCGCACCTTCCAAAACCCGGCCTCTGCCTTGGCGTCTTCTGTGCTGCCGCCGTTCTGATCGGACTTACCAGCGCCCCTTTTCTCGGTCGCTGGATTACCTGGAATTATTCGGGCATGGAGGGAAAACCCCTCTGGAACTCTTTCCGCCTGGCAAATGAATATCTGAAAGGAAACGAAAACAGCCCCAGGGTGGCCTGGGAGCACAGCGAGATAAACAACGAAGCCGGGACCCCCAGGGCGTTCGAATTGCTTCCCCTGCTTTCGGGCCGGTCGGCCTTCGCGGGGCTCTATATGGAATCGGCCCTGAACGCCCCGTTTGTCTATTACCTGCAGTCGGAGCTTTCAGAAACTCCCTCCAGCCCCCTGGAGCAATATTATTACTCACGGCCCGACCCGCACCGTGCTGCGGCCGGCCTTCGCCTGTTCAACGTCAGCCAGATCGTGGCGGTCTCCGAAGACATCACAGACGCTCTGCGCTTCTCGCCCGATTACGAACTGCTCAAGTCTTTTCCGCCTTATGCGATTTTTCGCGTAAAGGGCTGCAGCGGCTCCTACGTCGAGCCGCTCAGGTTTCAGCCCCTCAGGATCTCTCCGCGAGGCTGGAAAAAGGTTCAATTCGAGTGGTTCAGAAAGTCTTCGCTCCGGATACCGCTCGTAGTGGTGTCAAAACATTCGCCGGGAGGTTACGGGAAAACGCTGACGCCCTATGACGGACATCCTCGGCACATTGCCGAGGTCCCCATTGCGGGGAGCGAAACTGTCAGCGCCCAAGCCGTTCTGAACGGAGGAAAGATAACCATCGACACTTCGAAACCGGGCTTTCCGCTCTGGATAAGGGTCACCTATCATCCGGACTGGCGCATCACCCGCGGCGGAGGCGAACTCTATCCTGCTTCTCCCGCTTTCATGCTGCTCGTTCCAAAGACCCACAGGGTGGTCCTCACATTCGATACGACAAGCGGGATCTATCTCTGGGGCAAGATCGCCCTTTTTTTGACCCTCCTGGCCCTGGGGATCGAGGCCCTCTTCGCCCCGCAATCCCCCCTCCGCCCGAAGCCGAAGGCCTCGGGCAACCCGGCCGGCGGCACTGCCGCCCCGAAGGGCAACCTGGAGGGCGGCACTGCCGCCCTTCTCTTTGTTCTTATGTTCGCAATTATCGCAACAGCCGTAGCGACGAGAAACTATCGCGACCCGGCTCTCCTCTATCGGCTTGCGGTCGCCAAGTTCGACAGGATCGAAGGCGGGGCGCCCTTTCTGCTTCAGCCGGGCGAAAACTTCCGCGCGCTTCCTAAATCCCGGAAATCCC
>JAKAJS010000156.1:0-6107 GCA_021813685.1 Deltaproteobacteria bacterium | reverse complement strand
TTCGCCTTTTGGGAACCTGCATGACCAGATTCGGCCATTCCTCGGTTTTCGACAATTGCGAGTCTTACAGGGCGAGGATTCTGGGGGAGCGAAAGATGTGGGGGGATCTGCGTCCGATGCTCGAGCGATACCTGGCGGACAACCCTGACACCCGCATGTACGCACAGGCCCTCTTCTGGCTGGGGGAAGCCTCTCTGGAAACGGGCAGGCGCAGCGATGCGAAGAGGTTTTTCCGCAGCGCACTTTTTATTTGGCCCCCAAACGAAGCTACTAAACTGGCGGGATTATCCCTGGCAAAAATTGTCGGCCCCGGGCCACTCCTGCAAAACGCTAAAGAACTTTATGCATCGGGCAAATATCTCGAAGCGTATAACATTTATGCTTCGCTGGCCCTTTCTCCCGAGGAGAATACCCGCACAGCATGCATCCTTCCCCTTGCCTGGTGCGCCTTTACCATGAAAAGGCGTCAGGAAGCTTCCAGCCTCTTCCTCCGATGGCTTTCCAATCATTTCAATTCGCCCCAATCCGCACAGGTGAAAGCAGCCCTGAAACAGTGCCATACAGAACGATAGTAGCCAGTCGCTAGTTACTAGTTGTTAGTTGCCGGTTTCCGTTTTTCACTAACAACTAACAACCAGCGACCAGAAACTAGAAACTATCTAATCGGCCAGTGCATTCAGGCTCATGTTCGCCTGCTGGCCGAAGAAGACGAAATTCTCGAAGCTTTCGTCATCGAGCTTTCGACCGCTCGGTTTTCTGTCCGCGTAGATGACCCCAATGGCGACTTCTTTGATGGAAATCGGCATGATGAAACAGGGCCCGCCTCCGGTCGCGGTAACCAGTTCCGCAGTAAGAAGCGGTTGTATCGAAGGATCCGGCGGTTCGGTCACCCAAAGGGGCTTTTTGTTTTTCAAAACCCAGCCGAGGATATTCGGGGGATCCGCACCGAGGCTGACCACGAAATTTTCCACCCGGGAAATTTCTATGCATCCCAGCCCGTACTTCCCTTTAAGGTTTCGTCGGTCGGGAGTAATGAGCCCGAAAAACACCCTGTCCATACCTATCCCGCGATAGATCCCCTCCAGGACAATCGAAAGCACCATGTTGAGTTCGGCGTTTTTCGAAGCGGTAAGAGCCGAAAGATCCCGCAGGCTCCCCAACTGGATTGACAGGTCCGGGGCCGGATATTCTTTTTCCCCCCTGGTCGGGGGGGCGGCGCTCAATCCATCGTACCCGCCATTCAGTTTCGTTTCTCCCGAGATTGAAAGCTCCGCCGGATTTTTGCCTTCGATGACTCGAACCGGTTTTTCGGAACCCGCTGCCGACGGGATGGGAACCAGGCGGCTGATACTTTTCGTCCCGTAAGACTCGGTGACTTCGGCAGCTTCTCTTGCCGACTCGTGCAGAAGTTCCGTGGTCTCCTTTTCCGGGAGATGCAAGGTGTTGGAAACCTCTTTAATAGTTTTTTGTATTTCGGGAGAATCCCACCCCTTCCGGGAGGCGCAGGCAACAGCACAGCCCAGTTTTATGCTCTTGATCCTCGCGTCGTTCCCGTGCCTGTCCCGGAAGGAACGGTCGAGAAGATCGCTCAGCTTCCATTCCTCACTGAGTCTTTCGGTCAATCGCTCGAGCCTGAACCCCAGGACTTCGAGCTCCGCGTGGGCTTCGTTGCCGGTCTCCTGTATCGCCTTCTCCAACTGAGGTCCCATCTCCCCGGCAAAACACCAGAAAGCTATATAGCCGATGCGCGCCAGAAGGGCAGCGATAAAGACCTCTTCGGGATCGGCCAGGTTCAGCCGGCAGGCGATTTCCCGCGCCTGAACGGCTGCATGGAAGGACCTTGCGACTTCGACAGCTACTCTTTCCTTGTGCAGTCCCGAAAGAACGGACTCGATGAGCGAGATGGCGAGGCAGATCTCCTTTATCATATTGGTGCCCAGCCGCATCACGGCCCGACTCACCGTTTTGATCCGTTTCGGAGAAGGATTGTAGTGGATGCTGTTGGCTAATTTGAGCACCCGTGAGGTGAGCGCAGGATCTTCGAGCACCGACCAGGCGAGTTCGGAAAGAGAACCGTTTTCCTGGTTCGCCATTCCGGCCACGTGTTCGACCGTGCGGTTAAAAAGAGGCATTTCTTCACGGCAAAACTTGTTTACCCAATTCTCTATCCCCCGTTCGCCCATTTCTTTATCCCACATGTTTAAAAAAGTTATCCCCGAATTACTATCGGAAAAACAGTGAGATTCCTGTAGGACAATTTGCCGGAACGAAAGGTTGCGGTTCGGTTTACGGGTTGGCAATCATTCGGCTGGCCATGCAGGCTTTACACGAACCGGAGCGCAGTTGCGCGGCGTCGGCAAGAGAGAGCACGCCGACAATCTGCGATGGGTCTGCGCCATGGACGAAGAGGCGTTGTACGTCACTCAAAAACATACGGCGGATTGCCTCGGTCAGAAGAGCATTTTCCTCGCAGGAGAGCGGCGGAGCCTTCATGATGGACTGCGCCTCGTCATCGAGACTCGCTCCATGGCGATAGGCGAGAACTATATCGGTTTTTGAGATCACACCGACGGGCGACCCCGCGCGGTCTTTTACCAGGACCGCGCCGAGACGGCGGGCCGTCAACTCCTCGATCACAACGGCAAGCGAATCCTGCTTTCTGCAGGACAGTACCGACGTTCTCATCGCCTCGCGCACCCTCAAGACCTGCGTGCTATCTTCGAGACCCGCGGCTTCCGACCTCCCGGCCGCCCCCCTGGGACAGCCCCTGCAAAAGCGGTAAAGAAGCGCAACCACATCTGCATAGGAAAGCGTCCCGATTACCGCACACACTTCCGCCCCCTGCACGAATAGTTGATGCACTCCGTTCCGGCGCATAATATCCAGCGCTTCCCCCAACTCATCGTCTGGAAAGCAGGTCAGAGCCGGACCGTTCATAATGTCCCCGGACACCGCTTCCGCTATCGGCAGCCCTCCATAGAAAGCTCCGACAATATCGGTCTTCGATACCACCCCCACGGGGCGACCGCCTTCATCGTCGATCAGAAGCGCGTTGACCTTGTATTTGATCAATCGCCCTGCGCAGCTGTCCAGGGACGTGTCGTGCGGCGCACGGACCACTTGCCTCCGCATGGCTTCTTCGACGAGAAGCCCCTTCAGAATGTCTCGACTGATCGCAACAGGCATGATTTCACAGAAATTTCTGGAGCAAATGGTTGAATAGATCCGAAATATAGACGATCCCCACCAGGTTGTTTCCTTCGACAACGGGCAGACGGCGTATATGGCGCTTTATCATAAGATCGGCAAGCACGATGAGGTGAGTTTGCGGCTTTACCGTTACCACGCTGGTGGTCATGATATCGGAAACCTGAACGGATTTGACTCGTTCCAGGAGTTCGTCAAAAAAGCTCTGGGCCTCGAGATCTTCGATTTCACTCCACACATGAATGTGCTTGGGCTGTACGAACAACAGGATGTCGTACATGGAAACCATCCCGACCAACCGTTCCTCCCGGTCGATGACCATGAGCCCGAAAATTCGTTTCCCCTCCTCCAGGCTCGCCGTATGAAACATGTTTACCGCTTCGGCGATGGTGTCGGAGGGGCTGAGAGTATGAAACCGTGTGTTCATGATGTCACGTGCATTCATAGTTTCCAGGCTCCCTGTGAAACGCGACGCTGAAAAAAAGATATTCGATCCGGGGCCTCCAGTCAACGGTCGCAAAGTTTCGCAGGATGATTTATCCGAGCAGATGATTTATCTGGCGATGCAAAATGAAAAGCGTGTATTATTATTTTCCAGAAAGGACGACGGGAGGGGTTGCCTGCTGTCGAATCATCGCATTATCCACAACAACTAAGGAGGATGGTCATGTCCGTTTACAAGATCGTCGAACTTGTCGGAACCAGTCCGAATTCGTGGGAAGAGGCTGCCAAGGAGGTCGTTGAGACCGCAACCAAGAGTCTGAGGGACCTCAGAATTGCCGAAGTGGATAAAATGGACATGCGGATCGAAAACGGGAAAGTCGTCGAATATCGGGCCCGCGTAAGACTCTCTTTCAAATACGAGGCCTGAAAATTGATCGAAGTATGAACGCAAGGACGGATTACAGATTACAGGATTGGATTTCTTGCGAGAAGTCGGGACCTGTCAATCCTGTAATCCTGTCCTTTTTCCCTCCTTTACCGCCGGGAAAGACAAAAACTTAGACAGGATTTCCCGCCCCCACGGCCAGGATGTGAGGAACAGAGAGACTTTTAGACAGGATTACAGGATTACAGGATTAGGAATCCTTCCAGCCGACCACCCCGTCTTTAATCCTGTACATCCTGTAATCCTGTCCAAGCTTTTTGCTTTTCCCTGCGGAACGAAAGAAAGACCGGACAGGATTTCCAACAGCCTCCACGATACGACGAGAGGAACAGAGAGACCTTTAGACAGGATTACAGGATTACAGGATTGGGAATCCTTCCAGCCGACCACCCCGTCTTTAATCCTGTAAATCCTGTCAATCCTATTGTCCCACCGAAATTTGTCCGTTCATCCCGACAAAGGAGCGCAGCGTCAGGTTGCTGTAAAACTGGTAGACGCCGCGCACGGGAAAGTCCACGTTGATAATGGTTGTCGTGCCTGGAGGAACATTGACGTTCTCTATGGTCTTGTAGGTCGTATCCTTGAGCGTGAAATTCTGGACCGAGCCGGTGACATTCTTTATTTCCAGAGTCAACGGGCCGGGTTTATCGACGCTGATGGCATTGGGCCAGAAACGAAATCTTCCGGCCACAATCGCCAGAATGTCCTGGTTGCCGCTTTGTACCGAAGCGGTCTGAATGTTTCCTCCTCCGGCGCAACCGGCGAGGGCCGCAACCAGCGCAATAACCATAACGAGCGATCGTTTGGAACGTGAACGCATACTCCAGACTCCCCTAAGAAGTTCATTGCAACAGGTCCCGCGCAATGATGAGCCGCTGGATCTCGCTTGTACCCTCGTAAATGGTGGTTATGCGTACATCCCGATAGAAGCGTTCGACGGGAAAATCATTGGTATAGCCGTAGCCGCCAAGCATTTGAATCGCATCGTAGCACGCCCTGTTGGCCGATTCGGTGGCGTAGAGCTTTGCCTTGGAAGCCGCTGCGGAGTAGGGCCTGCCCTGGTCCTTGAGATGGGCCGCGCGGAGCAGGAGCAGGCGCGCCGCCTCGAGCCGGGTGTAGTTATCGGCTATCATCCACTGGATCGCCTGCTGGGAGGCGATGGGCTTGTCAAACTGTATCCGTTCCTGCGCGTATCTCGTCGCGCACTCCATGGCGGCAAACCCGATGCCTGCGGCCATCGAGCCGATTCCGATCCTTCCTCCCGCAAGCTCGCCAACGGCGATGCGAAACCCGTCGTTGACTTTCCCCAGCACGTTTTCCCGCGGGACTCTGCAGTTTTCGAAGATCAACTCGTTGGTCGAAGAAGCGTGCTGTCCCATTTTGTGTTCGTCTCTTCCGACCTTGAACCCGGGAAAGTGGGGTTCGACGAGAAAAGCGCTGATCCCCCTGCCCTTTTTCGCCTCTTTATCCGTTACGGCCCAGACCACAAAACAGCCTGCATACTCGGCGCTGGAAATAAAGATCTTGTTTCCGTTCAGCACCCAGGAGTCTCCATCGAGCACGGCCGCAGTTCTCATGGACGCCGGGTCCGATCCTGCGCAGGTCTCGGTAAGGCCAAAACTTGCCGCCGGATATTCGCCGCTGCAGATGGGGGGAAGATACTTTCTTTTCTGCTCCTCGGTTCCGACGGCCTGGATCAGCTCGGCTACCATGTTGGTCACCGAGGTCGTGACTGTCGTAGCTGCGCAGGCGCGCCCGAGTTCGGTCATAACGAGCGAAAACGCGATGCTCCCGGCCCCCGATCCCCCGTACTCGGGGTCCACGTTCAACCCCATGAAGCCCAGGTCGGCCAATTTTTTGAGATTGGCTTTGAGGATAGCCCGATCCTTGGTCCTGTCGATTTGCGCCGCCACGGGTTCGAGCTCGCGTTTGGCAAATTTTGCGGCGGTTTCCTGAATAATTCTTTGTTCTTCGTTCAGTTCGAAATCCATTCCGGGTCCCTTATCGATAG
>JAKAJS010000026.1 GCA_021813685.1 Deltaproteobacteria bacterium | reverse complement strand
CTATCCGGCATTATTAGTATATTCAAAAGCGCGCGATCGCTAAGTACTCGGAATCATTAACTCGCTATCGTGATTTTGCCCCCGTTTTTGATGTTTTTCTGTTGAGCGGAGGTCAACTGATCCTTTGGCCCCCTCCCAAATGGTCCCGGATCACCAAGTATCCCCCACGCAGGAGGTGCAGTGTGGAAACGGGCGCCTGCGGCATCCTACGCGTTCTCAGTCAAGCAGTATCCCCGGGGGTGTGGCCAGCAAGACGGCACAAACTCCACCGGCCGAATAAAATTCGGCGCTCTCTTTCACCATTTGGTCTTCCATGCTATATTTTCAATAAGTTCCGACACAGTTATTTTTGGAATCCTTACTCAGGGGACGAACGTCATGGAACGAATAATCAACATCCACATCGAGAAACTCCCTGAGGGAGTGTATCTCGCCACATCCCGGGAGGTGCCGGGGCTCGTCGCCCAAGGCCGTACGGCCACTGAGACTTTGGAAATTGCACGAGATGTGGCCAGAAAGCTTATTGAGGCGCATAGGGAGCGTTCCGGCGATCCTGAGTTATCGAGTATAGGCGATTCCTTCGATTATCCCCTCATTGTGAATTCCTGAAGATGGGGGGCTTGCCTGATTCCGATACAAAGACATAGTGAGAAGGCTTAGAGCCTTCGGGTTCGCTTTTGATCGGCAGGCCCCAGGAAGCCATGAGATCTGGTATAACGAAAAAGCGAACCTCTATACGACCCTTCCCGACCACCCGGGCGAAATGCCCGAGGGAACTCTCAGGGCGATTCTGAAAGAGGCGCGGATCGAAGTTAACGATTTTCTGAGCATTAAGTAATTCTGGCCGGAACAGTAGAGCCCCCTGCTCCCGCATTGCCTCGATTCCTTGGTTTTGGAATAAGCCTGCACGCCTGCCCCCTCCCATGTGATCCCGGATCATGGAGTATCCCCGGGATACTGGAGCATCCTCCATGGTCTCCGTCACGTAGTATCCCTCAGGGAGCCCAGTTGAATTTCTTCATGCTGCAAGAAGATGGGCGAGGCGCTATTGTTGAGGTGTAGGCACCTGCGACGATTCATTATTTGAGGTTTTAAATGAAGAGATTCACCACCATAATCGAAAAATGCGTCGGACGGCGAACCTCCATTGGAAGCTGAATTCGTGGGGACTCGGGTGGTAATGGTGGCGTAATGGGAGGCTGCCAATCCAAAAACCGAGAGAAGTCGTATCGGTCCTTGAGAAGCTCGGTTTTGTGGAAGTTCGCTGGAAAGGGTCAATCGCCATTCTGACGGTCGACAAACGACGGTCCCTTTCCATAAAGGACAGGATATCTCTCCAATTTTGTTGAGGAGGATTGCTGGAGACATAGGCCTGACCGTTGAGGAATTTCTCGCGACAGCTTAGTTTGATTCATTGCAGACAAAGTACCCGGGGCAGTTTGCATCGGGACAGTTGCGGACTCTGCAGTGACATGTGCAGACCTGGCGAACTGAAACGATACTGGCATTTGAGGATAATCACCTGTAGGAGGAAAGATTTGGTGAGGAGATCGCGCCTCCCAACTGGCGGTGATTGAAAATTAATTAACAAGGGGGGCTCTGTTCCCTTGAACCCCCGGAGTTTAACGCTTTGGGGGACTCAAAAGGGGCAGAGAAGAGTAAGGATTCCGGCACTTCATCCATTTTCCCCTCCACGGGCAGCTTGGTTACATTTTTGGTGATTCTTGGCAACATCTTTGCTGAGGCGGTAAGATATCTGGTGATGCAATCTCTCTGTTTGGGTAAGATTCTCTCGTGAGGCAATACGGGCGGGAATTATAATCGTCGCTGATCAGGCTTGAGTGGCGCACACCACCTGCTCCATCTTATTGGCATAGTCGCGCCCGGATGTTGCCGGTGGAAGTGGCCTGCCTTCCATGTGATATAACTCGATTGCCTCCTCGACTATTTGGCACAGTTCTTCGAAGACCGCCTTTTCGTCATCGCCGTGGGTCCCACCGTAAATCAAACCCGGCGCGCTGCCCACATAGCAATTATCCTCCTCCGACCATTCGACAATTTTTGCATACCTGGCGCTGTCTTTCATTTTCTCGATTCCTCGATAGCCGATTTCACTGCCCGTAACTGGTATTCTTTTGCGTCATCGGATAGATGTCCGGCAATTGTGACAGGCTTTGACACCCTCGGATGGACGAAATTCCTATGACTTCCCTTGCCGTCTCTATTTATAAATCCCGCTCGTTCAAGTTGCGCTATCAGTTCCCTCACTTTCGGCGGCATTCCGATTCCCCTCGATCATAGCAAAAGCCTATCAATTCCCTTTGCAGAGGGTCGATCCGCTTTAAATATACCACATTCACGATGGAATCGATTGATCAAGTTTTTCGGTGGTGATCTGCCGTCTGCCCCCTCCTTCATGGTCCCGGATCATGGAGTATCCCCCATGGGTGAGAGTGTGGAATCGGGGGGCTGCGGCATCCCCGGTTGATCACCCCCCGGTGGTCTCCGTCACGTAGCATCCCTCAGGGAGCCCAGCTGAATTCCTCACGCGCGAAAATCCTCCTCAAGATAACGATCATGGTCGAGAGAAAAATCGCCGGCTTCGGTCTCGTACTTGCCCACGATCGTGAGGGCGTGCCGAAAAAGTGCGCCCCTGTCGGATGCATTGTCTGCAAGGAATATGTCTAAGGCCTCCCGAATCAACGAGGCGACGGATTCCTTGCGAATAGGGGCCATTTCCTTCAACCGGATCGCCTGTTGTTCCGTTGGCTGTATCTGAGTGCGGATCACGTTGTGCTCCTCCATCAAAAAGTTATCGCTACATCACAATCTACGTGGCATCCCCGGGTTCAGTCTAAAGAGGCCCTCCGCATAGATCGTGTTTTTTGCTTTCCTCAGGAGAAGAGTTTGTGTTTGTGGATCTTCTTGTAGAGAGTTTTGCGGTTGATGCCGAGGATCTCTGCGGCCCGGCTCTGATTGCCGCCCACAGCCTCAAGGACTGTCAGGATATGTTCTTTTTCCAGCTCTTCCAAAGTCTTGGGCTGTTTTACGGCGGCCTTTCTGTTGGCAAGAAGGTTCGTCGGCAGATGTTCGGGCAGTATGGAACCGGATTTGGCGAATATCATCGCCTTATTGATCACCGAGCGCAGTTCTCGCACATTTCCGGGCCACCCGTATTCGGTGAGGACCTGCATGGTCTCGGGGTCGATCGAGCTTTGGCCGCCTTTCTTTTCCTCTTTTCGAACGAAAAGGGAGGAGAGAGCCTCGATATCCTCGATGCGGTTGCGTAGCGGCGGAATCATGATTTCGATGACACCCATGCGGTAGAACAGGTCCTGGCGCAGGGTTCCCTTGTGGACCGCATCGTCGAGATCGAGGTTGGTGGCCAGAATCAGGCGGGTATCGATCTCGATCTCCTTGGTTTCGCCGACACGGCGAAATTTCCTCGTCTCGAGGAACCGCAGGAATTTCTTCTGCAGCTCCAAATCGATATTGCCGATTTCATCCAGAAAGAGCGTTCCTCCGTGGCTTTGCTCCACGAGGCCCATTTTCCTTTCCATCGCGCCCGAAAAGGCCCCCTTGCCGTGTCCGTACAGTTCGCTTTCCGCGAGGTTTTTGTTCAACAGCCCGCAATCGACGGTGACGAAGGGACCATCCTTTCTGTGGCTTTGCCGGTGGGCGTAATAGGCGAGCACATCCTTTCCGACTCCCGTTTCGCCCTGGATCAGGATGGTGTTGTCGGTGGGCGCGGCCTTGTCGATTGCGGGCTGTTGAACAAAAACCTCGCGGAAAGCGAACTGTACGGACACGGCAAGGGGGCC